>CALKCC010000018.1 GCA_938082855.1 uncultured Pirellulaceae bacterium | reverse complement strand
ACAGTTAGACAATTAGACAGTTAGACAATTAGACAGTTAGACAATTAGACAGTTAGACAATTAGACAGTTAGACAATTAGACAGTTAGACAATTGGGTCCGGCTTCGGTGGATAAACTCTGTCCTCAGCGGCAGAGCTCATGCTATAGAAGAAAGGAGCTTGTCCGTTCCACCTTCGCCCTACAGGCTTCGGCGGATAAACCGAAGCCGAGATGTCAGTTAGTCCAGCATGTCTTCGACTGAGATGCTGTAGATATCCTTTTTCCCTCGGACTTCACCAACATAAAGAATTCTTTTTCCATCCGGGTGCCAGCAGGCAAAATCATCTTTTCCGGGATTGTTTGTCACCTGCTTTTGGTTGGAGCCATCCGCATTCATGATGAAAATCTCATAGTTCCCCTGTCTCAGGCTTGTATAGACGATCTTAGAGCCATCCGGGGAGAAGGATGGACGAGTATCGATGCCGGGGTGATCGGTTAACTGGAAAATACCAGAGCCATCTGCGGACATGCGAAAGATGTCAAAATTTCCGCTGCGGGTCGAGGTAAATGTTAATACGTTGCCAGTCGGCGAGAAGCGAGGATAGGCATCGATGAAATCTGATTTGGTTAATTCGGTTTTATTCTCGAGCTTATTATCGGTCATCCACAATTGTTGCGAGCCCCTGGATTCAGGGAAGGAGTAGACGATATTCTGTCCATCCGGGCTAATTGTCAGTGCTCGAATACAGGCAAATCCACCACCTGGATTGAGGCTGTAAAGCTGCCCCTTGTCGACATCCTGTACCTGTAGAACGGTGTGAAGATTCCCATCATTGCGAATGTAAGCGTAGTGCTTCATATCCTTTGCGAATTCAATATAAATCTCATTCGTATTTGCATTGGCATGAAAATCCTCGATCTTGCCTGATTCAAGGTTGAGTCGTTGCAATTTGATCAGTAAAGGCGTTTTCAGTACGGAGTAAATGAGTTCATGGGTGTCATGAGTGAAGCATAGATCTTGCTTCATTTTTCCATCATGAGTCAGCCGGATCGGCTCAGCGGCTGAAAGTTGTAAACCGATAACCAGTATCCACAACGTAACGCCTAGTCTTTGTTTAGAAGAGTTCATGAATGAATTCTCCTTCCGGAAGCACATTTAATTCCGCACGGGCAATACTATCGATGCCCATACAATCCAGCATCGTGACACCGACACCGGTGGGCTCAATTCCACGCGTAACAGGGCGTTCACCTTTCGCATCGCTTGCTCCCACGACCTGCCCCGGCTTCACACCAGCTCCAGCCCAGATGGAGAAGTAATTATGCTGCCAGTGATCCCGAGCTGCTCGATTATTAATTCGTGGCGTACGGCCGAATTCGCCCATACAGACGACAAGCGTCTGATCCATCAGACCACGGTCATACATGTCGTCCAGGAATGCAGACATGGCATTGTCCAAAACCGGACAGTGACGGTTGGGTAAGAGGTCGAAATTCTTTACATGAGTATCCCAACCGAAATCGGTGTTGGGGCTAAACGCTTCGACATACTCACTCCAGCTGACATTGATAAACGGAACTTCCGCTTCGACGAGGCGACGGGCCAGAATTAAACTCTGACCAAAAGACGACTGGCCATAATTTTCACGCAGTGTGGTGGATTCGCGAGTTAGGTCTAAAGATTCGAGCGCCTGTTTGTTGGTCAGTAGAGTAAATGCCTGTTTCGCTTTGCTATCCCAGGCATCGAAATTGTCGGCCGTAACGTTGCGTTTGATTTTATCGAGTTGAGCCTGCAGATTTCGTCGATGAGCGATGCGATCCGGAGTGATTCCATCCACCAACTTCAACGCAGGGATGTCAATCGTTCCCATTTCATCACATTGGATAAGGAAAGGATCATAAGCTTTCCCCCAGTCACCACCACCATAGCCATCAATCAACTTTGCGACGTCCCGTGGAATTCCACGTGCGAGCATGACATAGGGAGGTAAGCCTTCACCGGCACCATGATGACGCGAGACGATCGATCCCCAGCTCGGTTGAATAGTGACCCCTCGTCCTTCACGAGCTCCGGTAAATCCATAGGTGCCCGCTCCAGGGTGTCCGCCGTCATGCGTGATGTTGCTTCGAACTAATGCAAACTTGTCTGTGCGAGCTGCAAGTTTCGGGACGAGTTCTGTAAATCGTACTCCCGGTAGTGTCGTTGGGATCGTGCCAAACGGGCCACGGTGACTCATAGGAGCATCGGGTTTTGGGTCAAAAGTGTCGAGATGGCTGGGGGCTCCCCAAAGCCATACAAAGACGATTGACTTTGCGCGAGCTTTAGCCGCTGCCTCGGCAATTTGTCCGGACGAAAGCATTGCCGTCAGGGGTAATGCTGCTCCAGCTTGTACAAACGCTCGTCGTGAGACTCCGTCGCAACTTCGACTGTTGAATTCACCTAGTCGTAACATTTTGAGTTCATTCTTGGGTTGTTTAAATGGGGATTGTGACTTGTTCATTATAAGTGTGGGCTCGAGGTCTTGTATAGCATCACAGCCAAGTCAGCCAAGTCAGCCAAGTCAGCCTAGTCAGTCTAGTTGCTGGGGAGGATCAGTTTGTCGCCCAGGCTAATACTGCCACCGTTACTTTCCGGGGCCAATTGGGTATTTGTTGCCAGCTTATAATAGTGATCAAATCGACTGGAATCACTCCATTCAGGAAGTAATTCTTTCCTCTTGCGTCGAACAGTATCAGAAAAATCATTCAATACACTGCCCGAGTCGGGGCAGCGAGTTGGCACAACACAGCGTTGGCAAGGGTTACTACCTATCAACTGGACGCTAGCGATGGAGAAGGGAACGTTACTGTCAAACAACTGGTCTTCCCAAAAAGCCGGAACGCCTTCAATTTCAATATTCGGTCGAAGTCGCCGCCGTACATCATGAATTGTCATTCCGTCGAACCAGGAAGCCACCAACTCCAGAGTTGCGCGGCTGATTAAAGTGGGGCCGTTGGCAGTGCGGTCATCAGGTAAACCGGCCTCAGTGTTTTCTTCGAAATCTGTGACTTCGGTGCAAAATTGATTCACCCAAGTGACGAGACGTGCCCCGTCAGTCCGTAGATCGAAAAACTCCATCTTTGACTGCGAAGGTAAACTCATGACCATGCTAAACCAGTCTTTGTGGAATTGGCATTCAAACTGGTGGATCTCAGGATAGCGTTTCGCGTTAAAGTAATTGCCTGAATCATCTAATAAGGCCAGTCGGCGATCGTTCTCCAAAGCACCCGACGGAAGGATATGTGAGTATTCGAGGTCGATACCATCAAAAGACTTCAATGGGTAGATCGTGATTTTACTGATTAAGGGAACCATGAATCTCCCTGTTGTTGTTCAACAACTTCGCGGAGTTTCCACAGGTCTTCCTGTAACTGACGTTCTGCTTCCGAGGTCATAAATGGAGCCAGAAATCGTCCCACACCACTATAGAAACAAACGACTTCCTGTCGTACCACAGAGTGATCGCTGAATGTTTTTAACTCCCAGGTCGTTTGGGATTTGAAGAGTGAAGTCTCGGAATCCGTGATGAGGTGAGTACTGGGGAAGATGTCCTTGATCACGATGGGGATGGAGTGGTTGTTCCCGTCGTTCCCGTCTTTCTCATCTTGCTTGTCTAGCTTATCTTGCTTATCTCGGGCCAGGATTAACTGGGCTCGGTGATTGGGACGGTTGAAGTCATTGTCGATGGGCTTCAGCTCTTGCACTCCGTTTTGCCATAGCGGAATCTTTGACGGCTGGTGCAGAAATGGGAAGATCACTTCGGCTGGTGCCGAGATTGAAATCTCCGCCTGATAGACAAATCGTTGGCTACCGATCAGCAGCAGGACCGTGAAGGGAAGCGCAACAAGTAAAAACAGCCAGAAGATGATCTTGAACAGTTTTCTCTTGAATAACTCCAGCATGGATCTATTACCTACGTCGCCATTGACGTTTCCCAATACCTCCACGAATTTTCCCATCCTGATATTCTTCGGCCGTTTGTCCTAAGACGACATTAAACTCGGCTTCCAGTTCATTCAGTGGTGAACCCTGGATTGGATTGAAGGCGGCGAGCACACTATTGCGTGCTGCTGGATCCTTGATATTTCTCCAAAGGCCGTCTCGTTGATTTAACGGCGAGTCTTTGATCAAGATTTGTGATGTAAATACTCGATGGCCATTTAGACTTACGGCAATGTGGATATGTGGAGTTCTCCCTGGGTAGGGAACGGGCTTGATGGTCCGGAAGTAATAATTCCCTTTAGAATCCGTTAGGAATCGTCCGTATCCCTGAAAATTACTGTCCCGTTTGTCGGCATTTCCTGAACCGGCATGTAAGTATGCACCGTTGTTATCGCATTGCCAGATTTCCACAAATGCGTTGCGTATAGGGCGACCTAGAGGGCAGAGAATCTTACCACCAAGATGTGTAATCTGTCCCACGCCTGGTGTGATGGAATCATTGATGAGCAGCAGATCGTTATCCGTATCAAGAGGTAGCTTATCCGGATAGAACGGGCCTTCGGTCATACCAGCTGTTCGCACTAGCTCCTCAGCAAACAGGCCAGGGGTGGTCATCATGGCAGCCATCAGGGCGGAACCGCGGATGAGTTTACGACGTTGAAGCATTGGTAATCTTCCCTTAGAGGATATGGATAATCTATTCCCGAATTGTAGTGGGCAGACCGTGCGATTGCCTACGGCAGATTCATATGTTTATCATTTGCCATTAAGTACAGGCCTTCGTTAGCATGGATTATTCGTTGAAACACCTATCGTTTACTTTGAAAAATCTGAGGTGCTATGTCAGATAATAAGATTGCTGCTCCTTGTATTGAAGAGAGCCCGATAAGAGACCAAGGCAAAGACAATCGTAGAACCTTTCTCCGAGATGGTTCACTCGTGCTGCTGACAGGTTTGTCCATGAGTGGATCTTGTTCCGCTGCACTCGATGATGATCCGTTGATTCGTTTTTCAGCGATTACCGATTTGCATTATGCAGATAAAGACACAGCAGGTAGCCGGCACTATCGTGATACGATTAAAAAACTTGCGCAAGCTAGGTCTGTGTTTGAAACCTCAAAGCCAGATTTTCTGGTATGCCTTGGAGACTTGATTGATGCCGCGGCTAAGGTTGAGACAGAGCTTGGCTATCTATCGAGAATTGTAAAAGAACTCAATACGATTGAATGCCCGAAACATTTTGTGCTCGGAAATCATTGTGTCGACACGTTGACGAAATCTGAATTCCTCAAAGGAGTTGGTCAGGAAAAGTCTTACTATTCTTTTGATGAACAGGGTGTGCATTTTGTTGTGCTTGATGCGTGCTTTCGATCGGACGGTACGCCTTACCAACGGAAAAACTTTGACTGGACAGATCCAAATGTCATTGCTGAAGAGATTCAATGGCTGGAAGAAGATTTAGCCAAGAACGACTTGCCAACGATTGTATTTGCTCACCATCGTTTGGATGATGCCGGAGTTTACAGCGCCAAGAATGCTGCGACGGTTCGGGCCACGCTTGAGTCTTCGAAGCAAGTACTTGCAGTGTTCCAGGGACATAGCCATAAAAATGCACATCAATTAATCGGTGGGATTCATTATTGCACGATGGTTGCGATGGTAGAGGGAAGTTTTGAAGCCAGTAACGCTTGTAGCACGATATCGGTCTACGCCGATGGGACGATTAAGATCGCAGGGTATCGTAAACAGTCTTCGTACGACTGGAAGGCCTGAAGAAACACATCTCTATACGCGGTTCTCTCGCTTGGGATTTACAATCCGACAGCTGGAATTTACATTTCCGTGTTACGCCGTTTGTTGATAAGTCCTGCGGATTACAGCCTTTTCAATTTTAAATGGTTAGAGGAAATCTCCTAAACACATCCTTCTAGGCTTAGTTTTTCAGCTTTATCTTGTCCACATAACGATATTGAGCATGCCAGATTTCAAGATCGTTTCCTGGAACGAATGCAAAGCCTTCCGTATGTGTGAAGAGTTCGGGGATTCTCCAAGCTCTGGTAGGCGTTACTGGTGATTCGTTTAGTTCGGCAGGCAAGGGGAATTCAAACAGACCATCCATCGATCCAAAAGTATGAATGGAGTACAAGTTATTATTCTTTATTCGAATACCCTGCGAAAAATGCATCTCTTTGGGATATCGAAGTGTACCGGTATGCACTATTTCCTCACCATCAAAGCGATAGCGATGAATTCCAAGATCACTCAGATCTCCTATCCATAAGTGGCGACCATCGAAGCAAACAGGGTCTATCCAGTTGAGTTTAGATGTCAGGTCCCATGACATGGATACTTCGAGTGTCTTTGCATTGATTTTAGCCACAATAGCTTTATCATTAGCCGCATCATACTGACCGTTTTCCGGTCCGTTAAGAAAACCAGCCCAAAGATAGCCATTGTGGTAATCAATGGCGCCGATGTGATTCACTCCGGGCAGGCGTATTTTCTTTTCTTCCACGAACTTCCATTGCTTGGTATAGCGGACAATTGATCCGGCGTTTGAAGTGAAGTAATGTTGGTCTGAAATTGCCAGCCCCTGAGTTGCCATTCCTTTCTCTAAAGCAATACGTTTTGTAAGTAGAGAGATTGGAGTTGCGATTTGAGTTGGTAGATTACGGGCGCGATAAATTGGCTGATTAAGCTTTATCCCATCGTCAACAGCGATCTTTAGCATTTTTGCGAGATCATCCACCAAGGGGAATTCAACCCCGGATTCAAATAAGCTTTTCAGAGTCGCCTCGTCATTGGTACAGCAAAAGTTGACGATCAAGTTATTTTCCCGTGCCAGTTTAGTTAACACGGGGTCCACAGACATTCCGCCAAATAGTTGGATAAATTCGGCTCCGGCGTTAATGGATTCTCGAACGTATTGTAAATTGTTTCCCTGCTTTTCCATATTACAGATCTTGATTCGGAGATCCGTCTTTTGGGCTGCCTCGGCGGCCTTCGTCCCGCAGGCTAAAAAACACTGGTGAAGACGTTGTTCCTCGACGATCACCTTCGTGGCTGCGATTGCAAGCTCGGTACCCCCTTTGAGATGTACATTGAGCCAGATATTTTCGGGCATAATTGCAAGGACCTCCTGAAACGTGGGGATCCGTTCTCCCTTGAAGCGAGTCGCTTTGAAACTACCCGCATCTAGAGTTTTTAATTCCTTAAGCGACCAATCGCTTACCAGGCCTTTTCCATTGGTGGTGCGATCAAGCGTGGAATCATGCAAGACCACAATTGCATCGTCCTTCGAGAGGGCAAGGTCAAGTTCGATCATATGTGCACCGAGCCTGATTGCCTCTTTAAAAGCGGCAAGCGTATTTTCTGGATGGGATACACTAGCTCCCCGATGTGCACAGATGCCTTTCGTAGGCATTTGGAAATTGGTTTGAATTTGACCTGCCAGCCTCTCGCCAGACAGGGTTAGGCTGATGAGTATACCTAGTAGTACGGATTTCTTGATTCGGTAATGGAGCATACTTTATTAACCCTGACTGGAAATTACGAAACGTATGAATCATCATTGACGAATTAAACTGATGTTTGTTTTGCTATTACTTTTGATATTCATGGTTACGATAACCTCTGCGAGGGTATCGTCATCACTTATAGCAATAGATTTGACTCTACCGGCTGTTGTGGTGTACTTGGCATTAGGCACGACAAATGTAATTTGTGCATTCTCGAATGTCTGATCAAACTCATTGATGACCGTCGCCGAAGATGAAGAACTCCTTTCAACTCTCAAAGGAGATTGCTGTTCCCTCCCAAAAGGAATCGGTGCAGTGGGATGGTTGTGATAGGTTGCACTAACAACATGCCCGTTTTCAAATTCAACGAGGCGAAAACTAACCGAGTTAGACTTTCCAACTCGTTGGGTAGGAGTTTGACCCATCTTCATTAACTTATCTCCAGGTCCATGGGCGTCATGAATCAATGCGACTCTAAAATTATCCAAAAGCGATATTGGTGCATTGTGTTCGAAAGCATTGATCACTTTGATATTTTTGGTGTGATGTTTTTGCAGTTCGGCAATAACTGGTTCAATTGATTCGTGCCATGGTAGGCCGTAATTTAGAACGACTAGATTAGGGCCATAAGTGACGCTTCCCAGATCCGGGCCGTACCAGCGATGATGCCCGTAAACCTGATGATTGCCAAAGTTAACAACATGCGGCATATTTAAATTGCTTAATGCACCTGAAATATAAGCCGGGTTCACGCAATTGCTGGCAAGTAGCATATCAGCACCAATAATATTAGCCATAGTTGCAATACGTTGAAGATACTCGGCCTGATATTGTCCGGAGGTATCGAGATGTCCAAACGTGAGGAATTTAGGGTTGTTTGGATATTTGTTGGTGACCACCACGGCGGATGGGGACCGGCACGTGCCTGTCCGTGATCCACCTACAATATCTATCTCCAAATCGTAGACGCCCGGTGGTGTATTTGCCGGCAAGCTGATCTCGATTTGACGGTCATAGTAAAATGCCTTTTGGATATCTTCTTTGAACGGCAGCACCCGAGAAAAGGTCGCTTTTGCAATTTGTCGTTGAATTCGGACTTCTTTGATGTCCGCATCGAATCCTAGAAAACGAGCGGTGAATTGTTCTCCGCTAGTACGAATGGCCTGGTTATTTAACTTTGGATAACGAAAGCGGTATTGAACGGTTTTGGAATCACGATACAAATAGACCGGCGGGATAATATTTGATTTGCCTGCCACAATAATCGGTGTTTTTGTGATACGAGAATTCCAGCCGATGGCTTCAATACGGAGGTCGTAGCCCTGACCGACCGGGAGGGAAATCGAGGCTTGGCCTGTGAGCCAATTGCGTCCGATTGTGGAACGCACTGTTTTCCCCTCACGGGAAACAATAATCCGAACATCGTTTAGGTATTCCTGCAGCTCTGCCGTGATCGGAAAAGTTAGAAGACCGATTGGTTGATTAGCTGTTAAGAAGCCTTCAATACGAACTCCGGACGAATCCTGATTAGCAAGGTGGCGGAGTTCGAGTTCGTGAGGGCCAGGCGGTAAATTATTCGCAGCAATAAATTCGCGACCTTGTTGGGCTGGATAGATATATTTCGTTAATTTCCCATCGATGTAAATCGCTAACTTTCCATGAGCGGGGAGACCAGTACCGGGATAGGAAGACGTGTTTTGTCCGGCCAATCGTACAGCGACAGAGTTTCCGATGAATTTCCATCTCATAGAAGCGTTGTGTTCAGTGGTGTATTTATGAGCAGCATCAGCAAAGCGAAAACGGTCATCTTTCCAGCTCCCATCGGTTGTGATGGATTTGTCGTTAACTGATGTCCATTCCGACGAGGCTGGGAAAAGTCGTTGCTCCGGTATGTCGGCTAGCAACTGACCGGATTGAAGAATGAATTGTATGAACCATAAAAAAACAATGTGTCGCATCGGCATATTTCTCATGTAGGCGGTTTGGTCTTTTGATGACTAACGAAAAAGAATAGCTCAGCTCTGAAATGATTTTACTGAAGTGTAGTTGTCATAATGGTTAAATAAATGCAACGCTCAAGCATTATTCAGCCTGCATATTGTATTAAGCCATTAAAGCCACTTCATTAGCTAAAAAGCCGCTATGTGGCTCCAGGAGTCATCGACGTGTTACGGCATTGATACAATCTCACAGGAGATACGCAAAGAATCGAAACCCATTTCAGGCCGTTCCAGTGTTGCAATAACCGTCGCTTAGACGTATTTCATTTTGACAGATTCAAACTAGCTGGGTGACTTGTCCATCAGAGCTTCACGTGCAGCTCTGGCTTTTTCTGCAGCTTCCTCGGGTGTGTCGGCCATCACGGTCAGGTGCCCCATTTTCCTACCCACGCGGGCTTCCTGTTTTCCGTAAAGATGCAGTTTGAGGTCACTCACTGCAACAGCACGTTCCCAGTCAGGTTCCCCATCCTGCCATAAATCTCCTAAGAGATTGGCCATTGCTGACGGACGAGGTTGGGTGGTTGCTCCCAGCGGCAATCCGCAAATCGCTCGCACCTGTTGTTCGAATTGACAGGTGACATGTGCATCCACAGTCAGGTGTCCGGAGTTATGGGGACGAGGCGCCAATTCATTGACCAGTAGATTCCCATTGGAAGCTAGGAAGAATTCGACACACAACACACCGACCACATTCAATTCGGTCATGATTGTTCGTGCGATGTCAATCGCCTCGCTCGCAACCGACTCAGGTAAGCCTGTAGGAGTTACTGAAATATCCAGAATGTGATTGCTGTGAGAGTTGGCGATCGGGCCATAAAACTCGGTCGCTCCATCGTGCCCTCGGGCAGCTACGACAGATAGCTCAGAATCGAAATCAACCCAGCGTTCCAATACTGCTTCGTCGCAGTTTAGCTGCTGCCAAGCGGCTTCTAATTCGTCAGTGCTCTCAATTTTGACCTGCCCTTTTCCGTCGTAACCAAAGGTGGCGGTCTTTAGTACACCCGGAACATCTTCGCTGCCGACCTTCTGCAGGTCTTCGACGGAATGAATGGCGTGGAACGGAGTAACCGGAATGCCGGCTGATTGAAGGAATGTCTTTTCACGAATCCGATGTTGTGCTGTGTGGAGGACATGGCCTCCTGGATAGACAGGGGCAAACCGTTCGACGGTTTCCAGCATGTCGACTGGGACGTTTTCGAATTCGTACGAGACGACGTCTACATTTTGAGCAAAGGTAGCCACGGCATCGAGGTCATCGTAGTTCGCCTGAACTTCCAAATCGGCTACCTGGCCGGTGGGTGAATCCTTATCAGGAGAAAAGACGTGGACACGATAACCGAGTCGCTTGGCAGCGACTGCAAACATTCGCCCTAATTGTCCACTTCCCAACATGCCAAGTGTTGCACCTGGCAAAATGGTTCGACTCATAGTTCAGAATCCTCTAACACTCTATCCGTTTGCTCTTTAGCAAAAGCCTTTAACTTGCTTCTTAGTTCATCACACTCGTTAGAAAGGATGCGAATTGCAAGGAGTCCGGCATTTTTTGCGCCTGAGTCCCCAATGGCGAGTGTTCCAACCGGAACGCCACCAGGCATCTGTACGATGGAAAGTAAGGAATCCAAACCTGAAAGTGCTCGGGATTTCACAGGAACGCCCAAGACAGGTAACGGCGTCAGCGATGCTACCATACCTGGTAAATGAGCGGCTCCACCTGCTCCGGCAATGATGACTTTAATACCCCGTTCTTCAGCATCTTTAGCGTACTCAACCATCCACTCGGGAGTGCGGTGTGCAGAGACGACTCGGCATTCATGAGGCACTTCGAATTGGGTGAGAATGTCTGAGGCATGTTGCATCGTAGGGAGATCAGATTTGCTTCCCATAATGATGCCAACCAGCGGTGCATTGGATTCGGTCATTGGATTCCTCCTTGAATATTGCTTCAGAGATTTACGAGATTAGAGCGAAGTCATAAACAACGCCTTTTGTCGTGCGGTCTCTGTGCACTCAAATTAACACATCAACGTCAGGATTCAAATAGGCCGAAAGGTCTACGGCGACAGGTTCGAATCTTAATACGGAACCACGTTATAAATTGACCGTGTTTTTCGACTCGCCGTGCAGTAATACATCGAGCGTGTTTTGAATACTACTACGGCGCAATGCGATTAGGGATTCGACCGAAACGAAAGCGGCATGCGGGGTAATAATGACTCGCGGGTCGTTGAAAGGAGGTTGCGATAAATCCGGTGGCTCGGGCTCCTGAACATCTAAAGCTGCTCCAGCTATTTCTCCCTGCTCCAAGGCAATCGCCAATGCTGAATGGTCCACTAAAGGCCCACGGGATGTGTTGATTAGGTAGGCCGAGGACTTCATCTGTTTAAAGGCACTGGAATCCAACATGTGATGATTGGATTCGGTTAGAGGTAAGTGCAACGTGACAAAATCACTTTCCTCCAACAGTTGCTCAATGGACACAAGAGTCACTCCTGGCACGGACTTGGACATATCCTGTCGATGTCCCAGAATTCGAAAGCCAAGTGCATTGGCTAGTTCAGAAACTCGTGTGCCGATGTTGCCAAGACCGACAATGCCCAGTGTTTGACCCTTCAGTCTTCTGAGAGGTGGCGTCACACTACGGTCATAGGAGCCGGATTTACTAGCCAGGTTATAGGTGTTGATATGCCGCCCCAATGAAAACACGGATGCGATCGTATGTTCCGCGACTTCCTGGAGACAGTAATCTGGCACATTGGTTACGGGAATTTGATGTTGAGTGCAGTAGTCGACGTCTATGTTATCTAGCCCAATGCCCATGCGGCTGACTACCTGACAACGAGTTCCAGCGGCTGCAATTACCTTATCCGTGATTGTTCCCCAGCAGGTGAGAATCGCATCACACTCTGCAGCCAAACGGATCAGCGTATCTTCTTCTGCATCCGGAGCGATGACTAATTCGACGTCGGCCTGGTCACAAAGTTGCTGTTCGATCTGAGTATCGGGCCACGCGACGTCGGATAAGAGAATTCGGAATCTACTCATGTGATGCCTTTTATTCCCCACCCACTCCGGTGGCCTTCATGATGATCACGCCGATGGCGATTAAGGAGCCGACACCGATCATCACTCCCATAATTAATACCCATGGAATGCCTGCATTACCACGACGGCGTCGAGCTCGCCGAGTAACTGATTTTGCATTCGGTCGAGCGACACCTGGTAGATGAGCGGTCGGATTATCTGCAGTTACTTTAATGGCGTGTTCTGCTGGGCGGACGGGGCTTACCGGAATGGCTCGTTGCTGTGCAGAGCCTACAGGTATGGCAGTTCCGGCGGTCGGAGCCATTGGAGTCATCGGATTCATGGCCGGATGAGCCGTTGGTGTGGCAGAAACAGGAATTGCTCGCTCGCCCGTTACTTGAGCAGCGACTGGCTTTTGAGCCTTTAGCTTGGCTTCATAAGCGGCTCGTTTATCCGGTTTGAGCAGACAGATTTTGGCCTGAGTGATTTCGTTTAAAATCCGCTGAGACTCTTCACTGTGCTTACCGGATTGGAATGTGCGTACATGAGCCATCTGACGATCCGCGGCGTTTTCAAGCACATCGGGGTCAGATTCGAATTCCACCACACCTAACAACTGATAGTGATTAGGAGGTTGTTGGTCAGCTGGGATACCCAGCCAAATACGATAAGGATCAAATGGCTCGCTCATCAAAGAGGCCCTGGTAAGGACGATTCGTACAGGAACATTTAAACTCTGACCGAAAAAACGGTCGACTAATCTTATTATATCGCGTCAAACGGAATTGGAAGATTCAATTTGCAGATTCACTGGCTACTTGGCAATCTGTTGCCTCGTAGTCATCATAATTATATAAGTTCCACACTGACGGCCCCAGTTTTCCAACCCGGAGCAATCCTTCGTGAATATCGGTAACACCGAAATTGAAGATACCTTTGCCGAAGCTTTTGGCATGAAATACGTCCGGCTAATCGTGACAGCCGCTGATGAATACTGGTTAGATGCCGGGCTCAGAGAATTGACTGGCTACAGTTCATCGGTCATTGCCTGTGACGCTGAAGCCGGAGTTGAGCAGTATCTATCGGAAGAAGAAACGCCCGATGGTCGCATCGGTGCTGCGGTCCTGATTTTCGGTTTCTCTACAGATGGACTTCAGAAAGCCGTGCCCAATCGAGTGGGGCAATGTGTAATGACCTGTCCTTCCACAGCCGTTTATGACGGATTGGAAGATGGTGATAAACAAGTCGCACTGGGAAAACAAATTCGTTTCTTCGGTGATGGATTCCAAAAAGCCAAGATACTCGGTGACGATCGCCACTGGCGAATCCCTGTGATGGATGGAGAATTCCTGGTTCAGGATGTGTTGAATGTTCGAGCAGGAGTGGCCGGGGGAAATGTCATCTTACAGGGATCATGTAAGACTTCCGCTCTAGCTGCCGCTCGACGTGGCGCAGAAGCGGTTGCAGCAACTCAAGGCGTGATCGCACCGTTCCCTGGTGGTGTTGCAAGAAGTGGAAGTAAAGTGGGATCAATCTACAAAGCATTGCCTGCTTCCACCTCGGATGCCTATTGCCCAACACTGAAGGGGCGAGTCGAATCCAAATTGCATGCAGATACAGTCGCAGCTTACGAGATTGTCGTGGATGGAGTGGATGAACAGGCAGTAGGTGAAGCGATGGCTGCGGTGATCCAGGCGGCGGCTGGTGAGAATATCGTACGAATCGGAGCTGGAAACTATGGCGGTAAGCTCGGTAAATATCACATCCAGCTTCACGAAATCCTGAGCTAAACTCTCTGCACGCCAACGACGGCACTTCTGTAAATACCTCGCTCCCTCATGGCGTAGGATCGGTTTCCCAAGAGCGCAGATGAAAACCATCTCCCGATCCTGGAAATCGGAGGATGGTTTTCAATCGTCTGTCAACTATCTCATTGGAGGGGGGGATTATGAGATAGATGATATGACTTGTTAGTTACTTGCGGCTTCTCTTTGTGCCTGATATTCCTGCATTACTGCAGCTTCACGCTGAAGCTTCATTTCGCCCGTCGGAGCGAAGTACTGAACATCATCGGTCAGATAATGAGGGCTCGGCAGGGTTTGACCGCCAATTTGGCTTTGGCAACCAGTGAGAACACTGAGGCCCATGACAGCCAGAATGGTGCAGGTCTTGTACAGGAATCGTTTTGATTTAGTAGACATTTCTTAAACTCGTTTCCCTGTCTTCTCGAGATTCGTTTACCTGGAGAATTTCGGGTTTGAATCGATGTGCATTAATTGACTTGATTGCAAATCGTCTGACTTCCTGTCCATCTTTGACCAAATTGTCTTTAAATCAGTTTTTTATTTTGATTTCAATTCTCTGGACATTCGGTCACATTCGTTTGTTAGCTGGGGTGAATAGATAAACTGGGTTGTTGCTGATTTGATAAGCTGCGTAATTTACTGGAATTTATGGCCGTCCACTTTCTATCATTGAGAGAAGCTACTTAGTCGCAAGTCGAGCAAACACCGATAATAGAAGTGTTAAATACTGTTTTCATTTGTACCTGTTGGTATGAACTGGTCAGTATCGTATTCGCAGTGAAGAGGGACCGAGCCTATGAGTCACGTTATTGGCGACGGGAAAAGCAAACAACATATGGCCACATGGTTCATGTGTATCGTGATGGTGTGGTTTGCCGGATTTACCGCGAAATTACAGGCACAGGGATCGTCCGGATATCCACGTGCGGACTACTGGGCCGCCATGGCCGAATTCAATGAAGGCGAATTCCGTAGTGCTGCAACTGCTTTTAACCGCACCTCGAGAATTAAAACAGCTGAAGGCGAATGGATTGATGGAATCTGCCACCGAGCAATGCTTGGTGAATGTTTCTATCAAATGGGCCAGTCCCGACAGGCATTGCAGCAATATGACATGGCGTTAAGCTTATTCGCCAGTAATCCACAGTGGATGATGCGGTTGTATATGCCTAATGTTCTGCCCCAAAGTTTCCGGTCTACCAGAAAGGTGACTTGGGGTCCGTCCTCGCGTCAAATGGCTCTGGGGAAAACTCCCTCGTCGGTTACGATCTTCCGTGGACGCTTGGACAATTTTTTGGTGCTTCAGCAGGGTGGTACTATTCAGCCTGCAATGCTGACGCCGATCAACGCTCGGGAAATTGTTCGATGTATTAGTCTGTCAATTCGACGTAGAACCGAGTTACTGGGCGTCACTTGCCGGCTTTCACCTCTCACGAACCGTGTGGTGGAAACTTTAGAATCACGCCCGGCTGTGCTCAATCATTGGACTCAGGGGTGGGTCAGTTTGATGCTAGGCCTAGCCAAACACTCCGTCGGAGATTCACAGGCTGCCGTAGCCGAACTTCAGTCATCGATTTCCTTTGGTCGCATGGATCATGAACTCTCCGGGCTAGCGTTGTTAGAGCTAGGCAAATTAGCCTTTGAGCAAAAGCAATATCCACAGGCGGCAGGCTACTTCAAAGAAGCAACGATTAGTGGCGGAATTTACAACTCGTATGATGTCGTCGAGGAAGCGGTGCGTTGGGGAGTCAAAAATCAGTCGGCTGGTGAATTGCCAGGAATGTTCCCCGGGATTGCTGAAATAGCAAATTATGCTCGGCTGGAATCAGAATGGTTGATGGCTTCAGCCTTTGCATCAGCAGCTGAAAATGCTGTGGCATTAGAAGAGAGCCAGCAAGCTGACTCTCTGGTAAAGCAAGCTCAAACGGCGATCAACCGGGCAGAGATGGGCGCGGGTGAAATCGGGGCGAGGTTACTGTTCGTAAACACTTTATCCGCTTTTCAAAAACGTGACTTGGTATCGGGCCAACAACAGATGGCCAAGTTACTGAATTACCAGACTGAGGCTTCTCCCTGGTTGTTACAAATTGCTCATGCTGATGCGTTATTCAAAAATGGCTCGATTACAGAACGAACCGCCGATCTGGTTTACGAACGTGTCTTACGCGATCCGGGACCGATCGACTGGATCTACAGCCCACGGGATACGTTGAAGTACCTGCTTTCCAATCACGAATTGGTGATGGAGCGTTGGTTTGAATTGGCCATGACTCGTAAAGAAGTGGAGCGGGCAGTAGAAATCACAGATCGCATTCGTCGTCACCGATTTTATAAAACACTGCCGATGGGTGGCCGAGTGCTTAGCCTACGGTGGATTTTAGAAGGTCCTGAAGAGTTACTGACTCAAAAAGCCCGACTACAACGACAAGCACTGCTGAATAAGTATCCAAACTACCAACACAATCGACAGGTCCTAGATCAATTCCTAACCAAAGTGGCTGACTTGCCCTTGGCTCCACAGGATGCCGGTGATGTGGGAGTGCAACAAGAAACGTTTCCTGTCTTAACGCAGGGAACGACCGCTCAGGAAACCTACTTACTGAGAATGGCTTTGGAACCGAATCCGACAGACTTCTGTTTTCCGCCGCTCTACAGTATGGATCAGTTTAAAGAGCAACTGCCGCCGAATCAGGTCGTCAT
>CALKCC010000017.1 GCA_938082855.1 uncultured Pirellulaceae bacterium | reverse complement strand
CCATTTAATATTACAGCCAATACTCGGTGTTTGTTGTTCCGCAACACTTTGCCCGGACAACACGGCATCCAAAGCGGCGCGTAAATCAGATCCAGTTACAGGGATTTCGTTACCAGGACGACTGGCATCGAGTTGTCCACGGTACACCAATTTTTGCTCGCCATCGAACAAGAAGAAGTCTGGCGTGCAGGCTGCTTTGTACGCTTTGGCCACGGCCTGATCTTCATCGAAGAGATAGGGGAAAACATATCCACGATTTTCGGCTTCATGCACCATTTGTTCTGGTGAGTCTTCGGGGTATTTGGTGGAGTCGTTACTGCTGATGGCAACGATTCCTGCACCTTGTGACTGATATTCGCGTCCGAGTGCTGCTAACTCGTCAGCAATGTGTTTAACAAACGGGCAGTGATTGCAGATGAACATCACGAGTAACGCGGGTTTGCCCGAAAAATCGGCAAGTGAAACGTTCTGGCTATCTACATTAGTAAGAGAAAAATCCGGGGCTTGTGTGCCCAGCGGGAGCATTGTACTAGCAGTTTTTACCACGGTGAAAATCCTGTATTGGCTTAAGCGGAAGAGGACTCGTTCCCGAGTCTTCATTGATCAATACAGTGATTCTATTCTTTTGGAATCTCTACGACAAACCGGGTGATCCCAATTCGCAATTCATCTCCGGACTCAATGGTCGTCTCGTTGATTTGCGATTCGTTAACGTAGGTTCCGTGTTTCGATCCCAGGTCCCGAATGATTAACGTGCCATCGGTAACGTCGATTTCGCAATGGTTACGGCTTAGCCATCGATCATCTAATTGAATATCGGCTGAGTCACTTCGTCCCAGGCGTACAGGGTATTTCTGAATGCGCAGCGGGCGATCCAATTCGGTGGAGGCAGGAACCAGCAATGCTGGGAAATTAATTGGGTAGGTGGGTTTCATGAGTGCCCGTGGGGTGGGTAGTCGCGTCGTCCTGACATTGGTCGTGATTACTTCATGCAATCAACGTCGCAAATGCGCACTCGAAGGTGGGACTGTTCAAACTATTCTCTTGAGACCCTTGAGTCAATAACCATGGCACTGATTTCAAGTTGCTTATGAGCGTTCCTTTAATGACGCCGTTTGCATTTAGCGACCCGAACCACCTGCACGATTGCTTAGGCCAGCAACTTATCCACGACATGACCATGGACATCAGTGAGTCGGAAGTCTCGACCCTGAAACTGAAACGTCATGCGTTCATGATTTATACCTAGCAGGTGTAGCATGGTGGCATGCAGATCGTGTACAGAAACCACGTCTTCCACGGCGTTATAGCCGAGATCGTCAGTGGCTCCGACAGTCGTTCCAGGTTTAATGCCACCGCCGGCCAGAAAGATTGAATATCCCTTAATGTGATGATCACGACCGTTGCCTTGTGCCATCGGAGTTCTTCCAAATTCACTGGCGAACACAATAAGCGTGTCGTCAAACATATCACGTTGTTTGAGGTCCTTGATCAAGGCCGTGATTCCCTGGTCGATCAGTTTCGCTGTATTCTGACTTGCTCCCTTCACGTTGCCGTGGTGATCCCATCCGCGGTGATAGAGCTGAATAAATCGGCATCCGCGTTCCGCCAGTCGTCGAGCCAGCAGGCAGTTGGCAGCAAACGTTCCGTCTGCTCCTTTCGTACCATACAGATCCATGGTCGCTTGAGTTTCGTCGCTGGTATCCATCAAACCAGGGACGCTGGCCTGCATGCGGAAGGCCATTTCATACTGACTAATGCGAGTGGTGATTTCCGGGTCGTTGACAACCTCACCTCGAAATTGATTCAGCTGCTGAACGGCTTTGACGATGTCGGCCTGTCCATTCCGATCCACTCCCGGAGGATTGTTTACGTACAGAACCGGGTCGCCCTGACTGTGGAAATGCACACCCTGAAAACGACTTGGTAAAAATCCGCTATGCCACTGGCGTGAAGCAATTGGCTGATCCTGTCCGCCACCGGAGGAAGTCAGTACGACAAATCCCGGGAGGTTTTCCGTCTCGGCTCCCAGTCCATAGGTAAGCCAGGAACCCATCGATGGTCGGCCACTGATCGTGGTGCCCGTATTCATAAATGTATGAGCTGGGTCGTGGTTGATCGCTTCTGTTTTTAGCGACCGGACAATGGCAATATCATCTGCCACACTCCCTAGATGCTCCCAAATCGCTGACAATTCGTTGCCTGATTCACCATGCTTTTTAAATTCATGCTGACCACCGAGGCACTTCAATTCACGGTTTTGTAATTGAGCAATGGGTTGACCTTTGGTGTAGGATTCGGGCATTGCCTGCCCATCCAGTTCCCGCAGTTTGGGCTTATTATCGAACGTCTCTAAGTGGCTCATGCCACCTGCCATTGTTAAAAAGATAACTCGTTTCGCTTTGGCTTCGCGATGTAATTGACCATTGAGGATGCCGGGCCAACGAGGAACTTTCACCTCGGTATCAGCAGCCTGTGATTGATTCATGAGCGAAGCAAGTGCATAGACACCGATGCCCTGCGCACCGTGGCCCAGAAAACAACGACGGTTTAATGAAAATGAGTTATTAGCCATTGGAATCATCTCCGGATGGTAATGCCGTAAAGACTTTAGTTTCGGGTAATGGTTTCGTGAAGATTGAGAATAATTCGAGCGACGGATGTCCAGGCAGCCAATTCGCTCTTGTCCAGATTCTCTGGTACAGCTCGACGTCCCACGCTTAAGTATTCATCTGCAGCCTGTGTGTTTGCTTTATATAATTCCACGTGCTTGGAAAGGACATTCAGCAAGACATTGGCTTCATTAGGATTTACGTTTCGTGATAGAGCTGATTGATAGGCCCAGTTCAACCGGCTGGACTCATCGGCGCCACCTTCTAGCAGGATTCGTTCAGCAAAGGCGCGGGCTGCTTCCACATAGGTTGGATCATTGAGTAATACCAACGCCTGTTGTGGGGTATTGGATCGAGGACGACTAACCGTGCATTCTTCACGGCTGGGAGCATCAAAAGCTAACAGGGAAGGATGGAGGAACATGCGTTGCCAGTGAGTATAAAGCCCTCGACGGTAAATATCGTTGCCTCCGGATAATTGCCAGGTCCGTTTGGGGAAATTCATATGTTTCCAGTAGCCCGCGGGTTGATAGGGTTTGACGCTGATTCCACCCACTTCGACATTGAGCAATCCGCTGATCGAAAGTGCTGTGTCCCGGATCATTTCCGCTTCCAGGCGGAATTGAGATTGTCGAGCATATTTGTGGTTGTATGGATCTAAGGCAGCCAATTCTTCAGTTAGCCCGGAAGATTGTTGGTAGGTATTGGAGGAGACAATCAGGCTGACAATATGCTTTACATCCCAACCGCTCTCGACAAATTCAACAGCTAACCAGTCCAGTAATTCGGGGTGAGTCGGACGTGTTCCCTGTGCCCCGATGTCGTCGAGAGGTTCAGCCAGTCCGTGACCGAAGAAGACTTTCCACAATCGATTGACCAACACTCTGGAAGTCAGCGGGTTATCTGGATCAACCATCCAGTTCGCAAGGTCCAGTCGATTTGGCCGACGTCCTTCGATTGCAAGCGGTTTCATAAATCCGGGGACAAGTGGGGAAGCTTCCGCACCCGAATCGTCCATCCAGTTCCCTCGTGGAAGTACTCGGATCATGCGGGGTTCACGCGTGCGCGTCATGAGTGTCTTAGGAGCGGAGTCATTGAGTTGCTTTAGTTGCTGTTGCAGTTGAGCAATTTCGTCTCGTTGAGATTTCAATTCACTACTATTGTCTCGGTAGTAATCAGACAGTTTGTTCTGTTCGGCATCGGCACGGTCTGCCAGAGATTTCGCGACGATCGCGGCTATGTCCGCTGGAACACTACTATTACTGTGCGTGTAATAAAAACCGGCGCCGCCTGCTCCCTGTGATATCTTGAGCAGGATTTGGTTTTCGCCTTCCCGCAGATCCACGGCGACCTTCTCCTGATCGGCGGCAGGACCTCGGGAAACTTTATTATTCAAAACTTCCTTTTGGTTTACCCATACTCGAATTCCGTCGTCACTTCCGAACTTCAATTCGACCTTCGTTGCGGCCTTCACTGTCAGCGTTCTCAGGAGGTAGTGTGCTGCATTAGGAGTTTGATCCAGAGCGTGGATGGTGCCATCTGCGAAGTCCTTTTCAGACCACTTTTTGTCACCAATGGCAACGGTCAGATCAATGGCCTCCGCTTCGTTAACAAACGACTTATCATGAGCCTCGTCAAAGCTTGCAGCTGAAATAGGACCGATGTACTGCCATTTACCTGCAGTAATGCTTGTATCCGCTTGCTTTGCCAGCTCAGCTTCCCAGGCCTTGCGAGTGTCATTTAAATCACGAGAGCTAGCATTCAAGGCTCCTTGCTTGTCAGCAATGTCCTTTTTTTTGTTGGCAATCTGGTCAGCCAACATTCCTGCGATCACTGGGAAGGCAGGGGCATTACCTACACCGACTTCATTGACGTCTGCAAAGAACGAAGCAAAGTTGTAGAAGTCCTGCGTAGTGAACGGATCATATTTGTGATCGTGGCACTCAGCACAGCCCAAGGTGACTCCCAAGAAAATCGATGCCGTATTACGGACTCGATCTGCCGAGTATTTTGCCAGGTATTCCTTTGCCTGCGCCCCGCCTTCATCGGTAGTCTGCAGCAACATGTTGAATCCAGAAGCGACTTGCTGTTGGAGCGTGGCGTTTTCCATCAGGTCCCCTCCTAATTGCTCTCGAACAAACTGATCGTAGGGCATGTTGGAGTTGAAGGCGTTGATAACGTAGTCACGATAAGGAGCAATCTGACGCGTTTTGTCCGCATGATAACCATTGCTGTCCGCGTAACGAACGATATCGAGCCAGTACATTGCCAGTCGTTCACCGTATTGAGGTTTGTCTAGCATCCGTCGAATCAGGTTGGCATAGGCATTGGGGGCTTTGTCGTTGACGAAGGTGGAAACTTCTTCGGTACTTGGTGGCAGTCCGAGTAAGTCAAAGCTGAGTCGACGAATTAAGGTCACTCGGTCTGCGGCGGAACTCATATTGAGTCCTTCACGGGAAAGCTCAGCCAGTACGAAGTTATCGATGGAGTTGCTGATCTTATTTTTGGGAGCCTGTGGTACTGCAGGGCGATTGGGAGCGGTCCAGGCCCAATGCTGTTTCCACTCTGCTCCCTGATCAATCCAGTTCTTTATGAGTTCAATCTGATCGTTGGTTAGCTTCTTACGAAAATCGGCCGGTGGCATCATTTCATTTTCATCCGTGGAGGAGATGCGTCGAAAGAGCTCGCTGGCACTGGATTTACCCGGTGTGATTAGAGGGTTGTCACGATCTGCGAAAACGCTGTCCTTGTCGTCCAGACGCAATTCGGCTTCTCGTGTGTTTTGATCTGGACCGTGGCAGGCAAAACAATTGTTAGACAGGATCGGACGAATGTCTCGATCAAAGTCCACTTCTTGCGCGTGTAACAGCGAGCTTGAAAAGGCAGCGATATAAAGTCCAACGGAGACAGAGAGAATACGGCGAGTAATCATCTTCAATTACCAGATATTGAATGTGGAGTTTAACCAGACTGTTTAGTAAGCCAGGGAGTGGGAGTAAAGGAATTCCCTGATACTTAACTGTTTCTTGATTGGTTATTATAGCTCAGGATCTGGCATGCGTGGTAGAGAAGCCGGCGGGACTAGAGAGCTTCTGTGTGTCCGTCAGATTCATACACTCGCAAATGCTGATTGGCTTCAATGTCAATCAATTTGGTTTCTTCCCCGGAAGGCCACGCAATGGTAATGGAATCAACCTGTTGATGATTCTGAAGACCTATGTGCACTTTTGCCTGGGCTTGAGATAGGAAGTTTACGACGGGGAAGAGCTCCCGTTGAACGGTCAAATCGCCAGCTTTGACGATGATTTTAGCTCCGATGCCGGCTGAATTACTTTGTTCACCCCGAAGTGAAATTGCCAGCCAGTTTGTTTTTGGGAAGTTGTTTTTATAGACAACCAGAGCGCCACCTCCGACCTGTCGCACAAACAACTCCGGCATGCCGTCGCGATCGATATCTGCACCAACTACGGTACGGGAATCTCCACGGTTATCGCTGCCAGACAGATAGGAGATATCTAAGAATGAGCCGTTACGATCATTGAGAAAACACCCGTTTCTTTCGTAGGCACTGAGGTTCTCTTTGACGTTGGAAAACTTAAATGGATTACCCACCCAAAACTCGCCATTGTCTTCATCGACATCTCGTAGCTCGGGAACAGAAACAGTGCAACTAAAAGGCTGTGACACGACAGCCAGCCAGACGCATCGTCAGCCATCCGACTTGTCTTCGGTGACACTTTGGAATCCTACTGGAGCATAGATTTCCTGATAGCCGTCACCGTTTAAATCGACGGCTCCAGTTCCATAGGCCCAGCCGACATCATTGACTCCCACGTCTCGCCCAATGCGTACGAAGGTACCGTCTCCCTGATTGTGATAGAGTTCGTTACCGGACACGAATTCTTCGAGTTGTGTTTGGATGTCGTGTTCAAAGCCGTCATAGAGACCGGAACGGATATTGCCGACGATACGCTCTCCTGCTTTGGAGTACATGTTAGCCAGATAGGGGTCACCAAATCCGTCGTTATCGATATCCGCAACGGTGATACCCATTGAAAATCCGCCGTGAGATCCCGGGAGCTCAGCCAGCGTAAAGGTTCCGTCTCCATTATTCAGGAAGTAATCGTTTTGTCCGAATTCACAGGCAGTCATGTAATCCGGCCAGGAATCACCATTGGCATCAAACCAAACAGCAGAGAATGCTCCGGTGCCCAATCCAATTGTCCCGGATGATTCGGTAACGTTTTCAAATTTGAAATTCCCAAGATTTCGCCAGAGCCTGTTTTCGGAAGCTCGTTCGCCACCGGTTTCTGCATTGATCCAGCCATGCGCTCCTTTTTTGACAATCACCCCGACTTCCATAAAGTCCAACAGACCGTCTTTGTCAAAATCAACCAGCGTGATACTACCGAGTCGTTTAGCTAAGGGGACGTCGAATTCCTCGTCGGTCAGTTTTCTAAACTTCTTACCTGATTCATTGACGTACATAGACTGGCCGATGATTAGGTCTTCAAAGGTGTCATTATTGAAGTCAGCGACAACGGCCACAGGTTCTTTAATGAACCGCTGCAAACCGACTTGCATTGTCTGTTCCTCAAACTTCCCAGTCCCGTCACCTACGTAGAAGAACAATCCATCTAGGTCGGTTAACAGGAAGTCTGTATTACCATCCTGGTTGAAGTCATTGGCGAAAATTCCTCCGGTCACGAACGGACGCATCTGCCCTTCGGGGTAATCGTGTTTCCAGTTGTCACGCAGTCCTAGATTAGTAATACCTGTTTGGCTTGTAATATCCTGCATCAGGTAGTCGTCGGAGTTTCCGTATTTTCCTTCGTAGGGCGAACAGCTAAGAATGTATTCGTTCAGGTCAGGTGTATCCTCTGAGATAGCTGCAATTCGACACTTGAATTTGAGTGAAACGAAAGCAACTTTGCCCTGAGCATCTTTGCCGGACAAGGATAGTTTGAAACTTCCCTGCCAGGGTTCGTCAAACTTGCCATGAGTTTCCGGCATCATTTGCATGACCTTAAAGCCGGAACGCTCTAGAGTTTGAAATCGTTCACGCAATTCACGAATAGCAGCAACAAACTCCGATTTGTTCAAGCTGTTCTTAGGTGACTCGGAATTCCAAGTTTTGAATTGTGCAAAGTCAAAATCGCTCTCGGTCCCGTTTTCCCAAACAAATAATCGGCCTTCAAAATCCGGAGCAAAGAACGTACTGAACCGTTCCCAGTGTTCTTTTTCAATCGCTTGATTGATCTTAGGAAAAGCTAAGTCTCCTAATACAAATCCACCAAAATGCTCGACGTCCTGTAGGTACTTAGCATCTTCCTCCGAAATCGCCAGAGACTCCGTCTGTTCCGGAGTCGAAGAATCCTGAGAGGTAATTATGACTTCCGAATTTGTATTTGATTCGTTACCTGGATCGTCCGAATTACATCCCGAAATGAGGATGCCAAGAAAACAGACTATGAGTAAGCGTGAAGTAGCCAAGATTAAACTCGGTGTGAAGGTATCGAGATCTAATAGATATATAGCATTCAGCCTAATTAGGCCCGAGGAAAATTCAAACTATTCTGACAAGCTGAGTGCCTTGGATGTGTTATTTGGAGAGGTCGACTCGGTTTGAACCAGAGGTGTACTTTCTGTCCAAATGGGTGTATCCACCATCGACGTAGTGTATTTGTCCGGTTGTATGCAGTGACCGTTGAGAACTGAGGAAGACCACCATGTCAGCAATCTCCTGGCTTGTAGTAAACCGTTGCCCCAAGGGAATAATGTCCTCGATTTGTTTTTTGGCTGCGGATGGATCTTCGGATTGCTCGATGAGTTCGGCGTAAAGCGGAGTCCATGTCTCCGCCGGTACGACGGTGTTTACTCGGATATTGTCAGCGGCCAGATCTAAAGCCCATTCGCGTGTCAGCCCGTTGATGCCACCTTTGGAGGCGGCGTAACCACTCGTGCCACCCTGCCCGGTCGCAGCGACCTTACTACTGATATTGATGATCGCTCCTTGCGATTGCTTTAACGCATCTAAGGCATAATGAGCCATCGCATAGTAATGGATCAGATTTCTTTCTAACGATCCAATAAAGGCTTCGGGGCCGTCCGAAAGCGAGATACCATCATTGACACCGGCATTGTTCACGAGCACATCGATGCGGCCAAACACATTCAGTGTCTTTTCTACTGCCTGCTTGCAGGCTTCGAGGTTGGTCAAGTCTCCCTGAATAAACAGGCATTGTTGCCCCTGGGCAGCATATTCAGCCTCTAAGGCTTCGCCTTCTGCTGTCGAGCGATTGACATTGGCGACTCTGGTACCTTCTGCCATGAATGTGCGGGTAATGGCTTCGCCAATTCCCTTCGAACCACCGGTAATAAGAACAACTTTACCCTCTAATCCTAGATCCATTTCAATTCCTGTTATTTCGCGTCAATGTCGATCCCTAGATTATCGTTATTGAATTCAAATCCATTTCCGTCAATATCCACAAATATCGGATTGGCAACGGCTGCAGGTTCAAGCACGCCCCAGCGTTCACCTTGAACCGGGCCCATCTCCAAGCCCTCTCCGAGGGTGGCCACGATAATATGAGTGTCTTCGGTTAATGACAGTTCAAATGTTTCACTAAATCGGGTTACCGAAGTTGCTGGAAACATCTCTGCGTTGTTACGCCGAGTGTAATTCAAATCGGAAGCCATCCGTCCATTAAGGAAGATTTGAACACGATTAATGTCAAACCAGTTTGGGCACTGCACACTGATTTCCACTTTGACTTTACCACTCAGACTCACGAGATCGTCACCGGGCCAGGCAAAGGCTCGCTTTTCCCCGCGGACTTTTACTTTAAGGAAGGGGCCATTGGTCATAACAATGTTGCCCTGCTGACAGGCCGAGACAATATTTCCTGTTTTGATACGGCCAGGATTATCGGTAGGCGACAGGATGTAATTTCGCAGGTATCCGGAATCATGGTTGTTGTAATGGCAGTCAGAATTGACGACTCCGGGAATGCGGTAACCTTTATTCAGTAGTTGCATCCAGTAGAACATGACCGGTTCACGGCTCTTAGCGGTTGGTAGTAATTCCTCCGG
This sequence comes from uncultured Pirellulaceae bacterium, assembly GCA_938082855.1. Lineage (GTDB taxonomy): Bacteria > Planctomycetota > Planctomycetia > Pirellulales > Pirellulaceae > UBA721. The sequence goes on along the minus strand of CALKCC010000017.1, from coordinate 52,729 downwards.
TACTTGGAAGATTGACTGTGGAGGATGGACTTCCATGGTGTCCATGTAGTTGAGCATTTCGCGAAAACCTCCGTCCGCTTGATTGTCGCGATCTTTGTCCCGCCAAATCTGCATGAGTGTAGGGTGATCTTCCTGCACAATTTTATTGGAGTCGTTATCCCACCGCTTGAGCTTTTTAATTTGAGTGACGGGATTGTCTTCGATGGTGGGGCCTCCACCATCCTGAGTTCTGGGCTTATGAATCAGTGGAAAAGCGTTTTGGTGATTTACAGGCAGCTCGCGGCCGGTCAACTCCATCCCTGGCGCTGTCCCCATTAAATGTTCTGCTTTGAGCTGCTTTAGGATCGGACTAAACGAATCGATGCGTTGGTGTTCGGTGGCTGGTGAATACTCAATGTTTTCAGCCAGTAGTGTTAGGATTCTTCCGAACTGATCGGTTGTGTTATCCCCCGATGGTGAACTGTGCGTGTGGAAATCAGCGCTGATCCATCCGTCTGAGTCGATGACCTGTTTCAGAGAAACATTAAGTTCTGTAGTTTCGCCTTCCTGAATGACTATATCTTGAACGGCTGCATTAAACTCTGGGCCGTGACTGATAAAGACTCGGTAACTACCTGGAAGTAGAGGATGATCCACTTTACCTCGGGTTGCGTAAAAGAGATTCTCTGCAAAGACGGCGTTTTGTTTCGGAGCAAAGTTGGGTGTGGCGGTATCTTTGAGTCCTTGAAATGAGAGTTTGGCATAAATGGGTCGTCCTTGACCGTCGGTTACCTTGCCTCGTAGGTAACCTGCCTGATTTAACTCAATATCCAGATTGAAGGCTTCACGTATATCCAAGGCTAATTCTTGCGGCGGACGACCTGCGGCACTGATGATTGCAGTGTATTTGCCTGGCGCCAGAGAAAACTGACAATGGCCTTGAGCATTCGTCCGGATGTCTCCGATCGTTTCCTCATCCTGTTTAATCGTGACCAAGGCGTTTCCAATGACTCCGTCTTGATCAAAAGTTTTGAGCGAAACTGGGAATTGAGAAGTTTTGTTGAGCGAGTTGAAGATGCTCTTAAGTTCCAACAGGCTTCCGGCCGGAATTAACTCTCTTAGAAATGTCCCGCGCTGCTTCGGTTCCAGCTCAAAACCGGCGTCTCCATCGTTGGCTGGATATTCCAGTATTCGACCCCCACTGCCGATTCGCTTGATCTCTCGTTCCTGTGTCCAGACTCCGTACGCTTGTCGAAACCACTGATCGTTGGCCCAAAATGAATTCTTGTTTCCGCCTAATGCAAAAGGGCTGTCCGCTCGGATGGAATCCTGCAACCGGAGCGTAATGGTTTTGTCAGTAGTATTTGCATATTGAGTAATGACGCGTAGCGTCTGATCGCCGTCGGCAAGTGAATACACTAAGCGAGCCAGGCTTCCGTCTTCGTTCTTGAGACTGGTCATATGAATGGCGACGCCCTCACCGCCGTCGACCAGATTGACTGACTCAGGGTTTGTGAATGAATACTGCTGTGCCGTTGGGTAGAAACATCCGAGTTGGTCGTTGTTGGAGTCGTGGCGTGTTAGATCCAGTACGCAGCCGCCAACTTCCCGAATGGTCAGGTTGGCATTGCGAGTGGGAGTGGGATTGGCGATCACAGCCGTCAGGATGTCATTTCGCAAGACGTAATCACCATAGATCGCATCCACTTCCTTTCCAGCAGGGATCAGTTCGCCCCAGTTTGCCGGAGTGAGTTGGTGGACTTCGGCCCCTGAAGCAGGATGGCCAAGAAATAGAGTCGCGATGATGGAGCAAAGAGTTAATAATCGCATTTTCAAATTCTTCCAAAAATGGATGTGTTAATTCTTACGTTCATTTGCCAGCGTCCCCGGAGGAATGCGGCCCCAGTAGTTGAGGTTCTTTCGATCGTTTTCCTGTAGTGGTCCCGGTGTACTACGACCATTGGCGAACTGGGTATTCATCAGAGCATACATCTTCTGAACGATTTCAGGATGCTTCGATGCTAAGTCATGTTGTTCTTCTAAATCATTCTTCAGATTGAATAATTGGACAAAGGGAGCTTCCAATAATTGATCTCTGGTAGGTCGCTTCCCAAATTCCTTCACCGCGGCAGCCCAGGCGTCCATTGGTTTGGGGACATTGCCATAGACTCCCACTGCACCGCTGCCCGGGCAAAGACAAAGTTTCCAGTCACCCATTCGGTAAGCCCATCCATGCGTTCCCTGAATTTGAAGATTAGTCCTGATGGCATCGCCTTGAGGATTGCGCAGAAGAGGTAGATAGCTAATGGAATCGACTGCCTGATCGGTTGATAATTTGGAATCAGTAATGTCCGCGACTGTGGCTAACAGATCGTTGAGTCCGATCAGACGGTCACAAGTTGTTCCTGGTTTGATTTGATTGGGCCATTTAATCAGGAAGGGGATTCGAGTCCCTCCTTCATAGACGGAAAATTTGTAGCCACGAAGTGGACCAGCCGGGTAATGCCCTTGGGCTTCGAGTCCTTTGACATTGTCGTAGGTTGCTTTCAGGACATTACCTGCATAAGGAGCAGGGCCATGGTCCGAGGTGAAGATGACGATGGTGTTGTCGTCTAAGCCATGTTTTTTCAGAGCCTTTAAGGTAGAGACGATGCAATGATCTGTCTCATAGACAAAGTCTCCGTAGACACCAATGTCCGTCTTCCCCTGAAAGTCAGGATGGGGGCTTGTGGGTGTGTGAGGAGAGGTCAGTGCGAAGTAGAGAAAGAAGGGTTTACCAGATTTCGCCGCTTTAGCATTGCGGGCAATGAACTGATTGACTTCCCCCCGGAAGGTTTGCAGCACTTCGTAATCTTCGAATTGTTCTTCGGTGGGACCAATTCGGTTAAATGCACTCCAGCCGCGTTGTTTGTTGACTTTCCCCAAAAAACTCTGATTACGTAGATAGACATACGGATACATGTCGAGTGAGCCGGGAAGAATGAAACTGTAATCAAATCCATGATCGTTTGGCCCGGCTTTGACCGGCTTGCCGTAGTCCACATTACCAATCGTCTGTGTCTTACCGTCGGTGGTTACCATCTTTAGCCCAAGGTGCCACTTGCCGATATAGCCGGTTTGATATCCAGCATCATTTAGTAGATGTGCCAATGTATGATGCCCAGGTGTAAATCGCGGAGCGATAAATCCCCAGGGGCCGCTGCCGGCCTGCCCTTCAATGCGCCATGGATATCGACCGGTCATAATCGCTAGTCGACTAGGAACGCAAACTGAGGCAATGGAGTGTGCGTCGGTGAATCGCATTCCTTCTTTAGCAAGTTGCGTCATCCCTGGTGTGGGGATTTTACTTCGTTCCAAACCAAAAGGAGCGGCGTCACCATAGCCCAGGTCATCCGCCATGATGTAAATGATATTAGGTCTGTCAGTGTCGGCTTTAATCGCCGACGCACTGACAGTCAGCATGGTCAGGCATGTAATAACAGCGATAAATCTCTTACGGGGCATGTTGTCGTCGCGTGTGTCGTGAGGAGCTGATTTGGCAAAGTGCTTATCGTTTATCGTACACATTTCATGAGTGACCTATGAGGTATTTGTCCCGAATGCTTCTTAAATTCACGCGAGGCCCTACAGTCTTGTAGAATGAAAAATTCAATTTTGTTAACTACCGTTGTTTACAGGATAGTCCAGACATCATGGCAAAGATTGTAGTAACCGACTACACATTTGAGGATCTTGCTCCAGAACGAGAAATTGTCGAGGCCGCAGGGCACGAATTTGTTGGCGCAAAATGCGAGACGCAACAGGAACTTGTTGATTTGTGTGGCGACGCAGATGTTGTGATCACACAATTCGCTCAGGTGGATTCCACGGTGGTGGAGGCCATGCAATCAGCCAAGGCCATCGTCAGGTATGGCATTGGCTATGACAATGTTGCCTTTGAAGTAGCGGCTCAACGAGGGATTCCTGTTTGCAATATCCCTGATTACTGCATCGATGAAGTCGCGGATCATACTCTGGCTTTTATACTCGGCGTTACCAGAGATGTGCGAGCCAATAATGCATTGATCGCCGAAGGGAGTTGGGGGCTGGCCAATGGTGTTTCCACCATGGTGGCGTTGAGTGATCTGACGATTGGCGTTATCGGATTGGGACGTATTGGCAGAGAGGTGGTCGCGAGACTACAGCCATTCAAATGCAGGATTTTGGCTGCCGATCCGGTCGTCGCACAACAACAGGCTCAGGATTTGGGCTGTGAATTGGTATCGCAAGATGAAGTGTTTGCTCAGGCAGATTTACTGACGCTGCATTGTCCGTCTCTGGAATCAACTAAGAATATGGTGAATGCTGCATCTCTGTCGACCATGAAGCAGGGAGCTATGATTGTGAATGTTGGCCGTGGAGATTTGATCGATCTGGAGGCCCTTGTTGCGGCACTGGATTCCGGCCAAATCCTTGTGGCAGCATTGGACGTATTTAGTACAGAACCACTACCAAGCGACCATCCCGTCCGAAATATGAAAAATGTATTGGTCTCGTCTCATGTTGCTTCAGTTAGTCCTAAAGCGATCAAAAAGCTTCGGGAGTCGGTAGCTGAAATCGCGCTCGCTGCGATATCAGGCGATGAATTACCTAATGTGGTAAACGGAGTGAAATGAAATGGCCGTTGACGTTGCACCAATGACGATAGACGTTCCGGATAGTGTCTTGCAGGATTTAAAGACCCGTCTGGAAATGACTCGGTTTCCAAATCAGGTTTCGGGCACCGGTTGGGATCGAGGTGTTGATCTTGATTACATGAAAGAGCTGGTGGATTACTGGCTGCATGAATATGACTGGCGTGAGCAGGAACGCCGGCTGAATGCGTTCCAGCATTTCAAGGCAGACGTTGACGGTCTGGGAATTCACTTCATCAAGCAAGAAGGTAAGGGGCCAAACCCGATGCCGTTGTTCATGATGCACGGTTATCCCTGGTCTTTTATTCTGCTTCTTAAAATACTCCCGATGTTGACGGATCCCGCGAGTTTTGGGGGTGATCCGGAAGATGCATTTACGGTCGTGATCCCGTCCATTATTGGCTATGGATTTTCGGACTACCCGGATCAACAGGGGTTTGGGTTTCAGCACCATCCTGAAAAGTATGACAAACTCATGACCGAAGGTCTGGGATTTAAGAAATACGGAATTGAAGGGGGTGATTGGGGTGGTTTTATCACGGCGCCTTACGGATTTCATCACCCAGAGAATCTCACCGGTATTCATCTCAACTGTCTGTTTCCTCGATTAGGGGATGAACGCCCCGAACAGGATAAAGATCCTGATTTATTGCGTGGGTTGGGCATGAAGTGGGCCCCTATCAAGCCGGAAGATCCCGAAATGCTGCAGTACTGGAAAAACGTTGAACAGTATTGGATTGATGAAGGAGCTTATTGTCATCAACAAATGACACGTCCCCAGACCCTGGCGATGGCCATGGCTGACTCGCCGGTCGGGTTGGCCGCTTGGATTATTGAAAAGTGGAGGAACTGGTCGGGATGGTATGAAGATTTCGAAGAGTTGTTTCCTAGAGACATGCTGATCACCAATGTCATGTTGTATTGGGTGACCAATTCGTTTTGGTCAGCTATTCGGCTTTACAGTGAATCCTATTACAACGGCTGGGAACTTCCTCCCGGGCAACGCATCGAGGTTCCTACCGCAATCGCAGCATACCCCCATGAACTGGCGCCAATTGTGCGGAAACGAGCCGAGATGTATTACAACGTCGTGCATTACAACGACTATGACGCAGGTGGCCATTTTGCAGTTCATGAGCGTGCTGAAGAGATGGCCAATGACTTACGAGAATTTTTTAGACCCCTTCGAAACCAATAAGGCCATGACTTGTGAAAAGGTTGAAGTCATTAGCTTAGATAGATTGTGCTGGAGAGCAGAGTGAATCCTACATTTGACGAATTAAAGTCCTTTACCCAAACCGTCCTCCAATCCGTGGGGTTGTCAGAATCTGATGCAGCGGCGACGGCGGAAGTGTTGGTGACAACCGATGCCATGGGCGTCTTCACGCATGGGACGAAATTGCTTAGCGGTTATGTGCGAAAATTGCAGGGAGGTGGCTATCGAATCGATGCGACTCCGACCATTGAGCGTCAGGGACCAGGGTGGGCGATTGTCAATGGAGAGTCTGCGTTGGGACAGGTTGGTAGTCAGTTTTGTATAGATCTGGCAATGGAAAAAGCCGCTAATGTCGGAGTAGCTTACATTGGTTTGAAGAACACCGGGCATATTGGAGCGGCCGGATATTACACACAAAAAGCAGCGCGTCAGGGTTTTATCGCTATGGTTACAGGCAACGATATTCCGAGCGTGGCCGCTCCTGGCTCGAAAGGGCCAGTCCTGGGAAGTAATCCAATTGCTTATGGTGTTCCCGTTCCTGGTCGAGATCCGATTAATCTGGATATTGCCACAGCGGCCGTGGCTGGCGGTAAAGTATACGCGGCGCATCAACGCGGCGAAGTGATTCCCGAGAACTGGTTGATTGATGCAAATGGGAAGCCAACTTCAGACGGTAGCCTCTATCCGGCTGACGCTTCACTGGCTCCAATGGCAGGTCACAAAGGGTATGGCTTTGGCTTATGGTGCGAGATTCTATCCGGAGCCTTGCCTGGCGGTCACATGACCTGGGATGTGGGTAGTTGGATGTTTGATCCGACTGATACACCGTCCTATCACAATGCAGGCTTTATTGTCATGGACACCAAGGTCATTGCCGAACAAGACGATTATGCCCAGCGAATGAGTAAGCTGATTGATGAAATTCACGCTGTCGAGACTGCCGAGGGCGTGGCACAGGTGATCCTTCCCGGGGAACGCGAATGGGCCAATGTTTCTAAAAGTCAGGAAACCGGGATCGATCTTCCGGCCGATGTTCGCGCGAAACTGACGGAAACACTGGAGTTGGTGTCACAAGTTCCGACATGGTTGGCATGAGCCGCATCGGTAGGATTTCCGACATGCAGTATTTAGAAACTGCTATTCTGAATTGATGTGATTGATTGAATGACAGCGAGATTAGAGAAATGCACATAAGACACTGGTTAGCAGCATGCTTGATTTTACTTGGGACTCACTCGTTACAGGCACAGTCTAAATTCATTGACTGTTCCCTGTTGGTCGCTCCGGATTACCCGGCGACTTGGCCTACCGCTCCGTTTCCGCGTTTTCAGATCATTCATCAACGGACGATTGGCCCTGACAGTGCCTATAACGTGGATGCACTTGTCATCGATGGCAACACGGGTACGCAGCTAGATGTTCCGCCACATTCAGTGGCTAGACCTGATCTTAAACGTCCGAAGTCAGGCCCTTTTGGCTTGGCGTATACCGACAAAATTGAACCATGGCAGTTTGGTGGAGAAGCCTGTGTGATAGATGTTCGGGACTTATTAAATCAAGCTCCCAATGGAATTAGTCCGCTGGTAAATCGTGAACATGTTCAGCGATTTGAAAAGCAGCATCGTCAATTGCGTTTTGGAGATGTTGCGTTGTTTCGTAGCGACTATACCGACCGCTACTATCGCCCTTACCCACTTGGGCACCGATTTATCTCTGAAGTTCTGGATGGTAAGGCACCGGGATACCCGGATCCCGATCCGGATTGCATGGAGTTCTTAGCGACCAGAAATGTCATGACACTAGGGACAGACAGTGCCAGCATGGGGCCGTTGCCGAACCTAGCGGAGCCGACGCATTATGCAGGACTTAAGTATGGAATGATTTGGACCGAAAGTGCTACAAACCTTGGCCAGCTTCCTCCTACCGGGTCCTTCTATATCTTGCTTCATCCAAGGCATAAAGATGGAGCGTATGCTGAGGGACGAGCATTTGCAGTTGTTGGTGGTGACCTACCCGCAAGATTGATCGATTCAGCAAAGAACAAACGGGCAATCGACTTGTCCCCTACTCTGGCTCAGGGTTATCCGTTGACTGCTCCAGGCTTCTCCACGGGTATGCATCGTCAACCGTATCTGGATGTGAATTTCTTGTATTCAGAATACTTAGATATGTGGCACCACACTCACATGATGGACAGTATGGCCGGGACGAATCTGGTACCGCCGTCTTATGCGTTACCTAAACCCGGTACCAACGTTCAGTACGCTCCTGAAGTTCGCGGTTGGTTAGAGGAGTATGAACGTCAGTATGGAAAGCGAGGCTTCAGTGACCTGACAACCGAGAAGGTCCCCTTGGATTGGACAAGTGGCGAAGCACGCGTAATCAACGTTCGTAAATTGGTGGGTTCAACGAAGAAAAAGAGCTGGCCAAACTCCCCGGAAATTACGGTAGACCACATTAAACAGTTCGAAGCCAAACATGGTGAGCTCTCAGCGGGAGACGTCGTCATTTTCGAGACCGGGCATGTGGATAAACATTTCAAACCGGCGCCCGCAGATACAGGCGTTTGGGTCGATCCGATCAAGGGAGATTCTGAAGGCTGGCCAGCGCCCGGGCCGGCAGCGATTGTCTACTTGAAAAGCAAAGGCATTCGTTGTGTCGCGACAGATGCTCCGGATTTGGGTGGAGTCAATGAAAAGCGAGCGTTAATGACCTACTGGGCTTTGGGAAGTCATGAAATGGTCGGCGTTGAGTTTTTAAATAACGTGCACAAGATTCCGGCAGGAGGATATTTCTTATTCGCTGCGATTAAAATTCGGGATTGTCATGGTGGGCCGGGACGAGCCATCGTCCTTCATTAGACCTTCACTAGAATCAACCTTGATTGGAAAGTAGCCACCCCACGATGTCGCAATCTAACTCTCCTCACGACTCCACTCTGCCTAAGACAGCTCTACCTACCTGGTCTTACGGGGAGTTAACTGAGCCTAAGCGTTTAGGCTGGAGCAATATAAAGGGCTTTATCGGTCCCGGTATTGTCATGTGTGGCATTCAGATCGGTGGCGGAGAGTGGCTATTAGGTCCGGAGATTACGGCCAAGTATGGCGGTAGCCTGATGTGGATTGCTACGATCGCCATCATTTGTCAGGTCTTCTATAACATGGAATGCGGCCGGTACGCACTCTATACCGGCGAGCCGGTCTTCACGGGGTTTATGAGAAATAAGCCAGGCCCCAGTTTTTGGATTGGGACGTTTGCGTTATTCAATATCGGAGCTTTGATTCCCGCACTTTCCACGACCGCGGCTGCTGTGGTCGTCGCATTGTTTATCGGGGAGGTGCCAGGTAAGGAATACAATACGATATTGTTGCTGCTGTCCTATGCGCTGTTTGGATTGGTCGCCTTACCCGTACTGATCGGGGGGAAAATCTATAACACGTTAGAGAAGATCATGACACTCAAAGTGTTTGTGGTGTTAATCTTCTGCCTAATTGTTGGCGTTGTGTTTGTTTCGGCATCCAACTGGGGACGAGTGTTCTCCGGATTCCTGGCATTCGGAAATGTGCCGGTTGAACGCGCGGAAGATGCGAATGCAAACGGAGTCCTGGATCCGGGGGAAGACTGGGATGGAGACGGTCATCTGGACATTTTGGAAACTCGGTTTTCGTTAGACGAGATTTATCCAAACGGAGTTGCTTACCAAACATATGACAGTGATGGCGATGATCGTTATGACATGATCATTAGCCCTTCTAAGGAAGGTGAAATTGAAATAGAGGGAGATTCGTCGCGTTACGAGATGCTGAAGACATTGGCATTTGCGCCAGCAGGAGAAAAGCAACTCCAGATCCTTTACCCGTTAGAACACAAACAGACAGCTGACGGCGCTCAGTTGTTTTTAACCATGCCGCACGATTCTAACGCTCTCTATCGACTTCATCTAACATCTGGAAAGAGTAGTAAACACCTCTCATACATTGACGCGGATAATGATGGGCATTGGGATGGGGACAACGTTGATAACATTTTGACTTCACTCATCCAGGGCAAAGGGTTGCCTTTAATTACGCTTGCCAATATCGCAGTCCTGGGAGCCTTTGCTGGTTATGCAGGTGGTGGAGGATTGAGTAATTCAACCTACAGTAACTTCGTTCGCGATAAAGGCTGGGGAATGGGGTCTCAGGTAGGCGCCATCCCAAGTGTGGTTGGTGGGCGAGGAGTTTCCCTTAGCCACATTGGAAAAGTATTCAAGATCAATGACGAAAACATGGCTCGCTGGCGTGGTTGGTGGCGATATATTCTGACCGACCAGTTAATGATCTGGGGCCCCGGATGTTTCATGGGAATGGCATTGCCTGGGTTAATCTCTATTGAGTTTTCACAGTACTCAGAGTTCTTTTCAGATACAGAAGGTCTGTCTTGGGCTCAGGCATTAATTACCGCTGATGGCCTGAAGAACGCTCCCAATTTATACGGACTCAATCAGCTGTTTTGGGTGCTGACCGTACTAGTTGGGCTGATGGTGTTGCTGCCCAGCCAGATGTCAATCATTGATGATGTCTGCCGACGCTGGACTGATATTATTTGGTCTGGAGTGTCAGGTGTACGGGAGAAAATGTCTGGAGATCAGGTCGGGAAAATCTACTATCGCATTATGATCGCTTACATTGTCTGGTCGCTCATTATGCAAACGGTGTTCCTGTACTTTTCAGATGCCAAAGGGATGGTGCTGACTGTGGCGAACACCAACAACCTGGGGCTCGGACTGACAGCAATTCTTGTGTTAATGAACAACCATCGATTTCTTCCCAAGGAAATCCGACCGGGTTGGATTCACTCTTTAGGAGTAGCTGGTTGTGCCGTTTTCTACCTGGGAATGACAGCATTGGTATTTGCCAGAACGCCTGAAGTCCTGTGGTTTTTCGCACTCTTTGGAGTGTGGGTCCTGATTTGGTGGTGTTTTCTAAGGAAGAAGCCAACCTTAAACAACGAGGTATAGAAAGAAATAAGTAATGAGTTCGATGTTTGATTTAACGGGCCGGGTTTCCTTGGTTTCCGGAGCGGCGAGTGGGATGGGAAAGGCAGTGGCTATGGCTGTTGCTGAAGCAGGATCTGATGTTGTGCTGGCGGATATCAACGAAGCTGGTGCACAGGCGACCGCTCAGGAAATAGAGGCGTTGGGCCGACGGGCATTACCGGTCGTTTGTGATATATCTTCGCCGGAAGCAATCCGCGCCATGTTTGCTAAGATCGATGAAACCTTTGGGCAAATTGACTTTGTTGCCAATATCGCAGGCGAAGCGGTGCGTAAGAAACCGGAAGTGATTGAACTCGAAGAAGTCGAGTGGACCTGGCGAAATATCGTCTATGGCCGTTTTTGTATTTGCCAGGAAGCTGGTCGACGCATGTTGAAGCAGGGCCGCGGTAGTATCATCAATCTGGGATCGCTGGCAAGTATCACAGCTTTGGGACGTGGGCATATCGCTTATAGCATGGCCATGGGCGCGGTGGTGCAGATGACCCGCGAATTGAGTACAGAGTGGAGTGGTCGCGGAGTACGTGTTAATTCTGTTTTGCCGGCTCAGGTTTTGAATCCCGGGTTGCAGGAACGTATTGATTCCGATCCTCGAATCAAAGATCGCTTTTTAAGCGGGATTCCCACCGGACGATTTGGAAGCTCTGACGATATCAAAGGATTGGCTGTCTTCCTGGCGTCCGATGCGTCCTCCTGGATTACCGGAACTTTGATTCCAATGGATGGTGGTAATCTGGCGATGAACGCCGGCGGAAGTGTGGGTACAGAAGTTTTTGCAGAATAACGAGAAAAGAAATAAGCAAATGGCGACAACATCAGTTGGAATCGACAAGGAAACAGGACTTTCACTCTACCGCACCATGCAGGTGATCCGGCAATGTGAAGAGCGGCTTGCTAAGTCACATCAACAGGGCCTGGTTCATGGTGCCTGTCATACCTATGTGGGTGAAGAGGCTATTGCGACAGGAGTGTTCGCTCATCTTCGTTTGGAAGACGTTGTCTTTAGTACTCATCGAGGTCATGGACACGCGCTGGCGAAAGGGCTTCATCCTCAGGAGTTGATTGCCGAACTCTATGGGCGTGAGGACGGTTGTAGTGGTGGACGTGGTGGCAGTATGCACTTGTTCAAGCCCGAAATTGGAATGATGGGAACCAGCGGAATTGTTGGCCCATGTATTCTTCATGCAACCGGTGGAGGGTACACCTTTAAGATTCAAGGCAAAGACAATGTCTCAGTTGCCTGCTTTGGAGACGGAGCGGTTAACAACGGTGCATTTCACGAAGGCCTGAACATGGCAAGTATTTGGAACTTGCCATGTATCTTCGTCTGTGAGAACAACCAGTTTGCAACAGAAGTTCCGTTCGATTATTCCAGCGGTATTCCAGATGTGGGCCGCAGGGCAGCCAATTATGGAATTCCGGGCTTTGAGGTGGATGGGAATGACGTTTTAGAAATCTACCGAATTGCGGGTGAAGCGGTGGAACGTGCTCGTAACGGAGAAGGCCCAACGCTGATTGAATGTAAGACTTATCGTACACGAGCTCATGCTGAGGGCATGGGTGACTTTACTTATCGGACTCGTGAAGATGTGGAAGAGTGGAAACAGCGATGTCCTATAGAGCGGCTCGCAGAACGACTCGTCGAAGAAGGTCTTGCATCTGAAGACGAATTGAAAGCAATTGAAGCCGAGGTCGAGTCGCTCATTGCCGAGTCTCATACCAATGCCGAAGCGAGTCCCTATCCGGATGGCACGACAGCCACTGCACACGTCTATGATGAATCAGCAACGCCTGTTGCTCAGGATATCGACCCCGGAGATCGCATTCAGACGTTCGTCGGTGGAACCCACGAAGCCTTAGATGCTGCGATGGAAGAAGATCCCAATATTTGGGTCATGGGTGAAGGGATTGGTGAACGAGGTGGTAACTTTATGACCACGATTGGGCTCTACGAAAAGTATGGAGCCGATCGACTCTGTGATTCCCCGATCTGTGAACGAGGGTTCGTTGGCCTGAGTTGTGGCGCCGCCATGACCGGTACGCGACCGGTTATCGATTTCATGTTCATCGACTTCATTAATGATGCATTCGGAGAAATGATTAATCAGATTGCCAAAATGCAATACATGAGTAGTGGTCGAATCAAAATGCCTGTGTTGTTACGAGGCTGTGGTGGAATTGGACATTCAGCTGCCACCCATCATTCAGGTATTTATCACTCAATCTATGCTCATATTCCGGGACTTCGAGTCGTCACATCAGCTACCCCTTACGATGCAAAAGGGCTGTTTGCTCATGCGTTACGCTCAACCGATCCAGTACTGTTTCTGGAGCATCGAGAATTGATGGCGATTAAGGGGCCGGTACCTGAATCACACTATGAAATTCCATTTGGGAAGGCGCGAGTCCATCGGGAAGGTACCGATTTAACCGTCGTGGCCGTGGCCTTGATGGTGCATCACGCACTGGAAGCCGCCGAACAACTAGCTGCCGAAGGCATTTCAGTGGAAGTCGTTGATCCTCGGACAGTCTCGCCGTTGGATACGGAAACCATTTGCGAGTCAGTTGCCAAAACAGGACGACTGCTGGTTGTCGATGAATCATTTCAGCCCTGTAGTATTGCCTCTGAAATCGCTGCATCGATCGCTGACGCGGGCTTTGATGATTTAGATGCCCCGATCAAGCGGTTAAGCGGGGCCTTTACTCCGACTCCGTATTCTCCATCATTGGAAGAGGCTGTCGTACCAAACGTCGCATCGGTTGTGGCTGCGATTCGAGAGTTGTTAGCAGAGTAGATGGACCGGGAAGCAGGCGAGGGGAAGGAAAGAAAACTATGGCAATAGAAATCGTAGTGCCGCGACTAGGCTGGTCGATGGATGAAGGGACATTTGTCGAATGGCTCAAGGCGGATGGTGAGTTGGTGCAGGCAGGCGATATGTTGTTTGTACTCGAAGGAGAGAAAGCTGCTCAAGAAGTCGAGTCCTTTGATTCAGGGATCTTGCATATACCCGCGAAAGCACCTCAGCCTGGGGAAACGGTGTTGGTCAGCCAAGTACTGGGATTCCTCCTCGCCGAAGGTGAAGAGCCCCCGGAATTCACTCCGACAGTTGCTCCGAAGGAGTCAGCGGAAACACCAGCGGCTTCAGCAAGTGCAGGTAACGTAGTCAATGTGTCCGCGGAAAGTGGAGTTGGTGGAGTTGATAGTAAACGGGGCAAACGTAATGTTGCCTCCCCACGAGCTAGGCGTCTTGCCAGTCAAAATGGAATTTCTCTCACAGGCATTAGTGGCTCTGGAAAAAATGGTCGCATCCGTGAACGAGATGTGCTTGCGGCGATGGAGAGTGGAGTTGCTCAATCCGAGACTTCACGTCCGCCATTGCAAACTGACTTCATACTCCCAACACAAGCCGGTCAAGTTCAGCCTCTAACCAACATTCGGCGGATCACAGCGGAGCGGATGCGTGCCAGTGTCGTCCAGACGGTACCGGTTACGTTGCATAAGAAGTTTAATGCCAGTGGGCTGATTGCCTATCGGGACGCGTTGAAAGGTTCTGACTTAACACCGTCCTATAACGACATCATTATGAAACTGGCGGCAACGTTGCTGCGTGAGTGCCCTGAGTTGAATGCGTGCTGGACTCCAGATGGAGTGTACGTCTATGACGATGTGAATATCGCGTTTGCAGTCGACACAGAACATGGTCTGCTCGCTCCGGTGGTTCAGCAAGTTGATCGATTACTACTGGATGATGTTGCGGAGTATACCGCGGAATTAATCAGTGCAGCCAGAGAAGCAAGTCTTGGCGAAGATCAGCTCAAGGGAGGCACCTTTACGATCTCCAGTTTGGGCACGCTTGGAATCGACCAATTTACGCCGGTGATTAATTTACCCCAAGCGGGGATTTTGGGAATTGGGCGGATTCTGGAAGAGCCTGTCGTGGAAAATGGTCAGGTGGTGAGCGGCTATACCATGTCGTTGAGCCTAACGTTTGATCATCAGGTGTTGGATGGGGCGCCCGCTGCGAGATGGCTACAGAAACTCGCCCACCAGTTAACGAATCCAAGCGACTTTATTTCCTAAACGCTTTCCTAAACGATCTCCTGAACTATTTTCTGAACTCCTTTCTGAATACGGGGCCATGATGATGAACACAGAACAACTTGTATCTCAGGCGAAGTCGATTCAACCCTGGATAGTGGGATTACGTCGACAACTCCATCAGCATCCGGAATTGATGTATGAAGAGTTCGAAACCAGTAAACTCGTGCAGTCCACACTAGATGAACTAGGAATTGAATATCAGAAAGATATCGCAGTGACTGGTGTGTTGGGAACCATTGGCAATGGTGACGGGCCTTGTGTCGCGCTGCGGGCAGATATGGATGCGCTACCCATTCATGAAGAAGCAGATGTTGAGTTTCGTAGTGAAATAGACGGCAAGATGCATGCCTGCGGGCATGATTGCCACACGGCGATGTTATTGGGGGCTGCTCGTCTCCTGAAAGAGAATGAAGACCTGATTCAAGGGACGGTCAAACTGATTTTTCAACCGGCTGAAGAAGGTGGCGCCGGTGGTGAAAAAATGAGTGAAGAAGGAGTTCTGGAGAACCCACAGGTTGAACGAATTTTTGGTTTGCACGTCTCTGCGGAATTACCTACCGGAATGTTAGCCGCTCGGGCAGGCACTTTAATGGCTGCCGCCGGCTCTTTGAAGATCACTGTGAAGGGAAAAGGTGGTCACGCAGCCATGCCGCATTTGGCGATTGATCCGGTCACCACGGCAGCCAAGATTGTAGTCGAATTACAGACGATCATTTCCCGTGAATTGGATCCGCTTGAGTCCGGAGTAATCAGTGTGACCATGATTCATGGTGGTGAAGCCTATAATGTCATTCCGCCGTCAATTGAAATTCAGGGAACGATTCGCTCGTTAACGCTGGATGGCCTGAAGCATCTTCAGACCAGAGTTAGTGAAATTGCAACGGCTATTGCTCAGGCAAATCGCTGCGAAGCTGATGTTAGTTTCCCTGGGCACGACTATCCACCTACCTTGAATGATGAAGTCTGCTGGGAAGCCGGCAAGGCATCGGTAGAGCAAGTGTTAGGTGCTGGAAAGGTCTTGGAAATGCCACCAGTAATGGGAGGCGAGGACTTTGCTTATTACACACAGCGAGTACCTGGCTGTTTTGCATTCCTAGGCATTGGGAATCCGGACATGGGAGCCACATACAGTGTGCATCATCCAAAATTCAAAGTGGACGAAGATGCATTGCCGTATGGAGCTGCGATTCATGTGAATTGCGCATTGAACTCACTGAACGACTTGCGATAGCACCTGATTAAATATTCTTTGAACTTCAGGCGGTTTCAGATACTAGCCCCGCCTGTAGCTTCCAAGTACATTTAACAATTCAGGCTTTTCACCATAAAACCAACGCTATCCACCTATGGATAGACAGATTTCTTTACGCATAAAGGCGACTAACAATGAAGCGAATGTTTTCGGTATTCAGTGTTGTTTTGACTCTGGTTTTCTTAGCACCATCACTTCAGGCTCAAGTGGATCTGAAAAAGGGCGACCGTATTGTCTTTATTGGTAGTAACACAGCCGAGAGATTTCAGTACTTCGGGTATTGGGAAGCGCTTTTGCAATCGCAGTTCAAAGACCTGAACCTGTCTGTTCGCAACCAGGGATTCAATGGTGACGAAGTTCGTTTCCGACCACGTTCATTGGATTTTGGGACGCCGGATGATCATTTGAATCGTGCCAAAGCGGATGTCATTTTTGCCTTCTTCGGATTTAGCGAATCCTTCCGTGGTGAATCGGGATTGGAGACGTTTACGAAAGAGCTGGATCAGTTTTTGAATCACACGCTGGCTCAGAATTATAGCGGTAAGGGTAATGCCCGAGTCGTTTTGATTTCCCCGATGTCCTTCGAAAACACCGGTGATCCGAATTTGCCGATTGGAAAGAAGCAAAATGCTGGTTTCGCACTGTATGCACAAGCTATGGCAAATGCCGCAAAGCAACATCAAGTACCGTTTATTGATTTGTTCTCCTTATCACAGAAACTGTATGCCGCTAGTGATGCCCCCTACACTTTCAACGGTGTGCACTTAAGTGATTCAGGCTACAAGCGATTCGCACCGCATTTCATGACGGCTCTTTTCGGTGTTGATTCTAAATGGAATGACGTAGCAGAAGCAGTGCTTCCCGAAGTGATGGAAAAGAACTTCAATTA
Source organism: uncultured Pirellulaceae bacterium (assembly GCA_938082855.1). Classification (GTDB taxonomy): domain Bacteria; phylum Planctomycetota; class Planctomycetia; order Pirellulales; family Pirellulaceae; genus UBA721. The sequence continues at coordinate 35,583 of CALKCC010000017.1, read as the reverse complement.
CTTCCATAACTATCGGGCGGTCAACGGTTATTACATTTATGGAGGCCGCTCACGGCGTGACCATGGAAATCCACCTTATACCGATGCCTACGTGATTGAAAACGAGCGAGCCAAGCTTGATGAAATGGCGGCAGTGGTCGACAAGCGAATTTGGGCCGTTGCCAATGGGAAGGATGTTCCGGCGGAATATGACTATTCAGAAACACGAAAACTCTATGACGTTCCAACAAACTTCAAAACTCCGATAACGATCCTCCCGCCGGAAGCTGCCAAGAAGACTTTCACGATCGCTGAAGGTTATGAAGTTAATCTCTTCGCCAGCGAAGTGGAGTTTCCGGAACTCAAGAATCCAGTGCAATTCACCTTCGATACACAAGGTAGGCTGTGGGTGGCAACGATGCCTAGCTACCCGCAATACCTTCCACCTCATAAACCGAGTGACAAATTGTTGGTCTTTACCGATGAAGACGGTGATGGCAAAGCAGACAAAATGGAGACGTTCGCCGATGACCTTCATCTTCCCACCGGGTTTGAATTAGGGGACGGTGGCGTCTATGTTGCTCAGGAGCCAAACCTCGTCTTTCTCAAAGATACGGATGGAGACGGGAAGGCTGATCTCAAGAAAATTCTGTTGGGTGGATTCGATTCAGGCGACTCACACCATGCCATCGGTGCCTTCACTTGGGGGCCTGGTGGAGGAATCTATATGCACGAAGGTACGTTTCATGTCACGCAAGTCGAGACTCCTCGTGGGACGGTTCGTAACGCGCACGGCGGGGTATACCGATTTGATCCGACTAATCAGGAATTCAATACTCACGTGCACTACAACTTCGCCAACCCTTGGGGCCATGCCTTTAATAAGTGGGGGCAGAACTTTGTCGCAGATGCATCGGGCGGAGCCAATTATTTTGCCGCTCCGTTTTCCATCCGAGCTCCGGAGTATTACGGAGAGGACGACTTTGGTCCCTTTAAGTTCCAGTACACCGAACGTATGAATCAGTTTCTAAAGAAACGCGTACGACCAACCTCGGGATGTGAATTTGTATCCAGTCGTCATTTTCCACCGGAAGCACAAGGTAACTTCTTGTTGAACAACGTAATCGGTTTCCAGGGGATTCTACAGCACACGGTGAAAGAAGTTGGTTCAGGTTACGAAGCAACGGAAATTGAACCTATTCTGTACTCCTCTGACCAGAACTTCCGGCCTGTGGATATCCAGTTTGGTCCGGACGGAGCGTTGTATATTGTCGACTGGTTTAACCCGCTCGTGGGCCACATGCAACACAGTTTACGTGACCCCAATCGAGACCATTCACATGGTCGTATTTGGCGAATTACCTACCCTTCACGTCCTTTGGTAAAACGACCCCAAATTGAAGATCAGGATGTTGCCGGATTGTTGGAAATGCTTCGCACTTATGAAGATCGCACTCGTTATCGAGTTCGTCTGAAATTGCGTGAATTCCCAACCTCCGATGTCACCGCAGCCCTCGAAACCTGGGTCGCCGGCCTTGATCAGGATGATGATCAATATGAGCACTTGTTATTGGAAGCTTTATGGGTTTGCCAGCACCATAACGTCTCAGACGGTATCGGTTTGAAACTACTACAACGAGTTGCGGCTTCCCCTGACTACAATGCCCGGGCAGCAGCCATTCGAGTCATCAGCTATTGGCGGCATAAAGTTCCCGGCGTTTTCGATATGCTTCGTACAGCAGTGGAAGATGAGCATTCACGAGTTCGTTTGGAAGCCGTTCGAGCTTGTAGCTATTTCCACGAAAGTGAAGCAGCTGAAGTTGCCCTGCTCGCATTGAATCATGAATTGGATTACTACGTTGACTTTACTCTGAGGCACACGATTCGCCGACTCGAACCTGTTTGGAAAGAAGCTGTTGGATCGGGCAAGGATTTTGCTGCAGGTAATGCCAAAGCTATCGAATACATCATTGATCGAGTCGCCACGACAGATCTCATCAATATGACTCGCAGCGAACCGGTTTATCAAGCTATTCTGAAACGCCCGGGCATCGTGCATCAATATCGGCATGAAGCCTTGATGGGGATTGCGAAAATCAATCAGACGAATATGGTGTCCGAATTGGTGAATACCGTGCGACAGCTTGATGCGTCCACCGCAGATGAGGCAGAGCAGGTGCTGACTGAATATGTGCACATGTTCCGAATGACAGATCCGGCGATGCTCAAAATGAAGCGTGCAGAAATCGCTCAGTTACACCGAGCAGGTAAGCGTGCAGTGACTCGTCGATTAGCGACAGCCGCTCTAATTGCTGCTGACGGTTCGGCTGAACAAATCTGGACTCAATCGCTTGGTAATGCCGCTCGGTTTGGCACGGTACTCGATACCATTCCTTTAATCGCAAGTGACGAAGTTCGTGAGTCTCTATATGAACGAGTGTTGAAGACAGTTTCTCAACTGCCTGAGCCATTAGCAGCTCAGATTGGTGAGTCTAAAGGAGCATTAGGTCGATTCGTTCGAATTGAAATCCCTGGGAAGCAACGCGTGTTGACCCTCTCTGAAGTCCAGGTCATGAGTGAAGGCCAAAACATTGCCTTGAAAAAGAAGGCCTCGCAATCGTCAACCGATTTCGGTGGTGCTGCATCCCGGGCTGTCGATGGTAACACCAGTGGCCAGTATGGCAGTAACTCCCTGACTCACACTTCGTCTCAAACCAACCCATTCTGGGAAGTTGACTTGGGGCAGGAATTCCCCATCGATAGTGTTGTGATTTGGAACCGAACTGAAAACAACGGTGAGTATGTGAGCCGACTCAATGGCTTTACTTTGATTATTCTTGATGGGAATCGTAAGCCGGTCTTCCGTTTGGCCGGCAATAAGGCACCTAATCCAAGTGTGGCGATCGGTGCGAATGGTGCCAATCCAACCGTTCAATTAACGCGTTCAGCCATCAATGCCGTGAGCTACATCGCAGGTCATGACAAAGAAATCTTCGACGTGCTCGCACCGATGGTTGCTAAGGGTGCTTATAGGAATGCTGCCGTTACATCGATTGGTAGATTAGACGGCACAGCCTTACCAAAAGAAGGCGTGGTTCAGGTGTTGGACCAGTTGATTCGTTACATCGAATCCGTCCCGGCCAAAAGCCGAACGGAAACTCAGGTGATGGATGCAATTCAATTGGGCAAAGACCTATCAGGGCAACTTGGAAAGGAAGCTGCTATTGCAATCCGCCGGAAACTGGCTGACTTGGCGGTAGATGTCATTGTGATTCGCCCTGTTCCTCATCGTATGATTTACGATCGCCCACATATTTATGTGCAAGCAGGTAAGCCTGTGGAAATCGTATTTGAGAACGTTGATATTATGCCACACAACCTTCTGGTTACCGTTCCGGGGGCTCGCGAAGAGGTGGGTATTCTGGCTGAAAAACTAGGTGCTACACCTGAAGGTCTCGCCAAAGAGTTTGTACCAGACAGCGATAAGGTACTGTTTTCAACAGGTATGCTTCAGGCAGGACAGCAACAACGATTGCAGATTACTGCTCCGAGTGAAGTGGGTGAGTATTCCTACGTTTGTACTTTCCCAGGACACTGGCGAACGATGTATGGAACGATGCATGTTGTTGCAGACATTAGCGATATCCCACTCCAACCAACCGCTCCAGCGATAACACATGGGGAATTACCTCAGCGACAATTCGTACGGGAATGGTCAACTCAGGATATCCTTAATGCGGTTAATGATTTGGAATCGGGCCGGGATTTCCAAAGTGGTCGTAAATTGTTCACAGAGGTGTCATGTGTTGCCTGTCATGCGATGAAGGGCACTGGAGGAAAGCTTGCTCCTGATCTCTTCGCATTACAAGCTAAATTGGCAGAACAAAAGACAGATGTCGCTAAGATCGTCGAATCACTAACTGAACCTTCGAAGGAAATCGAAGAGAAGTATCGAACGCAGATTATTGCTACTCTTGGTGGGAAACTCTATTCAGGTGTGATCGTTGAAGAAAACGACAAAGTCCTGAAACTTTCAGACAACCCGCTGAAAGAAGATGCAGGTGTGATTGAAATTGCCAAAGATGATATTGATGAACAGGATGAATCGAAGGTTTCAATCATGCCTAAAGGCTTATTGAATACAATGACGAAAGACGAGATTCTTGACTTGTTGGCCTATATCATCAGTGGCGCTAATCCAGAGCACCCAGCCTTCCGTAAATAGGCCTGATACTTAGCCTTTGCTATTCCGACGTTCCTATCGACTTAGGTACGTCGGAGTGGCAGAGAAAAAGTATTGTCTGCAGTGCATGTCGATTTCCTGCACTCCCCGTAGCACTTGACTGCTACGTTGGCCGGTGAAGCGATCAGCAATTCCCAGGAGATGGATTTCGATTTCATCTCCTAGTTGATACTTATGTGCGATGTGGCGGGCAACAGCCAGTTGAAATCGATCTTGTGGGTATATCGGAACATTTAACTCTTCCAGTGACCAGCGTCGCATATCGAACGTCCGGAAAGGTGTATCGCCAAATTGTGGAATCATGTACGGCTCCAGTTCATCAATCACTCTGACATTGTATAAGTGAATGTTGACAATGACTCGACTCGTACGTGGTGAATAGAGCCCCCAGGCCAGCCAGTGATCGTACTTCCCGAGTGGCTCAATGATAGGCAAGACTGAGGCGGACAGCACCAAGATAGCTGCAATCTGGCTGCGGATGGAACGGTCAGAGCGATCGGCAGACATGCGTTCAGGTTTCTGATTTGCATGGAAGAGTAAGGGGATCAGAATCACGAACAAACCATTCCAAAGGATCACTCCCGGTTTGTGATTCAAGCCCAGAGGACTGAGGATAAGCATAATGCTCGTATGCAATATGATGGCGGCAAGAATACCAACTCGTCGAGTCTTAGAGTTACAAAGCAGAACACCAACGAGTAATTCAAAGGCCGGAAAAATCAGTGCGGCCTTTGCCGTCAGTCCAGCATCCCATTGAGTGCTGTCCATGCCAATCAACGAGGTAGCGGCTTGGAGAAACTGTTGACCAACGGTGTGCATGAATTGATAGTCGAATTTTCCGGCAGCGGAAAAGACGTAGATACTGATTGTAAGAAACCGTAGTAACTTAGTTCCTTGCTCCTTCGAGCAGGCCACAAAAACCACAGCCCCTAATAGCAGATGAAAAGCCCAGGGTTGAAGACGATGCTGATTGATCAGGAGTGAACACGTTAAGCTGATGATCAACAGGCACCAGGCAGTAGCGTTCGGCTTGGCTAGCAGCCAAAAAAGCGCCAGTGCCATGGCTCCGACTGTCAAATAATGTACGCCATCGGCCTGGAAAATGCTGGCTGCGAAAGGTCTTAGCAAAGGGACATGTGGAAACGTGCTTTCCGGAAACCAGAGCTTGTAGGTGGCACCAAACAACGCCAGTGCAAACAAAGCCCAGACTCGCTGAAGTAGTAGCCAGGAATTGGAAGAGTCTGAATGGTCGGCCACTATTTACGAATTACCTTCTTAATCGCATCTCGTATTTTCTTCTCGCTCCCGGGTCCAACCCAGAGCCAGGAATCCTTGAAGTCTTCGTCGAATGTAGCATCAGTCGGTAAATATCCTGTCCAGGCATCACCATAAGCAACGCACATCAAGAAGTTTTCACCAGCATATTCCTGAGCAAGGAGTTGATACCCGATAAAGGTCTCACCGGGGAAAAGTGCGATTTGAGCCTGCCCTAAATCGATACAAGGGAAATCGAGCGGGTGATCGCCTTCGACTCGATTACGGCTTGCTAGCCCCATGGCTGCCAGAATACGCTTTTCCGTCGTTAAGGACTGACTATAGAGGTCTGCGGTCAACTGCATACGAGTAAGGTGTTCACCTTCGTGGAATGGTAAAGACAGTTTGGCGTTTCGCAATTCGATTTGGTTTAGTGGGTGCCGAATCGTGTTTTTAGAAGCGGCTGCCATGGCCTTGTATAGGCGATCAATCAACTCCTGACGATGGTCTTCACTGCCATTGTTGTATTTTCCTGCAGTCACATCCCCGCCACACCCGGGTACAAATATCTGACGGATGGATTGGTTGTCTCGTTGTAAACGCTCTCGAGCGAGTCCAACAAAGTCTGCAGAGACTACACCTTGACCATAGTAACTCATGGGGTGGGTGGCATAGTGATGCATCTGTAGCAGAGGCTTGTCCCCATTGAAGAAAGTAATCGTCTTGAGCATCGGGTCGATTGCCCCTTCTGGAGCTTTGGCCATAAAGTCATTGCCTCCACTTCGGCTTCCACGACCATAGGTGATTACTCCACTTTCTAATACGACTCGTCGGTTACTGGCGATCCGTTCGACCTCGACTTCGCTCGTGCCATAGTGTGTCACCGGTGAAGCCAACTCAAGACTGTCTTTGACCGCCTGAGCAACTCGAGCCAGCGTTTTGTCATGCCAGTCCACCTGATACAGCTCGTTTTGAAGCCCAACCTTATCCAGCAGGCGTTGTGCATCCAGATCGACGACAGGCGCATCATGTTGATGCAGGGCGGTGACTAAAACATGCTCCACGGAAGTACCTGCCGCTTCAGCTAAAGCAGTACGCCACTGTTCAAAGGCACCATTGCGTATTTCACACCAGTCCAACGCACACAACACGACAGGCTTCGGACCTCCGCTGAGTACAAAACCATGGGCATAAAGAGAGTCGGCAATGCGTTTGCTCTTGGTTGGCAAAACGCCCATACAACGATGATTCAATGGAATAGTCACATCGACACTGAACGTCGCTAGTGAGTATTCGGCTGAAAATGCGGGGAGGGAAATAAGTGAAACCAGAAGACAGACGATGCTTTTCATAGGTTTTTTATTTATAAAAAGGTAACGGCAATGAAATTGGTGTTAGAGTTTTTCAGAAGCTCTGATATTTTATCAGCTTGCAGGAGTCATTGCTTCGTTTAATTTTGTCGGTTCACAAGTCAGTTTGGGCAGAAGAAGATTATGGATAAAATCAGCTTGTCTCAAAATGGTGATGTTACAGTTGTGGCATTTACTCAACCCAAGTTTCTCGATGATGGCGACATCCAACAATTGGGTGACGAGTTGTTTCAAGTTGTCGACTCCAATGTAGAAAAGCTCGTTCTGGATATGTCGACAGTTGAGTTTTTGTCGAGTGCAGCCCTGAATCGGTTTATAATGTTGCATAAGAAAGTAAAAGGTGCCGGAGGTGAACTGCGGCTAGTGAGTGTGACAAGCGAAATTGAAAAGATCTTTGCTATCACCCGCCTTAATACTCTGTTCAATATTCAACCTGATCTGGCAACGGGACTTGCTTCTTTCTAAAGGCCATTCCCGCTCCGGGAGTGCTCTTATGAAGCCATTTGTTTTAAGCCTGTTAAGTCTGCTCAGCCCTGCTTGTCTGCTGGTAATTCCGTGTGCAAGTGTCACTGCTGAGAACCATTCCTTTCGCAGAATGCCGGCGGGATGGACTGCCGAATCTCCCCGGGACGAAATCGCTCCGGATTTTGAATACAACCTAAAGGGAGGTCCGGAGGGTCAGGGGAGCTTTAGTATCTCCACCGACCATCGTTCAGGTTCTTTTGGCTGGTTTGAAAAAACATACGAGGTTGAAGGTGGCAAGTACTATCAGTTTTCTGCAGTTCAACGTACTCGCAATCTAAAGCACAGTCGGCGTACTGCCGTCACTCGAGTCCTTTGGAAAGATGAAAATGGAAATCGAGTAAAGCACGATTTTACTTCCAATGCATCCTACGCCCGCGGAAAGCAACCGTTCGCAGAACCGGAATTCCCGGCCATTGTGAAAGAACTTGAAAATGGCTGGAGTTTGATTCAGGGAGTGTACAAAGTACCTTCGTCGGCTCGGCAGGGTGTTGTCGAACTCTCTTACCGTTGGGAATCCCGCGGCAAGGTGGAATGGGCTCAGGTCGAATTAAAGCCTACAAGTGCTCCACCTGCCAGAAAAGTAAAACTGGCAACCATTCACTTTAAGCCTGCTGGTGGAGATTCTAATCTGGATAAATGTAAGCTGTTTGAACCTCTCATTGCCAACGCTGCCAAACAGGGAGCAAATCTGGTGGTTTTGCCCGAGTGCTTAACCTACTACGGACGCGGGTTGAAATATCACGAATGCTCGGAAGCAATTCCCGGAGAATCAACTGACTATTTTTCTACGCTGGCCAAAAAATATAATCTCTACATCTGTGCCGGTTTGCTAGAACGTGACGGCCGTCTCATTTTCAACACGGCTGCCTTAGTCGGGCCTGAAGGGTTTGTGGGCAAGTACCGTAAGGTGACGTTGCCGCGAGGCGAAATCGAAGGAGGGATCACTCCGGGAAAAGAATATCCAGTTTTCGAAACGTCCTTTGGAAAAGTGGGAATGATGATTTGTTACGACGGGTTCTTTCCAGAAGTTGCTCGTAAGTTAAGTCAAAACGGAGCCGAGGTAATTTGCTGGCCTGTATGGGGATGCAATCCATTGTTGGGGGCCGCTAGGGCTTGCGAGAATCACGTTTTTGTGATCAGCAGTACCTACTGTGGAGTCGAGCTTGATTGGATGATTACGGGAGTCTATGGAAGAGATGGGCAGGTCTTGGCTCAAGCTCAGGAATTTGGTGAAGTGGCGATTACCGAGGTCGATCTAAGCAAACCTTTGATCTGGTCAAGCCTGGGAGACTTCAAAGCTCAGCTTCCAAGTCACACGCCAGTGGTTCCGAAAGAGTAAGACCATTTAACCACTTAGCCATTTAGACAATTAGACAATTAAACAATTAGACAATTAGACAGTTAGACAATTAGACAGTTGGACAATTAGACAGTTGGACAGTTAGACAGTTAGACAGTTAGACAATGTTCATTTAGTTCAATGAAAAAATGTCCAATGATACATGGTTAAATGGCTAATTGGCTAACTGGTTAAATGAGATCGTTCGTTCCACCTTCGCCCGTTGGGCTTCGGCGGATAAACTCCGTCCTCCACTACAGAAACAAGGAGCTTGTCCGTCGTAGTCCGACGAAGGAGGACGAAGTCGGGGAATTCAATTAACCGTGTAGCGAAGCAATTGGGCCGCTTTGGTCGATACCATAAGCATTCAGGCCGACGTCATGAGCACCATAATGCGAGATTGGATTGCCATAGGCGTTTAAGAGCGAGGTATAGAAATTACCAAGCGTCTTGTGTCCCGGGTCCCCATAATTCGGTAAACGAATGTACTTGCGTCCCAGATTTAACTTGGCATTATCACCGGCCAAAATGACAAATGGGAATTCAAATCCATGGCTGTGATGAGTTTCTCCGCCGTCCGGGAAGTAGAAAACCATGGTGTTGTCGAACATCGTTCCGTTACCTTCAGGAACACTCTTAAGCCGACTCACAATGCGATCCATCAGAGTCATATGATGAGTGCGGCAGCGTTTGCGAATCTCGGGCGCTTCCACTCCTGCGATCGTTTTGCCATGGCCGACATCATGCATATTGACCGTTGCCCCTTCGATGCCAGGGATCCCTGTATATCGATGTCCTAGTTCATCTACGGTAAACGCGACAACGTTAGTTAGCCCTGAAATCAATGCCCCTAACAGAACTTCGGTGTGACCTCTTTGGCGGTCCAATGTATTAACATCAGCATCCAGGTACTTGGGGTCGAGTTGTGGTACATGTTGACGAATCTTTTCGGCCATTGCGTCAACTTTACGACTACGCTCTCGAATAGCTTCGACGCTATCGGCATAGTTTTGCACTTTGCTCTTTTCTAAATTGGCTAGATCTTGAGCTGTGGCACCTTCGTTCTTGGCAATGAATTCCAATACCAGTCGATCCAATTGGTACTGCACTTGCGTGGCCTGATCGGTGGAAACGGATTTGAATAATTCCTCCATTGCGATTCGAGGAGAACCGAATGCATAATTTGGCTGCTGTGGCCCACGAGCAGAGAACCCAGTCGCAATGCCATCCAGGCTGCCACGGGCATTGCCTCCACCCAACGGGAAACAGGCAAGTTCAATGTGCTCTACCGGAGAAGGAAAGAGCTTTGCCAATTCAAAATCGACCGTTGCCCATTTAATGGAGCTGAGTCGTTCATTTGCTTTATAGACCCCCAAAGACGAGGACCAGGAATGATGGCCTACCGTACACATTTTGCCGGAGAGTCCCTGCAGAATGGTGAGGTTATCGACGTGGTTCCCTAAGGGCTCCATCCAATCTGGCAATTCATGGCCAGCCAGATCTACTTCGTAGGCTGCCTTTTGCTTTTCCTTTAACTTTAAGGACTCGTCAAAACTAGGTGGCACCATGACACTTGGCCAAAGTCCATTCCCTCGATGCATAAAGATAAAACGCATGGGGGGATTGGTCTCATCCATGGTTCCGAACAAAGTCGGATTCATCATGGCGGATGCGCCAATGCTAAACAGGCCTGTCTTTAAGAAGTCGCGTCGATTGTCCATGTGTATTCTTTTATAGATTGATGTTGGTTACTTTTAAGTTTACTTGATCGCAGAGTCGAACCGGCTATTTTCTATACATAAACGAGTCGGAGGTTAGGAGTGACACGATGACCGCTCGGAAGCTGCCATTGCTATCCAAATAGGCCTGATCGGCATCCATTAAGGTTTTTGAATCAACCAATGTCTCGTTTCGCCCCATGTAATATCGGAAAGCATGACGAATGATTGACTGGCGGACTCGGTCCGATTGGGCGAGACGATCGATCAGCTCTAAGGCATCGCCAACCTCTCCATCCAACTCTTCTACCCCCGTGCCTTCCAAGGCGCCCGTCGTTACCACTGGGGCCGATTTGAAAACATCGAAAGTACTCTTCCCATCTCCCGCCTTAATTAGATTATCGGGGTGTTCGAGTTTTTCCACTTGTCTAAATCGTCCAAAATCATCGAACATTTCAAACGCGAACCCTAAAGGATTCATCTGTTGGTGGCATTTCCAGCACTCTGTTTTGTGCGTCACCATCTCCACTCGTTCTCTAAAAGTGTGGGCTGCATCTTCTGGTACCTGAGCATCGACAGTAATGGGGACATCTGGGACCCGTCCGGCGAGTAGTTTTTCACGAATCCATCGTCCCCGTCGAATTGGATCGGCATGAAAATTCGTTGAATGGGCGATGAGCCATGCCGGATGAGTGAGGATCCCTTTGCGATTTTCGATCGCAAACGGTTGTTCGGTTGGATAATCCCAGAACTGTTTGACCTCGATCTTGTCCCCCTCGTAACGCGTAGACTTCCAACTGCCATATCGGTAAATGCTAGGGGTTGGAGGTAAACTGTAAAAAGGAGAATGATGATAGGTGTATCCATGGGACCAGGGGATTCTGGTAAACGGATTGCGATTCTGCCCGTACGATTCAGCAAAGAAGTGCATGTAATTCACTAACTCGCCAGGACGCGAGGTATCAACGATCCTCATCGTTTTACGCTCTTTCAGGAATTCGAGATTCTCTTCGAGTACTCGTTCCGGTTCCGTCTTCCAGGGAGTGTCTTTTAAATGCTCGTAGACTTCCCGCCATTCACGCTGCAAGGTTTGCCCCTGCTCATTTGGCATGTTGTAGTAAACAAAGAATTTGTCAGAAGTTAATAGTGAATTAAAGACATCGACATCCTTCTCCACATGCCAGGTAACAATACGGTCTGCTTCGTAAGTGAGCCATCCGGGCGTTCCATGTGTGCCTCGACCGGGATTTTGATACTTGCCATCACTGCGTTTAATGTCCTTGAATACTTTTAAGGCTCCGGTATACCCGAAGAATTCACGGAAGAACCGAATGATCTTAGGGTGAGAGACTACATCGGATTGATAATGTTTTCCATTGAGTGATGAGTCGATTTGCCCGCGGTAGTATTCTGTATCGAGTAGTAGTCGTTGTACTTCCCGTTGATAATCCTCCTTGGTTTCAAGGCGTCCCTGATTTGCCGCTTCTAGCAGAGCTTCATCGGGTCCTCGGTCTCCCAACGCATAGGAGATAGCAAAGGCGGCTTCTTGGGGCGTTAGCTTTTGACGCCCATGTTCATCCTGCTCCGGTCTTCCAAATTCCAAACGGTATAGAAATTCGGATTCCAGTAACACGGCGACCAGCATTTGTCTTAGGCCTTCAGTGTTTCCGGCAAGGGTTGTGGTTGAACGAAGCAAAGCCAAATATTTGTCTTGTTCCTCGACATTCGGTGGACGTCGAAGTACAAGACTGAACTGTTTGTTAATGGCAGCGAGCAATTGAGATTCGGTGGGTGCCGAATCGCTAGTAATGATCTCTTCAAACTCAAGAGGCGTGATTTGTGGGAACCAACGATCTTTGGGATTAGGGTAGACGATCGCATTTCGATCTTTGCCTTTATTCTCGGCCGCAAAGATTTGCTTACTCGCAATCCACTGAGCATTTTTAAGCATCACCAGTAAGTGGCCGCCGTCGAGTGTGGAAATCGAGTAATCCCGGACGCCCGAGTGATCTGGCAGGATAAAAGGATTCGTCACACCGTGAAAATTCCGGATCGCGAAGGATTCTCGTTCCCGGCCAGTCAACTGAAAGACATCCATGACTCGTTGGTGGAAAATCTGAGGACTTACCAACCAGCGTCGACCTGGGGAATAACTCGGCGTATTGTGTTCGCCACTGAAGAGCTCGTCATGGTCGACGTAATTGCCATAGGATGGATAACTCAATTTCTCATCCAGCTTCGAGGCATTGTGAGATTGTAATTCTGCACGTAAGAATGCAGCCAAAACCTTTCGGTCGTCGGGATTTGGTTGAGTTGCTTGTTCTGGTGGCATCAATCCAAAGAAAAGCTGGTCCTGCGCTTTGTTAAGCAGCTCTAATCTCTCATCCAATGACAACTCTTGGAGTGTATCGAGCCTTACCTGGCCTTCGGTGACGTCAGCGTTGTGACATTCAACACAGTGCGACTTGATAACCTTTTGAACAGAGCTTGGGACATCAAACTGTGAACTTGACTGTCCGAAACAGAGTGTGAATACACTCAAATGGATAATGAAAACAGTGGCTACCGAACGCATGTGCTCTACCAGATATGTTATAAGAAACGGAGCTATGACCTCATTGTAGTTGGTGTTAGCCAATGAGTTCAATTGGACAATTATTACTTAGAGAAGACGGGAATGGAAATTCGATGGTAATTTGGAATCGCTTTTTAGTACTCATGTCGCTGGTTAGTTGTGTTTTCGTTTGCCCCCTGGCTGCGGAAGATTCATTACCCGATCCGGATGGTAAACCGGCAGACCTAAAACAACCTGTGCAGGTGTATATCTTGCTGGGGCAGTCCAATATGCTTGGATTCGGAAAGGTTTCCGGTGACGACGGTTCGTTGGAACATGCGATCAACGAAAAGGGGCTCTATTCGTATCTCACCGACGACAAAGGAAATTGGACTGTACGCAATGATGTGCGTAATGTCCGAGTCATGGGTAGTGGCACGGGTGGTTCGCGATTGTTCAATAATGAGTTTATGACCATTAAAGGTGGGCGAGTCGGGCCTGAAATTGGTATCGGTCATTATGTTGGACATGCGACCGAGGCACCTGTCATGATTCTAAAAAGTTGTATCGGGAATCGCAGTTTGGGTTGGGACTTATTGCCTCCTGGTAGCCCGTCTTTTGACTTTGAAGAAGACGGAAAAACCTATCATTACGCAGCTTACAAAGAGACTCCATTGAAATGGGAAAAGGGAACTGAACCGGAGAAAATTGGTTGGTACGCCGGCATGCAATATGACGGAGATATCGCTCGGGCGAAACAGGTACTAGCGAAGCTCGATGAGTTTTATCCTGATGCGAAAAGTTATGAGGTCGCCGGATTCTTCTGGTGGCAAGGTGATAAGGACCGTTACAACAAAGGTCATGCCAGTCGCTATGAACAAAACTTAGTTCACCTGATCAAACAGCTACGTAAAGATTTCGATTCACCCAACGCCAAGTTTGTTTGTGCAACACTAGGCCAAACAGCAAAAGATGCAAAGGGTGTTGAACGTCAGATTCTTGACGCCCAACTTGCTGTTGATGGTGAATCCGGGAAGTACAAAGAATTCAAAGGGAATGTTGCCACCGTCTACAGTCACCCGTTGTCTAAGGGGGGAGCATCCAATGGACACTATGGCGGTAACGCCGAAACTTATATGAATATTGGCGAGGCGATGGGCAAGGCGATGGTCAAGCTATTAGCAGCCGATGAGAAGTGATTCTGCCTAAGCCAGTACTTCATTGATCACATGGCCATGAACATTGGTCAGTCGCCGCTCCAGACCGTTGTGGTAAAACGTCAGGCGTTCGTGATCCAGTCCCATAAGATGCAGTAAGGTAGCATTGAAGTCATAGGCCGTCGTTTTGTCGACTGCCGCTTTGAATCCGAATTCATCACTCTGGCCATAACTAAACCCATGTTTCACACCGGCTCCGGTAAGGAAACAGGTGAACGCATTGGGGTTGTGGTCACGGCCAGTTCCGTTGGATTGAAGGAATGGCATACGACCAAATTCGGTGGCCCAAACCACGAGTGTGTTTTCCAATAACCCCCGTTGCTTCATATCGGCCAGTAGAGCGGCAGTTGGTTTATCCATGATTTCTGCCTGCATGGCATGGGTGTTTAGGATATTCGAGTGCGAATCCCAATTGGTTACCCCATTTCCACCGGATGGATCACTTCCATTGAATAGCTGCACTACCCTTACGCCCTTTTCTATCAGTCGCCGCGCGAGAATACAGTTTTGAGCATATTGTCCGCGCAATTCCGAACCACCTTCGACGCCATAGTTGTCTAAGGTAGCTTGCGTCTCGTTGGATAAATCCATGATCTCAGGGACCGACATCTGCATTTTCCCTGCAAGTTCATAGCTGGCAATTCGACCTGCCAAGTTAGCATCATTGGGGTACTTCTTTAGGTGACGAGCATTGAGGCGTTTGAGGATATCCAGTGTGCCCCGGTCCGCTTGGGAGGAAAGACTGGATGGACGATGCAGGTTATTCGGCGGATTCTTCGCGTTAAAATCAGTTCCCTGAAAGGCGGCCGGCAGGAATCCATTACCGAAGTTGTTCTTTCCGCTTCGGGCCAGGCCTCGAGGGTCATTAATGGCCACGAAGGCAGGTAGATCTTGGGCTTCTGTTCCCAATGCGTAAGTTACCCAGGAGCCAAACGAAGGAAATCCTTCCATCGTGAAACCGGTATTCATGAAATTCTCACCCTGAGGATGAGCACTGGTGTCGGTCGTCATCGAGTGGATGAAACAGAAGTCATCGACTTGCGTGGCCAGGTTGGGGAGCAGATCGGATACCATCTTGCCAGTCTCACCGTGAGGCTTGAAATCCCAAAATGGCTTGGCGATATTGCCTGACGGACCTTCAAAAGTCACTTTAGGGAGACTCGGTGGCTTCTGACCATCAAGCTTCGTTAATGCCGGCTTGTAATCAAAAGTGTCGACATGACTGATGGCACCAGGTAGATAAATGACGAGAACCTGTTTGGCCGGAACTTCAAAGTGCGCAGGTCTCGAAGCATATGGATTATGTGGATCAATCGCCGGACGAATTGGCGATTTGCCTCCCACAGTACGTGCGTCGTCGGCAAGTAAGTTGTCGCTCTGGAGTAGACTGGCGAGTCCTAGTCCGGTTGCTGAGAGGCCAGCAGTACCCAGGAAATTTCGTCGGTCGAGAAGACGTTGGCCGATGGGAGTTAGGTTTTCGGGATTACTCATAATGAACCGATTCTGGTTGTCAGTGGTTATGCGTTTGTCAGCTCAGAGGGTTAAAGCGGATTACGGTAGAAAGGCGAATTCATTGGAATTAATCAAAGCTCGACAGACGATCGCTAGATCGTATTGTTCTGCCAGAGCGAGACAAACGTCCAATTCGTCACGGTCAGGCGTTCGACTTAGTAGCAATTGGAAGCAGCGTTCCACTGCAGCAGGTAACTTATTGTCTGCTTCAGCCAGAGCTCGTTCTGCAATGAACTTTGTTTGTTCCAGTACAAATTGACTGTTCAGCAGATTAAGAGCTTGTAAGGGAGTGGTGGAAACTGGGCGTTTGGCGCGGACCTGACCGCAATCAGGAAAATCAAACGCGGTGAAAATCTGATCGTCAACACGACGCATTCGCTCCTGATACAACAAACGTCGCCAGGTGTGAGGGCCATAATTGTTAACCACTTCCCACTGGGCATAGGTTTTCTTTTGGTTGTGAATGCGGTAGCTCTTCCCACCGATCGATGGATTCAGTTTGCCGGAGGCGAGTAGGATTGAGTCACGTATCACTTCGGCTTCAACACGCTTAGGTGGAAATCTCCAAAGAAGGCGGGCACCGGCATCTTTTTCCAGGCCATTTGAATTCGGTAAGCTGGATTGGCGAAAGGCATCCGACATGACCATTAGACGAATCATATGATGCATGGACCAGTTGTGGCTATTCGAAGATTGCTTTTCCGGCGAGACAAATTCTGCGGCCAGCCATTCTAATAATTCAGGATGAGAAGGTGGTGCACCTGCGTGGCCGAAATCTCCGGTCGTAGAGACAATGCCTGTACCAAATACGTGATGCCAGATTCGATTAACCATAACACGAGCTGTCAGTGGGTTTTGGTCACTTGTAATCCAGTTTGCAAAGGCAAGTCGTCGTTCGTCGCCGGACGATTCTGACGACAAGCCAAGATTGCCAGAAAAGAGTTCAAGCCCTGCGGGAGCCACCTCATCGCGTGGGCTTTCCGGACTACCACGAAGCAGCACATGTGTAATCTGAGGTTCGACAAAACGCCCGACAAAACTGGGTTGGGGGCCTTGATCGAAGTAGGCCAGCACAAGATTTTGGATTTCCTTGAGAATTGCCTGGCGTTCCGGATGATCCTGATTCAACTTTTTATTGACAAACCAAGTGCCAACCCAGGGCTGCCAGGAACCATCTTCCTTTTGGTAGTCGACATCGAATTCATACCGCGGCAGTGTCGGCATCCGTTCCAAATAGTCCGTGTCGTAGTAATACTCTCGATTACTACTGATTCGCAGACGGTCGACGAGTTCATTCGATTTGAAATCAAACTGTACATATGGGTATTGGTCTGCACCTTTCGCCACTCGTGCCCGCCACGCCATGGTGCCGTATTCCCCATCGCTAATTCGAGCAAGTGGATTACGGTTTTCAATTCCCGCGGCTGGAAATCCGGTTAACTTTGTTCCATAGTTAGCCAGAGCCAGATTCTGTCCGAGGTTCTTTGGACCAAAGAACTCAAGTTCATCCAGTCCGACGTACGTCGTTTTAAATCGCACGCGAACCGCTTTGGTCGTTACCGCTGGGAAATGTAATTCCCGGTAGGCTCCCCAATCTTCTTCCCAGCCTCCGGTGGCTTTGAGTTTCTCTCGTAGGGTATCGATTTGAGCTAATATCTCGGCTCCACGCTGACGTAGTGGATGTTGCTCGGCATACTCAGGCTGGCGGCCCCCAAATTCGATGTCTTCAAAAACCGCAGTCAATGCGTAGTAGTCTTTGAGTGAAACTGGATCAAATTTGTGATTATGGCAGCGGGCACATCCGATGGTCATGCCAAGAATCGATGGTCCGACGGTCTGTATGATCTCATCCATGCGGTCCGCTCGGGCCTGACGAATGGCAGCAGGTTCTCGGCCAACCGTGGCAGCCGGTACATGGGGACCCGAAACCAGAAAGCCAGTCGCCTCCCCTGAGCCAAGTGAGTCACCAGCAATTTGCTCACGAACAAATAAGTCATAGGGTTTGTCTTCATTAAAAGCGCGGACCACATAGTCACGGTATACCCATGCATTTTTTCGATAGAGATTGGCTTCCGATCCGTTTGTCTCAGCCCAGCGAATGACATCTAGCCAATGCTGTGCCCATCGTTCTCCGAAATGCGGCGAGCTCATGAGGCGATCAACTAAATCGGAATAAGCCTTGTCGGAATCTTCCTTCCAGGTAGCAAGGAAGGTTGCGGTTTCTTCCGGAGTTGGCGCGATCCCGGTTAAGACGATGGTGGCGCGGCGAAGTAAGGCAAGCGGTTCTGCAGAGGCCGAGTACTTCAATCCCTGCCTCTTAAGTTCAGCCTGTAAAAATGCATCAATCGCGTTCGTCCCCTTTTTGGGTTTCCCTGGAACCTGGGGACGGACGATCGGTTGAAAGGCCCAGTGATCTGATTCTACTTTTGAGTCCACCTCTTCCTGACCGGGCCAGATTGCTCCCTGTTTGATCCATTGGGTGAGGAGATCGATTTCTTTTTCGGGAATTCGGTCTGACTCGGGAGGCATTTTAAGATCAGGATCGCGATGAGAGATTACATCTAGCAAGTAGCTCTGATCTGGTTTACCTGGGACAATCGCTGCAATTCCGGAACCTCCTCCGCGGAGCATGCCCAACCGTTGGTCAAGACGTAAGTCGCCTTCCTGGGCATCAGCACTGTGGCAGTCCCAGCACCGATTTTCCAAAATAGGCTGAATGTCGCGTTTGAATTCGACCGTTTGAGCCTGGACTACGCTGCTAATTAGCAGAGTCAATGTAATGATAGAAGTCTTCTGCATGATTGTCTGAGATTAGCGTTTGTGTGGATAGGAGTAATGGGAAAGAGAGAACTAGAGTTTTCTGATTCGGATATTTCGTAATTGCATGTTACTGCTAGTCAGTTTTCCAGCTGACAGATCGGTCTCATAGATCTTATCTGAGTAGACTCGATGGTCCAGCCAAACTTGACTTCGGTTGCCCGCTACACGAATTCGGACGGGGGTCCAACCTGATGTATTGATGTCGGCGACAACAGTTTCACCCAAGGTAAGCGATGACTTACCTTTGGTTTCGGCGATGATTTCAAATGCAGATAGTTCAATCGTTGGTAGGGAACTGATTTCCAACCAATTGTCACCATCACGCAGATGGATGAGTTGTTCTTTGAAGTAGGCTTTGATCGGAGCATACTTTTTCTTGTTGGCTAAGTTCACAAATTCGTGTGGATCATTTACATAGAAATAGAGCTCTTCCTGACCATCAGAGGTTAGGCTGTATCGCCAGTCTTTCGCTCGTACAGAAAAGTGCGGGTAGAGTGTTCCGATGTGTTCCCGATGTTGACTGTGGTCTTTACCGGGCAAGGCTGTTATGGCGACCTCTGGCCCTGTCCACTTTCCGGCGGAATCAGCAGGATCGAGTATGAGTGGTTTGATACTGTGGCCATCGAGTGGATACCCGGAACGCCCCTGATGAGGATCCAGAGGCAGATCACACAGATCGATAAACGTTGGATAAACGTCAATCAGTGAAATGGGCTGCTCACAAGTGACACCTTCTGGCATGCCTTCCAGTCCTGACACGATAAACGGAATTCTTGTTCCACTGTCCCACAGTGTCTGCTTGTAGAGGGCATCTTTCCCGCCAACATGAAAACCGTGGTCGCTGGTTAGAAACACGATTGTATTATCTGCATGTGGGCTAGCTTCCAAGGCATCGAGAACCGTTCCTACCTGATCATCAATAAATGCAACGCAGGCCATATATGCTTGTAGCCACTGCTTGAATAACTCGGGGCGGTCTTCGTGATTGAAGAGCATCTGGTAACGACGAAACGCATACAGGCTGGTGTTTCCTAAACTCGGTGCACAGTCCTTCAGGTCACCTTTAAGCCAGGCTTTGGGAACTTCAATTTCGTCCAGCGGAAACATGTCGAAGTACTTTTGAGGAGCATACAAAGGAGTATGAGTTCGACTGAATCCTGTAAACAGGACAAACGGTTTATCCTCATGCTTTTGCTGCAGGACATCGGCGGCCCAGGCAGCATTGACCTCGTCTGGCATTGCATCACGATCATCATCAGATACGTACCTCCAGGGTTGGCCGGAAAGTCGCCACCCCTTATAGCCAGGGATATTATTTGCCTGATCAACGGCATATTCGGGGATCATCGACAGCGGGCCAAAGGTATGTTCCCACTTGTAGTCCATATCCGGATCGGCATCGTCCGCATAAAAGTACATCTGTTGTGGGTGTGGAATAAGGCCACGTTGATTGGCTTTGGTACCATCCCATGGCCAGGGGCCAATATTACCGGCAGGACCTCGGTTGGCATAAAACCCCTTCGGATCCTGGAAGCCATGATAGAGTTTGCCAACACCATAGACGTTGTAGCGATTGGTTGCCAAATGCTCAGTCAGAGTCTTGGAATTCTTGAGGATTGCATTTTGCCGGTAGTCTTCAAACCAGTACAAGCTGGAAGTTTGCGGATACAGTCCGGTAAACATGCTTGAACGAGAAGGAGCACAAATGGGGTCATTGCAGTGGGCATTGGTGAAGCTCACTCCCTGTCGTGCTAGCCGGTCGAAATTGGGTGTCGGTACATAAGGCTTCCCGGCTGGGTGCAATGGCATATCGTTGAGATCATCAACGATGATGAAAAGCACGTTCGGACGGTCTGCGGCAACTGTCTGAGGTAAGACGTAGCTGAACAGTACTGCCAAGCAAAGTAGGTATCGAATCATGGGTAAGTGGCCTGCTGCGATCAAAGATCGATGGAACGCGGAATTGATTCGGGAGTCTTAATCGACGAAACGAACACAAATGCAATGGGGAACCTTGATACTGATCCCTGCTGCGGTGAGTGCTCCGGTTTGAGGGTCAATCTTCAAGACATCTACATTGTCGCTACTTTGATTTGCCGCTACGACAAATTTTCCGTCGGGAGTGATGCCAAAGTTACGGGGTGTGTTTCCGCCACTGCTACAGTGACCGGTGGCTTGTAAATGACCTTTACGTGGGTGGATCTTAAAGGACGCGATGCTATCGTGGCCTCGATTTGAACAGTAAAGGAATTTACCGTTCGGGTGGACTAACACTTCTGCCGTGGAATTGCTTCCATCAAACTCCGCAGGCAGAGTCGTAATCGTCTGAATGGCATTGGTTGCCCCCGTAGTCTTATCAAATTCAAAGACAGTAACGGCTGAGGTGAGCTCATTATTGACATACATGAACTGTCCGTCAGGGGAGAAACTTACATGGCGGGGTCCGCCGCCAGGAGGCATTGTGGCATAAGCAGGGTAGTTGGGATGCATGCTTTGCCCGTCTTTTCCGATCCGGTAGATGCGAACTTTGTCCTGGCCGAGATCCGGGATCAGAATGAATTTTCCGGATGGGTCGGTTTTGGCTGAATGTGGGTGGGGCTCGCCTTGACGTCCTTCATTAACTCCACTGCCCCCTTTGTGTTGAAAGAAGCTACTGGGAGCGGCCAGAGACCCGTCGTCGGCGATGGGGATCATTCCACAGCTTCCTCCAGTGTAATTTGCATAGACAACATACTGGTCTTTAGGTCCTACCGAAACGTGACAGGGGTTTGCTCCACCTGCTTCCTGACTGTTTAATTCGGTCAAGAGTCCGGATTTTGCGTCGATTTTATAGGAGACTATTTTTTGTCCGGCAGGTCCTGAGGCGACAGCGTAGAGGTGAGTCTTACTGTGATTAATAGCTAAGAATCCTGGGTTTTCAGCTTTGGCTGCCAGCACTGGATTGGAAAGCTCGCCGGTGGCGAGATTCATGGTTCCGGTATAGATTCCTTCACTGCCTGACTGATTTTTGGTGCCGTAATAAACTCGCACTTGTTTCTCCTCGTCTGCTCGTAGCGAACCACATGTGACGACTGCTGTTGATGCTGCGATAAAGGTCCGACGATCCATAGGGCATTCCATTCGAATAAGAGTAGGTAGGTTCAAAACCTATTATAGTGTTGAAATGCGTCCACGCATGAGGGGGGGATCTCGTCCTTCCCTCAGTTCAGTCGTATTTAGCTCAGTCTCATGATTCTTCTTAAAAATTTGAATAGCTTGCTGGATGGAGTGCCGAAGCTTGTTTGGGGGACTGTACATAATAACTCCATAAAAAATAATATGGTTTAAGTATGTACGCCTTCTGTCGGGTGCCAATTGTTTGAAGGCAGTCGCATTTTTAAGACTACCTCTGCCTAGCGCTATCGTTATTCTTGAAGTAGACGAGACTGAGGTTGTGAGAATCTGCTATACCCGACCGTGATACCCCATTATTTGTGTTGGAAAATTGAGCTTTCCACCAAAATGGTTAAGAGGTCTTTGAGTCCGCCTTCACTTTGCTCAAACTGTGCCAGAACTCGGTCTAGTTCTCCACGATCGCTGATGCCCAACTCACGTCCAGTTGCATAGGTCAGCAGTTTCTCGGTTAACGCACGATTGAATTGATCCTGACGTTTTATCATTAACGACCGAAACTGAGAAAGTGAATTGAACGAATCACCACCAGGTAATTGACCAGTCGCATCGATCGGCGCATTGCCTGCATAAGCATCTCGCCAGCCACCAATGGCGTCGAAGTTCTCCAACGCAAATCCCAAGGGATCTATCTTACGATGGCATTCTGCACAGGTGGCAATTTCACGATGTTTTACTAACTGCTCACGGATCGTCACAGCGCCTCGAATGTCAGGCTCAATGGCAGGAACATCTGGAGGAGGTGGAGGCGGGGTGTAGCCCAGTAGTTTTTCTAGTACGTAAATGCCTCGTACCACTGGCGAAGTGTCGACTCCGTTAGCCGAAGCGGTGAGCAATGATCCCTGTCCCAATAATCCTCCGCGATGACCATTATTCAATTCGACGCGTCGTAACTGATTTCCCTCGACACCCTCAATTCCGTAATGTGTCGCTAGTTCACGATTCAGGAAGGTATAGTCGGCTCCGAGGAATTCACTAAGTGGTAAATTGTTGTCGAGCACATGCCGAAAGAACATCTCGGTTTCAGCTCGCATCGCATTTTCCAAATTGTCACGATAGAAAACAAGGAAGTCTGCAGAGGGAGGCATGGTGCCGATGTTATCCAGATCGAGCCAGCGGCGTATGAAATGAGTTGCGAAGCGATCTGATTTTGGATCAGCAAGCATTCGGGTTACTTGAGCAGATAAGTCTGCCTTGAGTTGACCTGCTTTGGCCAGATCAAGGAGTGTTTGGTCAGGTGGTGAAGACCAGAGGAGGTAAGACAAACGTGAAGCTAACGCATTTTCACTCAACTCACCTTCACCGAGATTGAGGTATAAGAAACCGGGAGAACATAAGATTGCCTGACATCCGAGTTGAAGTGCCTGTAGTGGTTCGACACCCTCCTTAAGTTTGTCCTGTATCAGTTGTTGAATCGGTTCCAATTCTCCTTCCACCGGTGGTCGGCGAAACGCGTGATGGGCAAAAGCTTCAATACGTTGTGGAATCGTGGCAGCATCTAATTGCTCCGGTCGTAGATCCCCATAAATCCTTTGATGCCCGACCCCAGGCCAGTTGTCGATATGTGGGCCGTCAACCTGGATTTCCCAAACTCGCAGGCGCGGGCCTTGATACGCTTTGAGAACACCGTTGGCTTTGGCGGTTTTATTTTCAATATTGAGTAAAGGTTGGAATTCAGGTTTGTCGGACGCTTCGGTCAGTAACATGCGGACCAACCGTTTTGCGGAAAGAGGACCGTTGCGAAAGCGTACTTCCGGTTCAAACCCGGAATCCAAAAAGACGTTCCATTCAAACCATTGAGGTTCTTCGTTGGTCAATTCAATTCGTGCCAGGGATGTCATGCTGGAAACATTTCCTGTACTCTCGACACTCCCACGTCGATCGACCGCTGCGATCTCCATCACAACAGGATCGCCATTGCGAAAGTCGTCTAGTGCTTTACCGTAATCGTGTGTTCGCCCTAGGGCGGCTGCCCGAACGCGAATGGTGTACATTCCGCTATGCTTCACTCCTCCTTGCTGATGGAGTGGCAGGAACCCTAAGTGCCCGCCTCGGTAATGCCGTCCATAGAGATCTGTATACGGGGTATCCGGAATGAATCTGAATCGGTCGGGGCGAAACAGCTTGGGAAGGCCTTCAGCCTCTTTTCCATTGAAGTAAAACGGAGTTTGCTGGGCATAATGCCGAGAGACAGGTTGTTCTTCAAAGTGGGTCGCACGCTTAATCGCTTCCTCTGCTGCTTTGAAGTAATGTTGGAGTAAGATTCCGGAAGTTACCAGACTGGCTCCGTTGTTGTCGAAGCCTTCCACCTTGACCTCTGCCGGAAAATCTTCGGCTGGATTCCAGACATCGACATTTAGACCCAATAAGTCTCCCAAAGTCTGACGGTATTCCCACGAATTGAGGCGTCGTAATTCGCTTTGTCCATGAGGCGACTTGAAACTGGCTCGAGCCGACTCCAGCTTTTGTGTAAGGAAGGTAATGACCCTCGCCCGTTGCTCAGGCGACGGTTGTTTTGCTCCTTCCGGAGGCATGGTGCCAAGATTAAGTTGATCGACAATTTCCTGATACCGCTCAAGATCATCCAGCTTTGCAATGGTTGTCGGCAACTTATCGAATCGCCGATCAGCCTTTTGTGTTTTTGCTCCATGACATTGAGCACAGTGATTGGTCAGAAAGGCAGAGACTTCTTTGTCGGAACCAATCGCGGTAAGGGACCTGACTAGCACTAAGACAACACAAGTTAGGATATGTTTCATGAGACAGCCTAGCCGATTTTCATAGGAGAAAACGTACCCGTACTTCTGCCAAACCGTTCGGTCTCCGTACCAAACCAGTTCAAAACGGATAGCCAAAGATTTGCTAGTGGAACGCGTTGCTGCGGTTGCTCCGGACAGATTAAGTGTCCCTTGTGATCCAACCGCCTCCGGCAAGAATCACAGGCAGATCGCGATTACTGTGGCTCGAGGCATCACTCATACCACTGCCAAACACGATCAATGTGTTATCGAAGATCTGTGCGTCCTTCAGTTTCGAAATGAAATCACTGAGCTTGGTGGTCAGGAATGTTTCAACAACTTTCAATTGGTCGATACGGCCCTCGGTTTTCCCGTGGTGAGAAATGCCGTGATAACTGTCTAGATTTAATTCAGAGGTGCGGAATCCCATGCCGGTCTCCAGCGTAGCGACACGTGTAGAGTCTGTTTGGAGTGCCAATGCCATCAAGTCATAAAACAATGCAACTTCGTCAAGGTGCATGCGTTCTTCATCTTTGATCTCATCCACTTCCGGAGTTGGTTTTGGCCGATTGAGCCATTCCGGGGACATTTGTAATCGTCGTTCCACATCACGGACGGAAGTTAGATACTGTTCCAGTTTATTGCGATCGGCAGTATTGAGCGTGCGATTTAGAGCTCTAGCTGAATCTCTTAGAGCGTCCAAAACGCTGCCGCGGTGCTTGAGGCGAGTTTCCTGGATGCGTCGCACCTCCACCGGGGAGTTTACGAAAAGGCCTCGGAATAGTGTGGCGGGGTTGTTAACAGGAGGGACGTGGACGCCCGCACGTGTCCAGCACATGTCGGTTCCGTTAACGATTCCTGTATTAATCGAAGGGAATCGTGTAGCACTGCCAACGTGTTCTGCAGCAGCTTGGTCCAGAGACATATTTTTCTCAGGAAAGCCAGCAGCCTCTTCTTCTTAATGCTCGTGAGAAACCCTTGCACGGCCCTATGACCTCCGTTGAGGCCGTGATCGAGATTCGAGAAAACCGTGAGTTCGTCACGGTGAGTTTCAAGTGGCTTGAGCGTGGGGGTAGGAGTATAGTGTTTCCCAGCTTCCGAAGGGAAGAAATTACCGGGGTAGAATCCCAAGTGATTGCCAACACAAACTAGTCGCCGTGGCGACGTATCTTCCTCGGCCGTCGCTGCTGACAAACTTTGGAACGTTGGCAGCGTCAAAGCGAGTGTGGTCCCCTTTAAAGTGCCCTGTAATAAATGACGGCGACTCAGTGTATTCTGAAAATTCATGATAGTGGAGACTCTCAGAAAGTGATAAGGGTGAAACCAATTAGTATTGGTCGGTGATTACAAGTGACTTAACTTTCCAAGTATAGCCAGTCTCAACTAAGTATAAGAGAAGGTTCTCGAAACGGCTATTGAGGGAGCTAAGGAATCGTGTTTGTATAATAGCCGTCTCTGACTTTCTGTTATGTAAACTCGCCTATTACTAGAAATAGTAATGTGGATTAAAATCAAACGGAAGATTCACCATACTCTGACAGGCTAAAACATGAATTCACATTTAATTATCAAATTGATGGTCTTGGTATTTTCGTATTTTTTGCTGCTTCCAGATGTAGTAGCACAAGAGGAACCATCGAAGCTCGATATCGCGACGGCGGAATATAAGCTAAAAGGTATCGAGAGATCAGCAAAACTTGCCAACGGTGCCCCTTTTTCACTTGGTAAAGATGGGACGATCGCGCTTGAGAAGATCGCTGCGTTATATAAGGCATTCCCGGATCACCCAAAAGTTAAGGAACTCTTCAACCGGGCACGTACCGTTGTGAAAGCAAGTAAAGGTGACTTCATTGAAATCACTGAAGAAATGCTTTCTTACAGAACAAAAGCGGATGAAAACAGTAAGACACTGTCACGAAAGGCTTCCGAATTTTGGAGTACTTTCAAAGACGAGCTCACGAAAGACGAAGTCATTAGCCCGGTATTTCCCGCACCTTCTCCTGAGGATGTACTACTCGATGATATCATCGGGAAATATGTATTCTTAAAAGACATTGAATACCCCGGGATCATGTTCATTCAGGGAGGTAAGCAGTATTGTTTCAGTGGTTCCGTCAGTAATGGTTATTACTACCTAGACTGTAGCTCCCGAGGGTTTGTCGGTGCTTTCGAAGCCCTTAAACGCGCACAACAAATCGCTTCGCTCGAGCTGCCACCACAGTGGCAAGTAGTTGGCCGCATATCCGGAGTCAGAACACTTGTACCGCGAATTGGAAAGGGAACTGAAGGATCCACCGCCCATCTGGGTTGGGTTGTTACCCCTGAGATTATCTATGTCCCTGATATGGTAGCAGCACAATACCAAGCCGATACAGAAAAATCGGGATTCTATGCCGGTGAGGATCAACTCGGGAAGACCAGTACACCAAAGACGAAACCACTAGCAAAAGAGATCACTCCGGAAGAACTTTTACAGGAGTTTGTAAAATCCGCACAGAACCAACATTATGAACACTACTTAGAATGTATCGCGCCGGATCGCCAAGAGACGGGACTTCAAAAGAATCTGATGCGATATTATTACGACATCTTTGTAGAGAATGTTTTTGAAAGCTATGTGGCTATTAAAGTTGCACGAGTCGAGGAGCCCGAGCTTATTCAGGGTGAACCTGAAGGCGAATCAATCGAAGATCTTTTTCTAGATGATGAAACAAAAGAAAAACTGAAAAGTTCATCTCTGCCCAAAATCGAAGAACTAAGAATCTGGGTTCAACGTTATAACGAACAGGGCCGGTCGGTCGGAGGACAGGCCCCCGTAACCTTAAGACGATATGAATCACTGAAGAATGGCACACCCAATAGGTGGTACATTAGTTTTGGTTTCCCCTTTTAGCTTTAATCTCGGTTACTAACTATGCCTGCATCAAAACTATTCTCGAAACTTTTATCGCTAATTCTGTTCTTTGGGTTAGTCCACAGTTCACAGAGTCTGCTGTGGGCACAACTGCCGCCAGAGGTTGTTAACTATCAGGGAAATAGAGATAAGGCACTCGCTGCGCTCAAAAAGGATTTCTTGGGTAACGATAGCAAACGTAACCTCTCATCAGCGATTACAAAACATCGACTTCATCTTCGCAATGTTCTTTACTCACTTAAGAAATCTAAGACTCCATCGGCATCTCTCACGATGGGGATTCAATACATGGAGAATGAACGAGTGATATGGGAAGAATTGAGTCGCGGTTTCTCCAAACTCGCGCAGGCTTCTGACGACATTGGTAAGTATATAGAAAGGGTGCAATCTGAAATAGAAACCCTGAAGGCCACAGAAAAACGCAATGCCGGACGCATCGAGAAGTTTGATTCGTTTTTTGAAGAGGTTGAAGCTTTTCGTGTGTTTTTTCGTGGCATCCCTGGGCCAACTAGGAATATGCTGGTCACCACGACGGTAGCAAAAACAGCCACCATAGCCGGACTCACACCTGTCGAAGTTGGAGAACTTGTGCGACTCTTTGATCAAATGGATCGAGATCTGAGCAGAATCAGTATTTCAGAAACAGCGCGATACTTTCGTACTAACGTAGCTGCGATGACTAACCTGTTTCAATACGACCTTCTTGCTCAGGATGCTGAGATGAAAGAATTAACAGACAAGTTCGAAGATGCTCATGACCAAATTGCTTCTGTCGGCAAGGAAGCCATTGCCTTCAAGCTTGTTAATATTTCACAAGTCCCGAATCAAGATCGAAATTTATATGCTACTTTTGAGCGAAGCCTCGATGACTGGGTTCGAGATCAGATGGAAGACGGACTAGATGTTTGGTCTGACTGGGTAGATAAAGTAGAGGATTATAAGGATAAGACTCGAAATAATTTTGAGAACATCAAAAAGGCTTTCCTACCGGGATTTTCCAATGCGAAGAAGGTGATGCTTGAGCTAAAGACATTATTTTCCGGGGACGTAAAATTAGCACTGGAAGAAACTAAAGAAGTTAAGAAACTTCTTGAAGAGCGACAGGACGAAATTGAGGATGAGGACAAGTAACCACGAAGAACTGTTTGTCGTTTCTCGCGTCTTAATCTCATCCTTCTGTGGAATCAGGCCTTTCCCATTAAAGCGATTCCTAACTTAGTGTTTGGATCACATTGAGAGACCTCACGAAGATCAACAAAGACTCTTCTACCCGAACACTTAAGCAAAAAGCATGTCTAAATATTGTGATTTTCTCGGACTATGTTCACGTTCGCGGTTGAATACCCCCCAATAGTCTTTAGGTAATGTTTTTCTCATATCCGAAAACGAGCTGTCGCGTTTGAACCTACATCGGATCGAGTAAGCCCATGAACGTGTGTGCTGGTTTTCTAAGCAACTCGACGTTAGTGATTAGAGGAACTGCCCTGGAAGGGTTTGGTGCTCTGTCCGGATAATTCTTCGCTATCCCAGGGTGTTTCGGATGAAATCCGATTGATTGGTGTCATAGCTCCTTTCAAGGGGGAATCGTTCTCAGTCCTTGGCTGGGGTGGTTGCAATTGCTTTTCAGCACAATTCCAAAGCAGATCCAATATCGAATTCCAACTACGCTGTTCGGCATTAAGGATCGCCCTATTCCTCATATCGCCTCGCATAATATCATCGGAGTATAGTTGTTTCATTGCACTCGCAAGAGCCATTTCGTAACTGAGATCCACAATAAGACCTGAGCCATTGTGCATCACAATTTCAGCAGGCCCCCCCATATTGCTAACGATTGCAGGTAGGCCACATGCTTGCGCTTCCAATACGACATTTCCAAAAGTGTCAGTCGTACTTGGAAAGACAAAGACGTCACTACTGGCATAGGCTATTGCTAGCTCTTCGGAATCCAGACAGCCGGTAAACTGAATATCTTCGTTACCGGCATATTTGTCTCTTAAGTAAGACAGTTGCGGACCATCTCCACATAACCCTAGATTCGCTTTAATCGGCTCCTCCAAATTTGCAGTGAGGTTCAGAAAGGATTGAATTAAGTGCTCTACATTTTTTTCCCGAGACATTCTGCCAGCGTACAAAAATGTAAATTCCTGTTTCATACCACGTTCTTTCCAGAAATGAACTTCTTTCTTGACAGGATTAAAAAACGAAGAGTCAACTCCTTGAGGAAGAAGTTTAACCTTTGCAGCATCCAATCCATCTGAAACCAGACTGTCTCGGTAGAACTCGCTGGGGGCTAAAACGGTATTAGCATTAGAATAGAACCATTGCATGTATTTCCGTGTAGCCTCAGTATATGTTTCCGATTCTGTTAATGATCTGACTCGGGCTGGGAAGTCTGTCTGATAAAGTGCACGAACTGGAAGATTGAGTAATTTGGCTGCCATGAGTCCAACTAATCCCAGTGGACCTGGCGTTGATATGATGAGTTCAGATATTGGCTCTTGCTCAATGAATCTTATAACCTCCAAAATCGGAGGAATGCATGTCTTGAAGTGATCGAAAGAGGGAAGGTTTAATTGATAAACTGGCTTCACATTCTTAATTGGGAAGCTGGCATTGGGTTTTTCCGGAAGGCAAGTCATAACAGTTAAGTCTTTTGCTTTCAAATTCGCATTTTCTGCAAGACGAGCAATCGATACCGAGATGCCGTTCTCGTTGGAAAGATTGTCCGTCAACCATAGTTTCTTGCGCCCACGTTTTTTTAGATGCCTGCTCGCAGAGAATTTGTCGGAAACTTCCTGACACAGTTTCTCATCTTTATAATTCGTCGCGACTGCTGCCAGATAAGGCAGAGCTGACAACGCAATTGGCATTAGGCTGGGAGCCGCCGTGACGATATTCTGGAATTTTTTCGATGCTAGGCTGTCGCAGACGTTTTCGATTAATTGCCCCCAGCATTCATTGAACATCTCATTGGCGCGATCCATAGTACCTTCTTCGATGCCGGTACACCAATCCAATTCATCTGCTGGCTCACTTGCCGAGGCATTCCCGCCGATGGTTACTTTTTGGGAGTGGCGACGATTATCAGGGCTGCGTGAATCTGGAAAATCCTGCTCCATTAATAGCTGCAGAATCTCATCCAATACGGTTCCAGTAGAATCAGCAGTTGCAAGCATGTTTTTCTGGACATACTTCCGAGCGATTGCGACAAGGCTGTGGCTTAGACGCAAGCTCCCGCCATGTGATCCTCCGCACAAATGCTTCCCTGCTCGCAGATAATCCAGATATTGGTTTACATTTTCCGTTTTCGGGGTCGCAGTGTAAGCTGCTCCGATAAACTCCCCACTATGATCGTCACTGCCACCAGTAAATACCTTTTGCCATGGCTTATCACCATATGGATCGATCTGATGGCGCTGTTGCATCTGCGTCAATTGATTTGCAGTCAGATTTTCCATTATCGATCTAACAATCGTACCTGCTCTGGCATCCCGGGCGCCATTTATAGCTTCAAAACGATTGAACAGCAGGAGGAGCTTTTCAAAATGTTCGATCGTCATTTGACCATTTACGGTAAAAAGCGGATGAGCGACAGAGTGAATTATATTCTGCTGTCGGACATATTTTTGAAATGCATAGATATCATCCCGGCGGTTATCAATTTGTGCCCACTGTTTTTCCGTAATACCTGTGACCAAACAATGAATCTTGCACCCATCTTCTGGGAATGTCAGTGTCGCTTCAGCTGAAATGAAAGTATCTTTGAGATTTGCGAGTTCGAGTGCCCCGTCTATGCGATCGTGATCCGAGATGGTTACAAATTGCATTCCGCGTTGTTTAGCAGTGTTATATACCTGAATGGGCTCCACATAACTCTCGGCTGCGTTGATCTGCTTTAGATACCACTCACTTGGATTATCTGAATACTTCGAATGAACATGAATATCACTTTTGCTGTACATATCATCATCCTCAAATAACTTCCAGCACTAAAAAATATCTGCTCTTCCAATCGCTTGAAGAGCCCACAGCTCCATCTGCAGTTATCGACAATTCTCTGGGAAACCAATGAAGTAGTGATGAAGTCAAAATGAAAAGTAGATAAACGAAAGCTGAAGATTTGATGAGCAAATCAATCAGGAATTGTTAATTCAAACTTTGGTTCTGGAAAGTTAGAAGTTCTTTCTTGCACAATCGATAGCAAATGAATCGCATTCCATCGTTAGTTAAGCGTCTTTGCCGTGTCGTTTGTAAAATTGCCAACCCATCTCTGGTATTGACGCTGGCAATGAGACTTTTTCCAACATTGAAAATGTTTAGAGTTAGTGAAAGGATTTAAGGAAATACCATGTAAAAGCCTCCCCAGTTGTCTTGCGACTTCTGAGGAGGCAACTCACTGAAAGTTCAGGTTCTTATTTCTTCTGCATTGCGATTGCAATTCTTTCAGCGTCCGCAGCGGATAGGCCATTTCGCTCACACATTTCGATAGCAAGGGACCAGCGAGGTGTACCATATGCTTTTGCCAACTTCAGCAACCGTACTCTGATATTATTCTCCAGAGCATTGTAGAACCGTCCCTGGTCCTCAATCGATGCATTGAACAACTCGGTTTTCAAGGATGGAGAGTTCATCATGTTCTCAGCTTCACTACGACTGATACGGCCGTTTCCATCCAAATCTGCGATGACCGGAGTTCCATCGCTGCTTGGTTGTTTCTTCTGACTCCCAGGCTTTGAAGGCATGTTAGCTCGAATTGCCAAAGCTATTCTCTCAGCATCTGTGGCAGACAGGCCACTTCGTTCACACATCTCAATAGCCATCGACCAGCGAGGTGTATCATAAGCTCGTGCCAACTTAATCAAGCGTACTCTGATATTGTTCTCCAGAGCATTGTAGAACCGCCCTTGGTCCTCAATTGATGCATTGAATAACTCGGTTTTCAAGGATGGAGAGTTCATCATATTCTCAGCTTCACTACGACTGATGCGACCATTTCCATCCACGTCTGCGATGATCGAATTTGTACTTGTTTGGGCACTTACGGCCATTGTGCAGAGAAGAAGAGCTGAAAGTGTTGTAATCGTGGTTTTCAGTGAGTTGTACATTGCTATTACCTTTCTGGCTTTAGAGTGTTCAAAAAGTCTGTTGTTGTGTTCACCCTTAGAAACGATAAGCACCCGGTAATCGGACAACCTTTATACAATTTTTTGAAACTTTTCTTTTTTAACTCCAATTTCCGAAACCGGAAGAACGCATCCGAATATCAACTGCCAATGGGTAGCCTAACGACCGTTTGAAAAAGGTCTTCTCCATGTCGAGAGATCTAGTAGTCCTCGGGGATTAAAAAAGAAGCCGATTCTAAGCCTCCAGAAAGGGCCTAAGACGACATGATGATTAGTCTTCACAGAATAAAGTAATCAGAAAAACTCGATGTCTGCCGGGGAGCTAGTTTGGGCAATATACAAGAGCGAATATAAGCCCGCGGAAAAAAACACATCCCTAAATTAACGTTTAGGGATGTGTTTATTGTAAGCGTATGGAATTTGACAATCGGAAGAAACTTATTTTGGAAGCCTGCCTTGCTCAACATCCGGTAGTTTACTCGTACAAGCTTTCATAAACGCTACCAAATCCTTTTTATCCTGGTTAGTTAATTCAAGTTTCTTCACGTCTTTACTTAACGTAGGATTCGGGAAACCACCCTTGGCGTACCATTCCACAACTTCTTCCAATGTTTTTAGACTTCCATCATGCATGTAGGGCGCTGTTAAGGCAGCATTGCGTACTGTCGGAGTCTTAAATGCACCCTTATCGTTCGGTTGCTTGGTAACTGCAAACCTTCCTAAATCAGGCATGGCCTGATCCATCCCAATACCCAAGTTATGGTATTTCTCATCTGCCAAATTTGCTCCTACATGGCATGCGGAGCAACGCCCTTTAGTCGAAAAGAAAATCTCCCGGCCACGCTTTGCTGCATCAGACATTGGATTACTTTGGCTAACTTTCAATTTGGTCATATAGTTTTCGTAAAGATCAGGGTCGTCCAGCTTCAGTGCATCTAGATCATCCAGATCGTCCCCGAATGCTTTTCTTAAACTCAAAATAGGCTCGTACAGATCATAAGCCGAAGGGAGCGTAACCAATGCACGTTCAAATGTTGCAATTGCTTTTCCGACGTTTTCAATGGTCGTCCCGTCTCTGAAGATAGCGTCAAACTGTAGACGATATCCCTCTATTCCCTTTAAGGTTTTGACGGCATTGTCGTGGGTATTACCCATCTCGATTGGATTCGCGATAGGACCAATCGCCTGTTCCTCTAAGGAACTTGCACGACCATCCCAGAACTGAGCTTTGGAAAGAATACGGTTGAAACTGACTGGCGAGTTTCTACCACCGAGTTGGCCATCGACACCAACACCGAATTGGGTTCCACGGCCGTAGGAATCTTCTGGATGATGACAGTCTGCACAACTGACCGTATTGTTAACAGACAAACGTCGGTCAAAGTATAACTGGCGGCCCAGTTCGACCTTGGCTCGTGTCATCGGATTATCTTGTGGGATATAAACTTGTTTTTCGCCAACCGAAAGACCGAGTGGCAGAATGGGCGTAAGCTGAATATGGTTTTGCTTTGATGCCAGCCACTCTTTAATTTCTTTGATGGTTAAATCACCTTCCCCACTAATTCCTGCAGTTAAAGCGGAATCACCCAGATTCACGGTAGCCGTGGGAACCTGCTCGCCTGCTTTGAGGAATGCACCAGGCAGCAGCGCAACGAGGAGCAAAAATGTTATCAATCTATACAAAACAACCATTAGGCTAACCTCCCGAAATAAATAGTGTCCATCGGTATTAAGTGTACGTTGTTCTTCTAAATCGACAATAATCAAACCTCTTAATCTTCCAATTAGATCCAATTGTTCAATCTTGAAATCTAGTCATGTTCTGAAAATATTCTTTTTCTGAAAAATTCTGTTGACGTATTTGCTATTGCCGAAACACTTTCGGAACTTAAGGAGAAATATTTTGAATTTGAAAAAAGCTAGAACAGTCTATTTACTTGGTAGTTTCCTATCGTTTGTTCTATCCGTGTCGCTTTGGTTCGCGGGCTACAAACATGAGGGGATCTTTGTCGGTGTTTGGGTACCTTCTATCCTTAGCCTTGGCAACTTAATGCTATCAACGGCAAGGGAGTGAGTTATGGATATCGTCAATTGGATAATCTTTTTTTTCGGAACTGTTGTTGCTGGTAGCTCACTTTTTGTGACTTGCCTAATCGTAAAGGGAGCAACTCCGGAAAACAAAGTTGCGGAATGACAATCCTAATAGCTTCTGAACGGAGAAAAAAACATGTCGGTAATAGAGATAATCATCCAGTTGTTGGTTTCCCTAACCATTTTGAATGTATGGCTCTTTCGTAGACATAAGGCCTCCAACTATAGGTGTGCGGATGCTAAAAATCTCAAGGACGAGTTTAGTTCTTATGGTTTCCCCGTCTGGGTTTATTTTGCGGTAGGGCCTTTAAAGGTTTTAACAGCGACCGCTATGATTATCTCGATTTGGCTACCATCACTTGTTTGGTCAAGCACTCTGTTAATGGCCTTTATGATGCTTGTAGCGGTGATTTGTCATCTAAAAATGCGACAAGATCGGTTAACCAGAGCACTGCCAGCAGCGACTATGCTTGCATTGTGTACCATCGTGTTGATTCTAAGGTTGCCTGGGGCATAAATTGACTCGAAGAAGTGATAGAAATCGGGCCGCTGTTAACAGTTCTCCTAACATTGTCACTAAATCTTTTCCAGCTTTTATCACGTCTTAATTTGTCGCTGTCGATGATTGTTTGGCCGAGGTATATTTTTCTCATTTTATGGCCCCCTGCTCCGACTCAAATGGCTGAGCGGTTTCAGCAGCAGTTTGAAAAAGTGTACTGTGAAAGGAACCATCTCTCTCTGCAATCTTAAGTTCAAACAAGCGGGGTGTCGGAGGACAAGACTGCGATTGTGAAAGGATACGTCACCTAATCGCTTGGTAATAACAGCCAAAGGTCGGGGCGTCCAACGTTACAGTGGACAGCACGAGTTAGCAGGCTTAGTCCTGCTCCAGAGAGAAATAAACTTGTTCTCGCAATTTGCCAGGCTCGGATATGAAATAACGGTGGACGAGCTAGTCGTCGATTGACGCTAGGAATTGGATGAAAAATAGTTTCTATAATTGTGCTTCTAG
>CALKCC010000016.1 GCA_938082855.1 uncultured Pirellulaceae bacterium | reverse complement strand
AACTGGATGTATGGAGACAATTATCAAAGCTATGGCTTATTTCCGACCTTCAATAAACAAGGCAAGAAGGAAATCTCGTTTCTAGTATCTCATGGATACTGGCAAGAATATAAATCACGAGTCGCTCGATACTCTATCCGTCCAGATGGCTTCGTTTCACTCCACGCCAAATATGCTGGAGGAGAATGCATCACAAAACCCTTTACGTTTGACGGCTCAAAGCTGAGCGTTAATTTTGCAACATCGGCCGCGGGGTCAATTCAGATTGAAGTTCTTGATGCTGACCACCAAGCAATTCCGGGTTTTCAACTTGGAGAATGCCAAACTCTCATCGGAAATAACACAGACCAAATCGCACGCTGGAATGATGCTTCTCTTAAGTCATTGGCCGGTCAAACCATCAGACTTCGGTTCATTCTTAAGGACGCGGATCTCTTTGCGTTCCAATTTGTTAATTAGCGTCGAAAACGACCAACTTCTTTCAGGTAAATCACTTCACGTCTTGCGCGACTGATTCCTACCAAACCTCTCCCTTGCACATCCAAGGCAAATCCCTGGCCGGTGAAAGGGACCTTGATCACTCGTTCAAATCTTAATTCCGTTCCGTCTTTAGGAATTCGCAAACAATAGATCTCTTCCGCGTCGTGACCAGTGACGAGCAAACGGCCGTGATACCATACTCCACCTGACAGACTGTAGGGCCCTAATTTCTCAATAACCTCGGACGGGTAATTCCAACGTTGCACTTCGGTAAACTCGTTATCAAATTCAACAAGAAACGTTTCAGAGTTAACGGCTCCGTATTTTGCGAAATTGCAAAGCCAGTGATTACCCCGACGAACAATCCATGTAAGGCTGCCACCGTAGTCTCCAAAGTCTTTCCAAACAGTCAATTCCATCGACATGGGGTCGAGTACCATGACTTCACTACGCTCGGGCGTATTGGGGTAATTGGAATGTGCGCATAGGATTTTACCTTTCCATGCCAGGCCGCTATTCAGATGAAATGCTTCCCCCTGACTAACGCCCACTTCCTGCTCGGTATCACGCCTATACTTCGAGATTTGTTTACTGTTAATCGCGTAAACAAATGGCCCCAGCGATACCGCCGCCTGAACGGCATTGTAGGACTTGAATCGTCCAGTCTCCTCAAACGCCCCCAGTCCTCTTGGCTCGGCCTTTACGTCGTGATTGATCATCGCAGCCAAAACGACTCCCAACAATACAAAGCTATTTCGCATTAATCGGTCTACCTTTCTCGTATGCTTGGAAAGTTAATCTGATAAGTCGCCAACGCGATTTCTGGTGTCGTAAAATCCACGACAACACAACCGAGTCTGCGATGCTTTGTCGCAGCAAGATACGGCAACAGTTTCTTATTGATAGGCGTACTAATCTCTGTAATGCTTGGAAGTCCCAATAGGTTTTTCACATATCCTGAACAGAAATTCAAATATATACGCCGATTGGAATCACTTTCACCGGCATGTTTCAACGCTCGTTCTATGAGCTTCCATTTCAAGGCTGCATTGGGCAATTCAAAACGGTCCTGGACAAACAACTGACGCCCTTGAAAGAATCCATCATGCCCCCAGTTTGTTGCATCAATCCCAAGGCTCTGGCTTGAGTTGAATCGGCGAAGTAATACGATCTTTCCTCTGACATCACCTAAGGTTGGTAAATCCTCACCCAACCACCAAACACTATCGCCTTCTACAAGACTTCTAAAGGTGTCCTCAAACGAACGACTGGTATTCCGCGGTCGGTGCTCTTCTTTCACACTCACCAAAAGCGTTTCACTAGGATTCCTGTTTAGAAATCGCTTCATCCTATCAACCACTCCCGTGAAGTCCTGCTTCTGGAAAACCGGACCATGGTAAATGGAAAACAGATCACCTTCATGCCTACAACGGACATCAAAAAATCGAACTCCAGATTCCAATTGCTTTTCGATGCTCAAATGCTGGCAAGCCGCCGTTCCTTTGACGGGTTCGTAAAGTGCACAACTATTATGAGTGCCCGGAATGGTTAGGCTGGCGATCGCCTTGGTGTCAGGCAACGCTGACATCCATTTTGATGAGGCAGGGGTCACCGCCGGTTCGTTGCATATCGATAGGTTTGTAGCCAATCCAAAGACCAATGCAGCATAAATGATCTGTTGAATCCTCATTTCTATCTCCCATTGCCTCGATCCGCTAAGAGCAGACCCAGGTCACAATCCTCTACCCGCTACTCTATGGATAACAAACCGATAGCCTCTTTGCACCCTCATTTTCTGCGTGAACCCATTAACTTTGGCTATAATTAACATCTGAGCGTTCGCATCACTCTTACTACGTCAGGTTTCTCATGTTCCGCCTTTTGGCCACTATGCTCCTAGCCTTGCATCTCACCGATGCCGTCGCTGTAGCACAACGTGTGGATTATCAGAAGGACGTCAAACCCATCCTGCAGCATAAGTGCTATGCCTGTCACGGCGTGCTAAAGCAACAGGGTAACTTAAGGTTAGATACAGGAGCGTCATTAATCCGAGGCGGGGATTCCGGTAGTCCTATCGACCTTATTCAGCCTGAGGCGAGCTTACTTTACCAAGTAATCACTGGCGACGCCGGATTTCAAATGCCTCCGGAAAATGAAGGCGCACCACTCACCGAAGACCAACGAGACTTAGTCCTTCGTTGGATTCGCCAAGGTGCCAAATTCCCTAGCGGCGAAGAACCGCAAAAGGATCCCCTGCAATGGTGGTCGTATCGCCCGATCACT
Source organism: uncultured Pirellulaceae bacterium (assembly GCA_938082855.1). Classification (GTDB taxonomy): domain Bacteria; phylum Planctomycetota; class Planctomycetia; order Pirellulales; family Pirellulaceae; genus UBA721. The sequence continues at coordinate 2,722 of CALKCC010000016.1, read as the reverse complement.
CGCCCTACAATTCCTCAGCATGAGAATGAAGCATGGAATGAAAATCCAATTGACGCTTTGATTCATGCCAAGCGGCTTGAATTGAAACTACCCCACGTAAACGCAGCTTCCAAGTCAACCTGGCTTCGTCGAGTCTACATCGATCTGATTGGCCTTCCTCCTACGGTCACCGAACTCAATTCGTTCTTAAATGACGACTCGTCGGCAGCGTACGAACGAGTTGTTGATGACCTTCTTAGTCGCCCACAGTATGGCGAACGCTGGGGACGCCATTGGATGGACATCTGGCGATACAGTGATTGGTACGGGAGTCGAGGAATAAACGAAATTCGCTATAGTCAGCGACATATCTGGCGTTGGAGGGATTGGATCGTAAATTCCTTGAATGACGACAAGGGTTACGATCGGATGATTCAAGAAATGCTTGCAGCCGATGAGTTGGCTGGACAGGATAAAGACACCGTAGTTGCGACGGGTTATCTCGGGCGGAATTGGTATAAGTTTGACCGCAATGTTAGCCTGTTTGACACCGTCGAGCGAACCAGTGAGGCATTTCTTGGGCTCACCTTTAAGTGTGCACGATGTCATGACCATAAATATGATCCAATTACGCAGGAGGAATATTATAGATTTCGAGCCTTCTTCGAACCTCATCACGTTCGTACAGATCCAATCTCTGCTACTACCGAGACCGAAAAGGATGCCACACTCGGCCAGGTCCTCTCCGACGGGCTCCCTGTAGTTTTCGACAAAGACCCCGACCAGCCCACCTACCGATTTGACCGTGGAGACGACCGATTTCCAGACGAAACGAAACCACTGACTCCCGGTGTACCAAAATCGCTAGGAGGCCCAGCACTATCAATTAAACCAATCAACTTGCCAACCGAATCATGGTATCCCATCCTACGAGAAGGAGTAAGGGAAACGTTGATTGTGAAAGCTCGAAGTGAAGTCGAAGCCGCAGAAACACTCCTCCAACAAGCCACTGAAGAACTTAAGCACTGGGAGTCGAAGTTGGCTGAGCGGTTATCAGGCAACGAGAAAACAGAGCAAAAGCCCACGCCATTCATCGACACCGACTTTTCCAAACCAAACCCCGAATTATGGGAAACATTGAAAGGCAACTGGGTTTATGAGAATGGCCATTTAGCACTTAAAGACGTGACTAGTTTCGCAACCATTGCCACAAAGGAAAATCATCCTCCGGACTTCTCGCTTCAGTTGAAATATAAAGCTTTAGCCCCTGGAAGCTTTCGTTCGGTAGGATTTAGCTACGATTTTATCGACACAGGCACGTCACAGGACGTCTATACAAGCACAAACGACAATCGCCAGACTGTTCAGGCGTTCCATCGTGTAAACGGAAAGCAAACCTATCCCTCCGAAGGGATCGTATACACAGAACTAAATGTAGGGGATATTGTCACACTAGATGTAACCGTCATGGGAACCTCCCTAACTGTCGATCTAGACGGACAACGCAAACTAGACTACGAACTACCAATCAATCGCCAAGATGGAAAGTTTTCACTGTGGGTACACAGCGGTGCAGCGGAATTTCATCACCTTACGTTGACTGCATTATTCGAGTCACAAGAAACCATCGAAAGGCGTATCGCAAGTGCGACAGAAGCGGTGGAATCAGCGAAAGTAGGCATTCAGGTTGCCCAGACGAATTTAGATGCCGTGCAAGCCCGCCTTAACGCCGCGGTCTCAGAATTCCTCACACCTTCTGCTCAAACAGCGGCCCTGAAACGAGCAGCGAATCAAGCAGAAAGCCGTCACAAAATCGAACAAGCCAGATATGATCTAATCCGTCTCGGCCAACAACCTCAAACTGACGAACAGAAAAAGGCAATTGAGGCCGCACAACTTCAACTGGAAGAAGCACAGAACACGCTGATTCATCCAACAAACGAATATACCGCCCTCGGCGAAACCCATGAACGCATAAGCACGGGACGCCGGACCGCATTGGCTCACTGGATCACAAGTGAGACAAACCCTCGTACTGCCCGAGTAGCAGTCAATCATCTTTGGGGGAGACATTTCGGACAGCCCCTAGTAGCCACGACCGAGAATTTCGGGTTAAACGGAAAGACGCCAACACATCCTGAACTCCTGGACTGGCTCGCCTCTGAACTGATAAAGCAGCAGTGGAAAATGAAGCCCATTCACAAGATGATCGTACTGTCCAATGTCTACCGAATGGAAACCCATTCAATCCGGTCTGCTAAAAACAAAGACCCTAATAACAAGTTCTTATGGCGTATGAATTCTAAAAGGATGGAGGCGGAGGTCATCCGAGACAGCATTCTATATCTATCCGGTACCCTCGACCTTACGCGTGGGGGCCCGGAACTACCAGAGGATGAAGGCCAAACGGTAGCCCGTCGCAGCATGTATTTTCGCAATACGCCTAATGAGAAAATGGCGATGCTGGAAGTTTTTGATGTGGCGGATCCAAATTCATGTTATCTCCGTAAAGAGAGCGTGGTTCCACATCAGGCTTTGGCGTTAATGAATAGTGACCTGGCACAATCCAATGCTCGAATCATCGCACATCAACTTTCTGGCACTGACACCGAATTTATAACCAACGCCTTTGAAACCGTGCTTTGTCGGAAGCCCTTAGCTGAGGAACTCCGGCTTTGTCAGACGTTTTTGGATAATCACGCTAAGCTGCTTAGCGAGGATGACTCACTCAAGTTTCCAGCCG
>CALKCC010000015.1 GCA_938082855.1 uncultured Pirellulaceae bacterium | reverse complement strand
ACTCGTCTCCTACCGTCACTTCGAAACATCCACCCATGCTGGGCTCAAGTTCCAGACCACTAATTTGCCGTTTGTATTGCACAAGCAACTTGGCTGCCAGACTGACAGCTTTGGGTTCATAATTTCAGGAAGAGCAGTAGCGTAGGTGGATTTTCACGGTCAATTCTCCAGATAGTGTTTTACAAAGATCTATTTCTTCTTGGCAGTCTTTTTACGTGCAGGTTTCTTCTTAGCAGAAGCTTTAGAAGCACTCTTTTTCTTGCCACCAAAGGCTTTATCGAAATTGGAGGCGTATTTTGGTGTCGAGCCAACTCGCAGAATTGTCACGGCGTTGTTTCCTTATAGTTTTAGTATGTTAAGTAGGGTCTATTCATGAATATTGTACGAACAACATGATACGTCAAGGCATTCAAGGTCCTGACGATCAAAGTGCGTGTTGATATGCACTTGCTGTGTTCAAGATTATACCAACTTCTTGTACTTAAAACGGCGTGGTTCGTCAGGGTTGATCCCCAGTCGTTCACGACGCTGACGTTCATACGTCTCGTAGTTTCCTTCACACCAGTGCACGTACCCATCACCTTCAAAGGCCAGGATATGTGTGGCTAGTCGATCCAGGAACCAACGGTCATGGCTGGTAACGACGACGCAGCCGGCATAATTCTGTATCGCCTCTTCCAGAGCACGGAGAGTATCCACATCCAAGTCGTTGGTGGGTTCATCGAGTAGCAAGACATTGGAACCCTGACGCAGGAGTTTGGCTAGATGAACACGATTACGTTCACCGCCGGAAAGCGTTCCCACTTTCTTTTCCTGATCGGGGCCTTTGAAATTGAATCGGGAGACGTACCCACGGGAATTTATCCGACGGCCTCCCATGTCGAGATGTTCATAGCCACCGGAAATCTCTTCGTAGACTGTGGCCTCGGGATCCAGGTTGTCTCTGTTTTGATCGACATAGCCCATTTCCACGGTCGGGCCAACACGTAACTCGCCGCTATCGGGAGTATCTTGTTCAGTGAGCATCCGGAAGAGTGTTGTTTTTCCGGCGCCGTTAGGACCAATCACTCCTACGATTCCACCGGCAGGCAATGAAAAGGATAGGTCCTCCATTAGGATTTTGTCACCGAATCCTTTGGAGATGTTTTTGGCTTCAATCACCAGATCTCCAAGGTGTGCTCCTGGAGGGATCTGCATTTCGAATTCGCTGATTTGTTCTTCAAATTGTTCTGAGACCATTCGGTCATAGGCAGCGATTCGAGCTTTGCTTTTACTCTGACGTGCTTTGGGAGAGGAGCGTACCCATTCCAGTTCGCGGGCAATTGTTTTTTGTCTGGCCACCGACTGCTTTTCTTCAATTTTGAGTCGGGCTTCTTTCTGTTCAAGCCACGCGGTGTAATTGCCTTCGAAGGGATATCCCTTGCCTCGGTCAAGTTCAAGAATCCACTGGGCAACGTTATCCAGAAAATAACGGTCGTGAGTGACGGCAACGATCGTACCCGGGTAGTCACCCAGATGGCGTTCCAGCCATGCCACGGAATCGGCATCAAGGTGGTTCGTTGGTTCGTCAAGTAACAACAAGTCGGGGCGTTCCAGTAGTAACTTGCAGAGAGCCACACGTCGACGCTCTCCCCCGGAAAGTGTTGTGACATCAGCGTCGCGAGCCGGAAGATTCATGACATCAAAGGCCACTTCGATTTCCCGGTCCAGATTCCACGTGTTTGTCGTTTCGATTTCATCTTGAAGCCGGGCCATTTCATCGCAGAGTTTCATCATCTGCTCGTCGTCCATCGGCTCAGCTAACTCAACACTGATTTGGTTGTAACGGTCCAGCATGGCTCGTCTTGGAGCCACAGCTTCTTCGACATTCCCCCAAACATCCTTCTCAGGATTAAGCTGAGGCTCCTGAGGTAGATAACCGCAGGTGAATCCATCGGTTAATCGGGCCTCGCCGTCAAATTCGGTGTCCTGCCCAGCCATGATACGTAATAAAGTACTTTTCCCAGTTCCGTTACGCCCGAGGACGCCAATTTTAGCGCCGGGGTAGAAAGCAAGGTAGACTTCTTTAAGGACTTCTCGAGGCCCATGTTTCTTTGTTAATTCGGTGATCGTGTAGATGTATTGTTTACTCATAGCGTTCACAGAGGTAATGCTGGTGGCCGGTTGCAACATCCGTGCCAGTTGTTCGGGTTGTACTGTTTGGTTGTCTTCGGAGGGTAATCAGATGTGAGCCACAGATTGCTTCACGAAAAAACGGAATCAGCTGGTTGCTAAGGACAGGTATCTGGTCGCATGTTTCGATACTGAATAATACCTGCCGCTTTTGAGTCCGTACTAACGCGAGTTCCCCTTCCCTCTCGATTGTTACTCGGATCCACTCAGAAGCATATAAAAATAGGCCTGATAACCGTGCTGTTATCAGGTCTGTTTTTATTCCCACTCGATTGTCGCAGGGGGCTTACTACTAATGTCATAACACACTCGATTCACGCCTTTGACTTCGTTGATGACTCGTGTCGAGATGGTGGCGAGTAAGTCATAGGGAAGTCGCGACCAGTCGGCTGTCATAAAGTCATCGGTGTTGACGCAGCGAATTGCGATTGCATCTTCGTAGGTTCTGGCATCCCCCATGACCCCCACACTCTGAACGGGTAGAAGTACAGCAAATGCCTGAGAAGTTTCGCGGTACAGACCGGCATTTTCAATTTCTTCAATGGCAATGGCATCTGCTTCACGGAGTATATCGAGTCGTTCTTTGGTGATTTCTCCGAGGCATCGAACTGCCAATCCAGGTCCTGGGAATGGATGCCGCCAGACCAAGTGTTCCGGGAGTCCAAGTTCCAGACCCAATTGTCGTACTTCGTCCTTGAATAGATCGCGTAATGGTTCGATCAATTCAAAGCCCAGTTCATCAGGGAGTCCACCAACATTGTGGTG
>CALKCC010000014.1 GCA_938082855.1 uncultured Pirellulaceae bacterium | reverse complement strand
GCTGCAGTTAAGGCCCTAGCTGTTTACTGGTGAATTCCATTGGCTTCAAAGAAAGACTGTTTACGGGTTTTCTGTAACCGCATCTTCGTTTCGTTGAATGGCGTTAAAAACTTCCTGTCGATGGACGGGTACTTCTTTAGGAGCTTCCACTCCCAAACGTACCTTATCGCCACGAATATCGACAACAACGATCGTAATGTCATTGTTGATGACAATACTCTCATTCTTCTTTCGTGACAGAACTAACATTTCTCAGTCCTTTGGTTAAAAAATTGTGATGATCCGTTATTCACTTTAGAGTGGCTCCCGGTATTAAGCGGTCTCCACGTTTTTAATGTTATTTTACGTATCCCGTAGAACGACTTTGAGTCATAAAAACAGTGGTTCAGGAAGTTGATTTGCTTGTTGCACACTGTCTACAGGAGTTACTTCACTCTACGACGTGGTAACAGGTGGTCAAGCTATACCTGAATTTCTTCTGATGTTTTGTAATTATCATGCAGTAATTAGCGTTAAAACCGGCATAAGTGGTCACTTTGGCCTGATTTGGCCTGTCTGGAATATCAACTTGCCTGTGACACTCAAATTGATATTACGGTGAGGGAATTGAGATTTTCTCTATGGCGGAAATGGGTAGGTGGGGATCTCTTGGATTTGAAACGGAGCTTTGGAAAACGGCCCCTTTGAATTTCTCTTTATCTTTCAGGAATTACTGACTGATGGGGCTATTCTTTCACTACGCAAATAGATATTCTTAGAGTCTTATGGGTTAATTATTGCCCCTTGTATATCCGCGCCTATATTTAGTTGTCAGTTCGCTTCATCCATGGAAGTCCCAGAACAAAAATTAAGTTTTCCGCAGTCATTTCGTAATTGGCTGGGGAACATCATCACTGTTTTCAAAACGACAATTAATGGATTGCTCATTACGTTGCGTTATTGGCGTAAAACGTATGACCCAGATCGTCGAACCTTTACAGAGCAATATGAGTATCCGGAGAAGCCCGTTCCTGTGGCTCCCAGGTACCGAGGGTTTCATCGATTTGATCTGACAACCTGCATTGCTTGCGACGCTTGTGCCAAAGCATGTCCTGTGGACTGTATTTATATTGGCAAAGAAAAGGTAACCGTAGGTAAAGGGTTCAAGATTACAGGCTATGCAATCGACTATTCGAAGTGCATGTTTTGTGCTCTCTGTGTGGAACCATGCCCGGTCGATTGTATCTTCATGGGAGCGTCGCACGACTTGAGTTGTTACAGTCGTGACGGAACGATTGTGGATTACTCGCGACTGCCGTTAGATGTTAGTTGGGGGCGAGCGACGCTTAATCCAGCAGCGGTGGCTCAGTCGAAGGTGATTGTTAATACGGTACATACCGGCCCCAATGAAGGTCAGCAGTAAGGCTGATTGGAATATACATTACGCGTCAGGGAAATATGTCTCCAAACCAAACATTGAAATTGTTCACACTTGAGGAAGCGAATGCTTCGCTCCCGCTTGTGCGCGCGATTACCAGTGATTTGGCAGAATTGTCTGGAGTCGTGTTTGAACGTCAGCGTCATCTGGCTTCGATCAGTGCCGGACGCGAACTCCGAGGAGTGGGGGAAGCGGGAGAATCGACCGACCCATACTCGGAAGAATTAGTACATACACAGGAAGAGCTAGAGCGTCAGACAGCGCGATTGCATGAATTAATTGATGAGTTGCGTGCTTTAGGGGCGGAACCCAAGAACGGACCGGATGGTCGAATCGATCTGGTTGATTTTCCGTCAGAGAAAGAAGGCCGAGTAGTCTATCTTTGCTGGCGTCTTGGAGAGCCTTCGGTTGAGCATTGGCATGAAATCGATGCTGGCTTTAATGGCCGGCAAAGTGTATCTGATTTGGTAGTGGAACAAGTTGCCGAAGGTCCTGCGTAGGTCCCGACGGTTCAAAGTTAATAAATGGAATAACAATGGTATTTGCAGAAGCAGCAGCACTGGAATCGTCAGTCAGTCTGGTTGGCTACCTGGCCCTATTTGTTGGAATCGGGTTGGTGTTTGTCTTTGTCAATCTGTTGGTTGGGCGATTTCTGCGACCAGATAATCCACATCAGGAAAAAGGCGAGATCTATGAATGTGGTGAACCGACGATCGGTTCCAGCTATGTTCAGTTCGACTTGCGTTTCTACATCGTTGCCCTGCTCTTTATTATCTTCGACGTTGAAGTTGCTTTCTTCTTTCCATGGGCCACGGTCTTTGGGAAGTCCGAGCAATTAGCATCGCTGGCTGATGCTGAACAAGCGGTGGCATCAGGTGAGGTTTTGACCGAGGATGCTCAGCGGTTGTTGCTTGAGATGGGAGTCGCTGAACCGACTGTCCCCGCCGGCGGGCAAGAGGCCATTGCTGCGAGTGCTAAGACGTTATCGTTAATTACGTTAATTGATATTGCTGTGTTTTTTGTCGTGTTGATGCTTGGTTTCTTCTATGTGTGGAAACGAGGTGACCTGGATTGGGTCAAAGCTGTGGTGAATGAACGCCGCAGAAATCGCGCTCCCTCGGCTGAAGCTTAGGGAATTGAATAGGTTGGAATAACAAGCTGACAAACGGGCAAGCAGGCAAAAAAGGTAAACGAACAAATGAGTGAAATCCCTCTGGTATCTGAACTTCGAGCTAAATTCGGTGAAGGCATCATCGATGTGAATCTCGAAGCGATTGATGAATGGGTGGAATTAAATCCCAGTGTGTTAGTCGAAGTCTGTCAGTTTCTTAAGGAAGCTGAAGGCTTTCGCTTCGATATGTGTAACAGCATCACCGTAGTTGACTATCTGGAGACAGACCCCAAGAAAGCCGCGAAGGTTGATTGGGAACCCCATCTGGAAGTGGTTTATCACTTGAGTAGTATTGCTACCAAATTGACTTTGGTGCTGAAGGTGAAAATTCCTCGATGGAAAAACGGAGTGGAAGGTGAATTGCCGACCGTGCCGTCTGTAGCTGGTGTGTGGGCAACCGCCGACTGGCACGAACGCGAGGCTTATGACTTGTCTGGAGTGAATTTTCTAGGGCACCCGCATCTGAAACGAATTCTCTGTCCTGATGACTGGGAAGGGCATCCTTTGCGTAAAGACTACGAAATGCCGTTGGAATATCACGGGATTCGAGGACGCTAACGCAGAGATTGCTAACGCAGAGATTGATAGTAGAGAATTTTGGGTAGTAAAACCAACTAAGGTTATTGTGGAATAAATTCGAGTATGGCCACTTCAAAGATTGATGATCCTCGCGTAATTGAGTTTGACGTCCGAACGGATGAAATGCTCATTAATATGGGACCTCAGCACCCCAGTACTCACGGGGTGTTGCGTCTTGTACTGCGTACCGATGGTGAAGTTGTTTCAGACGTTGAACCTCATCTGGGGTATCTGCATCGTTGTGCTGAAAAGATTGGTGAAAACCTAACTGCTCGTCAGTGGATTCCTTATACAGATCGAATGGATTATCTGGCAGCCATGAATATGAATCTTGGCTGGTCTTTAGTAATTGAAAAGTTGCTCGAATATGATCTTCCTGAACGTGGTCGGCATTTGCGAGTGATTATTTCTGAGATGGGGCGTATCGCCAGCCATCTGGTAGCGATGGGGACTTATGGACTCGACCTGGGTTCGTTTACTCCGTTTCTTTATGGTTTTCGTGAGCGAGAGAAAATTCTCAATCTGTTTGAAGAAGCTTGCGGAGCTCGATTGACCTACAGTTATCTCACACCTGGTGGAGCCACCGCAGATTTGCCGGTTGGCTGGACCGACAAATGTCGTCAATTCCTGAATCAGTTCAAAGAAGTGATTCCTGAATTACATACTCTGCTGACCACCAACTCGATTTTTGTATCGCGTACGGCAGGTATCGGCGTGATGTCAGCCAAGATGGCCGTGGATTACGGTTGTACCGGACCAGTGCTTCGTGGAAGTGGTGTCTATCATGACTTGCGATTCCATGGTGAAGAACGCTATACCGAAATGTACGAAGGCTATGTGTTCGATGTCATTTGTGCAGATCCTGAAACCGGAAAGTATCCGGAATCCAATTACGAATTCCACGGCGATTCACTGGATTATCCAGAAATCCCACGCCAGGCAATCCTTGGGGATTGCTGGCATCGATTCTATGTGCGGATGCTGGAGGTTGTTCAGTCTGTCCGCCTGATCGAACAGGCCATTGAAAAATATGAAGCGACATCGGGTGATTGGGGAACGCCTATTAAGCTGGTTCAGAAATTACCGGCTAAAGAAGCATACATGGAAACTGAAGCTCCCCGTGGTCAGATGGGATTTTATGTCGTCGGTAATGGCGACTCGATTCCCTGGCGAGTTCGGGCTCGTAGTAGCTCGTTCTGTAACCTCTCAGTAACTGCTCCACTCTGTCAGGGAATTCTACTGGCGGATATTCCGGCGATCGTTGGGAGCCTGGATGTGGTGATGGGAGAAATTGACCGCTAATGCGGGCGAGTTAAATTTCGTTGTTATCGACTTAGAGACAATTAGGAATAAGGCCAGTTAAATGGCAGATTTTATAAACAATATTTTCGGCATCGGCGACTCCTGGGTCGGCTATTTGATTGCCGCGCTTATTGCAGCCGTGCTTATTTTGCACGTTGTGGCGGTCGGAGCGTTGCTCTTCATTTGGATGGAGCGAAAAATTTCCGGTCGTATTCAGGACCGACTTGGACCAACCCGTGTCGGTGGGAAGTACGGTTGGCTACAAACTCTGGCTGACGGTATTAAGCTGATTGCCAAAGAAGACATTACCCCAGATCTTGCAGATCGCTTTCTGTTTAAGATCGCCCCCTATGTTGGTTTGGCCGCTAGTTACGCTGCCTTTATTGCCCTGCCGTTTGCAGACGGCGTGGTCGCTCAGCATGTCAATACAGCTGTGTTCTTTGTCCTGGCAGTTCTGGGACTGGAAGTGTTTAGCGTGATTTTGGCCGGTTATGCATCCGGTTCGAAATGGTCATTGTTCGGTGCGATGCGTGAAGCGGCTCAAGTCGTTAGTTATGAAGTTCCTTTAGGAATGTGTGTCGTTGTGCCAGTCATGATCTGCGGCACCATGAATTTGACAACCATCGGAAATATGCAGGCTGGGCTGTTCACCAACTGGCTTGTCTTTAATGATCCATTTACATTCCTCACGGCGATTATTTACTTCACCTGTGCCACAGCCGGAGTCAATCGAGCTCCGTTTGACTTGGCCGAAGCGGAAAGTGAATTGGTTGCCGGATTCCATACAGAGTATTCAGGATTGAGATGGAGTTTATTCTTCATGGCTGAATACAGCTCGATGTTTGTTGTCTCAGCTCTGGCAAGCATCCTGTTCTTTGGCGGTTCACACGGCCCGATTCCGGTTGGGCAATGGATCGGTGAGACCATCGGTGGAACCTGGGGCTTGAATATTTCTCGCATCATTGGAGTGGGGAACCTTCTGCTTAAAGGCTTAATCGGCGTAACCGTGATGATGTGGATTCGCTGGACATTCCCTCGTTTGCGAATTGACCAAGTGATGACCATGTGTCTGAAGTATTGCGTCCCGCTTGCAGCGCTTGGGTTTATCGGAGCGACGACCTGGCAGTATCTTGATCTGCCGACGGCCAATTCATTGGTAGGTAATCCTCGTTATGAAAAACATGAAATGTGGACTGAAGGTGTAGAGGTGACTCCTGCGGCTGATGCAAGTCCTGCGTCAGGTATCCCGGATCCCGAGCCGCACCAAGAAGATAAAACAGCCAATGCAGATTCGGTGACCGTAAAGACACTACCTGTTTCGGTCGTGAAAGGAGGTGAACGATAATGGATTTGATCGCAGTAGCGTGGCCTTATTGGCACCAGTTCTTCTTTATTATCTTTGCCACGATTGCCATTGGATTTGGCTTTGGTGTCCTGCTGAGTAAGAACGTCGTTCGAATGGCGTTTTATCTCGTCCTTTCACTCGGATCCACTGCCGGTTTATTTTTCCTGGCAGGTGCTGAATTCGTCGGGGCGATGCAGTTGATGATCTATGTTGGCGGTACGTTGGTACTGTTGATTTTTGGCGTCATGCTGACCGCTCAAAAAGACTTCATCAATATGGATACACATACTCAGGATTGGATTCTGGCGACAATCGTTGGCGGATCCCTGCTGATGGTTCTGCTCTTCGGTGCTTTTGGTGCGGAAGACTGGCGAACACCTCAGGATATTAATGATGCCCATGTTTCTGCCACCAAAGAGGCAACGCCTTTAGGGTTGGCACTGACAGGAATTCGAGTGGATACATTAGGTGAATCAACCGATGCGGTGGCAGATGGAAAATCAGGCTATCTGATGCCGTTTATCATCGTTTCGTTTCATCTATTAGTGGTTCTTATTGGTGCAGCTTATATGGCTCGCACCAAAAAACTATCTCACGCGACAGATGATAAGAGCAGTCGTGCGAAATTGATGTTGTTCAAGATGGAACACGAAGAAGAACCATTGGAAGAAGCAAAGTACGTAGTAACTCATAAAGGGAAGTCGGCATTAAACCCGCTTGACCCTAACGATGAGGACTAGTCATTCACTATAGGAAGTGATTGGAATTTCAAAATGTTGTTAATTGGAACAGTTACCGTTTCCTGGTACCTCGCAGTGGGAGCCGTGTTGTTTGTACTCGGCGCCGTCTGTATGGCCACAAAACGCAACTTACTGGGAGTCTTGATGGGAGTTGAGTTAGTGCTCAATGGTGCCAACATGAACTTCATTGCATTTGGAAGTAAAGTACTTCGCCCCGAGGGCTCATTGGGGTTAGACGGGCAGTTAATTGCTCTGTTTGTGATTGTGCTTGCCGCAGCTGAAGCAGCTGTGGCACTGGCAATTGCCTTGAATTTTTATAACAACCACAACACTGTGGACGTAGATCGAGCGAACGAGTTAAACGGCTAATGGAACTTCACATATTATTAGGCACTGCTGTATTACTGCCATTAATTGCGTTTTTCGTAAACCTGTTACTTGGCCATTCCCTCCGTCGGAGAGGGCAAAGTAAGCATGCTGCGAATATCTCGTTGGCGGCGATTGTCGGTGCTGCAATTCTTTCGTTTATTTCCTTGTTTGTATGGTTGGGCGACTCCAACTCTAACGGCGAATCCAACCTAACTGCATTAAGTGAACTAAAGCAGGCAAACAAAGAGCATTTGGAACACTTGGAACATCCTTCAGCTCATGCTCATGGTGAAGGTACCAAAGCCCCCACGTTTGAGCCCAAATCTGGAGACTACTACACACTTGGTACATTTGGTGACCTGAAGCTGACGATTGGCTACTACATCGACTCACTGACGATTGCCATGTTCTGTATGGTTACCTTCATCGCGACCTTGATCCATTGGTACGCATCCAAGTACATGGACGATGAGCTGCCCGAAGATAAACGCGACCACCATGTCGACCCGGAACACAATAATTTCCTCGGCTACTTTTATAAGAAAATCTTCACTGGTGCAGGTCATCACGATGACCATCACGATGATCACCATGACGACCATCACGACGATCACGGTCACGATGGAGAAGCTGTTAGTGAAGAGGACTATGAGTTTGTTGACCATGAAGTGGTCATGCCAGACGGAAGTCACTGCCACCGTAAGGGACGTTACCCACGATTCTTCCAGGCATTGTCGCTGTTCTGCTTCAGCATGCTCGGTCTTGTACTGGCCGGCAATATTGCAATGACATTCGTGTTCTGGGAATTGGTTGGGATCTGTTCATTCTTCCTGATTGGTTTCTACGTCGAACGAAAAAGTGCTTCCACGGCGGCCAATAAAGCATTCATTGTTAACCGAGTGGGTGACTTTGGAATGATCATCGGTTTGATGATTTTCTGGACTGGCTTTGGGACTTTTAACTATGACGAATTGTTTAGTCAGATGGGTTCCGCCGCTCATGCTCATGTAGCACATGCTCATGACCATCAAGACCAACATGACAGTCACGACGGTCAGGGCGAACACGGTGATGAGGGTGATCAGGGTGAGCACGGCAAAGACGGTGAACACGACGGAGACGACGAGCACAGCGAAGAAGACGAACACCACGGAGATGAAGCTCATGGTGGAGAAGAAAACCACCACGGAGACGATGCTCACGGTGGGCACGGAGAACTAGAAACTGCGATTCCAAGTGGTTTTGCGACTCAGTTCTTTGCCGCTGAAATTGAAGAGTATGCTGCCGAGAATCATGTCAGTGAAGCGCAGGCTCTGAAAGAGATCAATGAAAAACGTGAAGAAGAAGGAAAATCTCCGCTCGGATACTGGCTGATGATCGTGGGTGGACTGGGAATCTTCTGTGGATGTGTTGGGAAAAGTGCTCAATTCCCACTGCACGTTTGGCTGCCGGATGCGATGGAAGGGCCAACACCCGTTTCTGCATTGGTTCACTCAGCGACGATGGTTGCCGCCGGAGTGTTCTTAGTTGGTAGATTTTTCCCAATGCTCGTACCAGAAGCATTATTTGTCATTGCCATCATCGGAACGATCACGCTATTCATCGGAGCGACAATCGCTATCGTTGCGACCGACATTAAGAAAGTACTGGCCTACTCAACCATTTCTCAGCTTGGTTATATGATCATGGCACTGGGCGTTGGCGGTTGGGTCGCAGGTCTTATGCACTTGTTTACACACGCATTCTTCAAGTCCTTGCTGTTTATGGGATCTGGTTCAGTTATTCATGCGGTTCACACCAATGAAATGACAGAGATGGGCGGATTGCGTAAGAAGATACCAATCACCGCTTGGACCATGTTTATTGGCTGTCTGGCCATCGCAGGGGCTGGGATCCCGTTTATTATTGGGACCAGTGGTTACTACTCAAAGGACGCTATTCTGGAACAGGCGTTTAGTTGGGGGAATGCTAACGGCTGGGGATTCGGAGGACCATTCTTCTGGATTGCCTTGGGCAGTGCGGCCATTACCGCCTTCTATATGTTCCGTATGTGGTTTATGACGTTTGTTGGTAAACCGCGTGATGAAGAACGATTTTCCCATGCTCATGAATACCCACGCATGGTACATCCATTACTGATTCTGTCAGTCATGGCAATCGGCGTGGCCTGGGCGAACCCTCTTTCATCAGGTACAGAATTGGGATACATGCTGGAAGCAGCTCGTCCTGAAGGTGTAGCCGGCGAAACCCTAGCTGGTATGGGATCGGATATCGTCGTTCCTGATGAACACCTAAGTCACTTAAGTGCTGTCAAAGTACCAGTTACCTGGCTAGCTACGCTGTCTGGTGTCATCGGTATCTCTCTAGCATTCCTCATGTACGCCACGCCGCCAACGAGATTCCTCAAGCCGGCAGAAGTTAAAGACACCTTTGGTGGTATTTACAACTTCCTCAGTAACAAGTGGTGGTTTGATGAGCTTTATGACTTCCTGTTTGTACGACCGTCCAAGGTCATCGGCAGGTTTGTCACAGCAATTGATAAGAATATTTTCGACACAATCATCCATTTCTCGGCCAGAGCAACCAAAAAGGTTGCGAATATCTGGACTCGGATTGCAGATGGTTTTGTCATCGATGGATTCGTCGATTGGCTTGGCGGTACGGTATACCGTGTCGGTACGTCGCTACGTCGAGTTCAAACCGGAAATCTACGTCAGTACGTGTTGTTTATCGTTATTGGCGCAGTGGCAATCTTTGTCTTTGTGAGCTTTATGTGGGACCCGGCTTCGGCCAGCACCAAATAGACTCACTTGAAAACTAACTAGAAGAACACACTTTTTCATTCCACACGAAGCAATGGCTTCAACACCATTGGAAGAGTTAAAAAATGGAACTACTCATTAGCTTAATTGTATTTTTACCGACTCTCGGAGCACTCGCGGTCGCCTGTTTTCCTAGCAAAAAGGATGAAAACGGTGTGAACGCGAAGGACAACCAGAATTTCCTTCTGGGGTTTACGCTTGGGGTCGGGATTCTAACTTTCGTGGTTAGCCTTGCAGCGTTTGTCTTAAATGACAGTTCCGCGATTGATGAGAGCATCGGATCGATGCAACATGCATTTAGCATCTCCTGGATACCCGCATTCGATATTGAATATGCCATGGGCATCGATGGAATTAGTTTTCCATTGGTTCTACTCACCACTGGTGTGAGTATCCTGGCAATTCTGGCTAGCTGGTCCATCAAAAAGCATGTTAAGGCATACTGTGTTCTATTCCTGCTACTAGAAACGGGGATGATCGGTGTCTTCCTAGCACTCGACTTCTTCCTTTTCTATGTGTTCTGGGAAGTCATGCTGTTGCCGATGTATTTCCTAATTGGAATTTGGGGGGGACCACGTCGTGAATATGCAGCGATTAAGTTCTTCCTCTATACCTTGCTCGGTTCAGTTCTGATGTTGATCGCCATCTTGATGATCTACTTCAACAGTGACCTGACCCAACTTGCTCCCGCTAATCTGCAAGAGTTGGTTGCTAATGACGTAATCAATGCGGACGTGACTAAGAGTGTGGCGGCAGGTATAAAGAGTGGAACAGCTGTTCACACGTTTAATCTGGTTGCACTCGCCGAATTAGCTCAAACCACGGACTGCTTTAGTGCTGAATTACAGTGGTGGTGTTTCTTGTTGCTGTTTATCGGTTTCATTGTGAAAGTGCCATCGATACCGGTTCACACCTGGTTGCCTGACGCTCACGTGGAAGCTCCAACTCCAATTTCGATGATTCTTGCCGGTGTGCTGTTGAAGATGGGGGGCTACGGAATCATCCGTATTTGTTACCCAATCTGTCCGGCCGGTGGTTTAGAGTTATCCTACGTTGTGGTTGGTCTTGGTGTAGCCAGTATGGTCTATGGAGCCTTCGCGGCTCTGGCTCAAACCGACTTCAAGCGAGTGGTCGCTTATAGTTCGGTCAGTCACATGGGCTATGTAGTCGTCGGTTTCGGTGTCTGGACGATGCTCGGTAACGGTGACTACTGGAAGATGGGCGTGACCGGAGCGATGTACCAGATGATCGGACACGGTATTTCATCAGCCGGTATGTTCTTTATGGTTGGTATTATCTATGACCGAGTTCACCACAGGAACCTCAACGAATTTGGTGGGCTATACGGCCTGATGCCGAAATATACCGCTCTGGCAATGGGACTATTCTTTGCTGGCTTGGGTCTTCCCGGACTTTGTGGGTTCATCGGAGAAGTTTTGGTTGTTCTTAGTGTCTGGCGATTTAGCCCGCTACTGGCCATAATCTCTGCCTCGGTTGTCATCTTCACTGCGGGATATATTCTCTGGACCTTACAACGTGTTTATCTTGGCCCTGAGTACAAAGGCCCGCACGCTGAAGAAATCAAGCCAATCAACGGACGGGAATTCTCGACCGGAGCGATTCTGTTGGTCTTAGCTATCATCTTTGGAGTCTTTCCAAATACGCTGATCAAGTACATGGATGAAACTGTTGATCAGCAGGTTACTTCGCTGAATGAGTGGCGAGAAGGATATGAACAAACCTTAGCCACGGCTGAAGAATCAGACGAAGCAGAACATGCCGAAGAAGCATCGGAAGATGGTCACGGTGAAGAGGGTGAAGAAGCTGCCGACGAACATGGCGAAGGTGAGACGGCAGCAACTTCGGATCTTACAGAAGTGGCTGTTGCCAATTAGCAAACACATTTAATCACGGACTTGTGATAATAGAAATTTTTCCAGAAGTTTAATAATCCAATGGAATCGACAACGGACTTTTATAATTTAATCGACGCACTGAAGGCTGATTCAGCCAACAGTCTGGGGTTGTTTATGCCCGAGATCACACTATGTGTGTTTATTGCGTTGTTTCTGGCAGTGCGGTTGGTCACCACCAAACTCGATCTGTTTTGGGTTGCTTTGGCCGGCGCTGTGGTCGGACTGGTTTCAAGTAATCCACTTCAGCTTTGCGGAGGCAATGTTGAAAGTGAAGAGTTATTCACGGGGCTGTTGGTTCATGATGGATTGACGATTGCGATTCGATCGATCCTGATGCTATTCCTGGTACTATTTCTGATCTTTACTAAGATCTCCGGCGTACCGGACAAGGAAGACGGTGCCGATGTTTATTCACTGGTATTCGGCTCAACCTTAGGCATGTGTCTGATGGCTTCGGCGAATCACTTGCTGATTGTATTTCTGGCCATCGAAATGGCAGGTGTTCCATCCTATGTGCTAGCAGGGCTAATTAAGGGACGTAAACGAGGAAGTGAATCGGCATTGAAATATGCGATCTATGGTGCTGGTGCCGCTGGTGTCATGTTGTACGGTATTTCCTTGCTGGTTGGACTCTCAGGTACAGCTCATTTGCCTACGATGGCACTGGAACTGGCTCAAATCATTCCTCAGGCTGGTCTTGGCGAACAAGCCGTACTTTGCCTTGCCGCTGTGATGATTTCTGTGGGAATCGCCTTTAAGCTTTCTGCTGTGCCATTTCACTTCTGGGCTCCTGACGTATTCCATGGTGCCTGTGCGGAAGTAAATGCATTTCTGAGTGTCGCTTCTAAAGCAGCAGCATTGGCACTATTGCTTCGATTAGCTGTGGGATTGGGGTCGGTACCTCTATCTGAAATTGAAGCACCTCAGGCGATTCAACAGACAGTTGAGGCACATCAGGAGACAGTTCAGACGGACCTCGTTCCAACCCACTTAGTATCTCTGGAAGATGAAGCGGTTAGTGGAAGTGATGAGGACATCGACGTAAAATCATCCGAACCTGTGGAAGCCCAGGCTAACGCGGAAACGGAAGCTCCAGCGACCGAAGCGGAAGTGGTTGAAGCAGTTGACCCACGTCTGGAAATCAAACAGGCCCACGACGAAGCACTCAGTCCGGTTCGAAATTTCATCGGGTTACTGATTGCCTTCTTTGCTGTGATCACAGCGACCTTTGGTAATCTGGCCGCATACGGTCAAAAGAATATCAAACGCCTGCTGGCCTATTCAACGATTGCACATGCTGGCTATATGATGATGGCTGTTACACCGTTGATGATGATGTTGGGTACAGACAACAACGGTGCTGAGCAGGCAGCGAGTGCCTTAATCCAATACATTGTTGTGTACGTCTTCCTGAATCTGGGAGCTTTCTCGATTATCGCGTTCCTGCGTAACTATGTGGGAAGTGAAGAAATCGAAGATTACTCGGGCATGGTAAAGAGTCGCCCAGTGCTGGTCATTTGCCTGGCTCTCATTTTCTTCAGCTTGGTTGGTCTGCCACCCCTCTCAGGATTCCTCGGCAAATTTGCCATATTCGCATCATTAGCCGATGGGTATAGCACAGCAGGTTCAAGTGCATTACTTGTTCTGTTGATCGCCGGTGGTTTGAACACAGCCATTAGCCTCTTTTATTACCTCGGGGTAATTAAAACGATGGTGATGGGCGAACCTGATGAATCACATCACTTAGGCGACCGACCAGTAGGTCGTATTGAAATGGCTTACGTAGTGGTAGTTTCCATTCCAACAGTGTTCTTAATCGTGTGCTGGCAATGGGTTGCCGGATTTGCTGACGAAGCTGTGAAGCACTTTATCAGCTAGGCGTGAGATCAGAGATAGTAAAACTATGAATAATACAATTGATATCCTGAATCGTATTCTTGGCGTATACAATGCGTCCCTGGTAGCCTACGTCAAATATGCGGAACCATGGGTTGCTCATGGACAGGAAGAAGCAATGGCATTGGTTAACGATGCTATTGAAGATCAGGAGCATAGCGTCAAGGTTCTTGGCGAGCGTATCTTAGAGCTCGGTGGAATCGTACAGCCAGGAGCGTTTCCACTTACCTACACAAGCCTGCATGACGTTTCTTTGGATTACTTCCTAAACCTCATGATTGTGACTCAGCAAGACGATATCGACGTCATTCAACAGTGTGTTGATTCACTGGAAGCCGATACACGGGATCGTGCGATCGCTGAAGAAGTACTCGGGAATGCTCAGGCTCACTTGGAAACATTCCAGGAAATTGTAGCGGGTGAAGTTGCTGACGCTTAAGTTAGTATCTGTCCAACCTTCCGCCTCTCTTTTTTAGGCGAACCGTGCCAATTAGTTTAGGACTGTCATCTTACTGAACAGCCTGTAAGTATTGGCGATGGTTTGACTTGCAAACCTATCTAACGCCATTTCCTTGGCATCGGCAACACATTGAGCAGTGTGCACCATATAAGCAGGTTGATTGGGACGTTTGCTGCGGAGTGGATGCGGAGATAGATAGGGGCAGTCAGTCTCCACTAGAATTCTGTCAAGCGGTATGTCAGCAGCGACATCACGCAGAGCATCATTTTTCTTAAACGTGACCATCCCCGCAAACGAAATATACATACCCATCTCCAGACATGCCTGTGCCATATTGGGGTCGCCCGTAAATGAATGCATCACTCCACGTAAGGGGCCTCCACGTTCATATGCTTCTGTTAGCATTTCCAGGATGTCATCTTCACAGTCCCGCATATGAACAACAAACGGTAGATCAGTCTGCTGACTTAGGCGTATGTGACGATCAAAATAATCACGCTGAAGTTCGATTGGACAAAAGTCCCAATAACGGTCGAGTCCTGTTTCCCCCAATGCAACTGCTTTAGGGTGTTTTGCCATCTCTACAATTCGATCCCAATGCCCTGGCTCTGCATCACTCGTGTAATTGGGATGGATGCCCACGGAAGCAAATATCTGATCAAAACGATTGGCAAGATAGAGACATTTCTGACTCGAGCCCCAGCTACATCCGATGGAGATCATCTGTTGAATACCCGCTTGCTGGGTTTGTTCTAAGATGGTGGCTCGAATGCCATCAAATTGATCGCTATCCAAATGAGCGTGTGTGTCGATCAGTGGAGTCATAAATTCTATTACCAGTTGAGTACTTCTGCATTGCTGCAGGATATCACGCATTCGGCGACGGAGAGGTTATTACAGAGCTTGTTAATCCCGTTACAATAAACTCCTGAGAATTTTTTGCATCACCATTAATGACTATCGGGAAATTCAGATTACATGTCTTTGCGATCGAATGGAATACGGCTTACGGGTTTATTAGTTGCGTGTTTCGCTGTGGCTAGTTTGTCAGCCTGGGAACAGCAGACGCCTGCGGTAAAAGTCTGGGAATCTAAGGCGGACTTCACTCAATGGAAACCGTTAACTCAGATTGAACTACAAGCGACGGATGAAGGATTGCAGATAACTGCAACCGGTGGTGATCCTCATATGATTGCCGATGTAAGTGCTCCGGCAGGCTGGAAGAAACTGATTATCAAAGCATCCTTTCAGGGAGTTGTGAATTCTCAGATTTTCTGGACAACACCGAAGAATCCAGGGACAAGTGAAGGTCGGTCTGTGCGATTCAAGATGACGGGGCGAGGGAATTCTGTAGGTACGTATGAAACCTACTTCTATACGGAAGACCCGTTAACTGCATTAAGACTTGATCCTCACTCTGCCAAGATGAGTATGCTCATTCGTTCCATCGAAATAGTCCCCTCGGAAGCTCCTCCCGCTGAACAGGCAACGGATCCGACGGGCCTAATCGTTCAGGATGGATTTAAAGTCGAGTTGCTTTACTCCGTACCAAAGAGTGTGCAGGGTTCCTGGGTGAGTATGACTTCCGATGCCAAAGGGCGACTGATTGTATGTGATCAATATGGTGGCTTGTTTCGAATTACTCCTCCTCCGGTAGGAAAATCGGGCGACGTCAAATTGGAAGAAATAAACGTCGATCTGGGGGAAGCTCAAGGCTTGCTATATGCCTTTGACAGCTTGTATGTGGTTGTGAATCGCGGCAGTCGTTATGAGTCAGGCTTGTATCGGGTAACGGACTCGGATGGAGACGATCAGCTGGATAAAGTGGAAACACTAAAACTTCTCCCTGGACGGGGAGGTGAGCATGGGCCGCACAGCATTGTGTTGTCACCCGATAAGAAGTCGCTTTATGTTGTGGCTGGCAATAATACGACGCTTCCCGAAGGGATTCGTACGTATCGTCTCCCCGATAACTGGGATGAAGATCAACTGCTTCCTCGTCAGCCGTGTAGCAATGGTCATAACACCAATGTGTTAGCTCCAGGTGGCTGGGTTTGCCAGGTTTCTCCTGACGGGAAAGATTGGGATCTGATGGCAGCTGGTTTCCGTAATCCGTTTGACATTGCCTTCAATAAAGACGGCGAGCTGTTTACTTATGACGCAGACATGGAAATGGATGTAGGTACTCCCTGGTATCGTCCAACTCGAGTTTGCCATGTCGTTAGTGGAGGTGAATTTGGTTGGCGTTTTGGTACTGGGAAATGGCTACCATACTTCACAGACAATTTACCACCTGTGGTGGATGTTGGTCAGGGTTCCCCGACGGGTATCACTTTTGGATACGGCGCGGACTTTCCTGAGTATTGGCAGGATACGCTGTTTGTAAGTGATTGGACTTACGGAAAACTCTATAGCGTGAAACTGAGTCCTGAAGGAAGTTCCTATTCCGGAGAGCTCAATGAGTTTTTAACAGGGATTCCACTCCCATTAACCGATGTGATCATCAATCCTCATGACCGAGCCATGTATATCACCATTGGCGGACGTCGTACTCAGTCGGGGCTTTACCGAGTGACCTATGTTGGCGATCAGGAAGATGTGCAACAAGAGGTTGAAGGGAAGGAGACGCAGGCTCTCCGTGCTCAACGTCATGCGTTAGAAGCTTTTCATGGTACAGAAGCGGGTAAGGAAATCAGTTCGATTTGGAAAGCATTAGGGCATGAAGACCGTCATATCAGATATGCGGCACGGATTGCACTTGAGCATCAACCTGTAGAGCAATGGGCTGAGAAGGCGTTAGTTCAATCTAAAGCGGATGTTGCGATTCAATCACTCCTTGCTTTGATTCGTAGTGGTGATGAGGACCGACAACTCGCAGCTGTAGAGCAATTAATCCAGTTGGAGACGAAGAAATTCACGACTCGACAACAGCTTGACTGGTTGCGTGCGTTGAATGTTGGGTTCGCTCGAACGCAGGGGATTGTTGACGGCAAGAGAGAACAACTTGGTGAAGTGGTGCAGAATATGTTGCCTGTCACGTCAACGAACCTGAATCATGAAATCTGTCGTATGTTGGTCTATCTTAAAAAGCCCAACGCAGTTTCAGCCTATGTTCCATTGCTACAGTCGGCAAAAACTCAGGAAGATTTACTGTTTTACGGGATGACATTACGCGTCGCTTCTGAAGGTTGGACGAATCAAAGTCACAAAACTTATCTGTCACGTATGAATGATGCCGAGCAAGCGGCTGCATTGGGGGATTTTATAGGTGGCGGTCACTATCAGATCTATGTGCAGCGTATGCGTGAGGATTTTGTAACAGGCCTTAATGAAGGTCAGCAATTGGCATTGGATGAGTTGATTAATGCAGAGATCCAAAGTGCCGTGCCAACAGGTTCTCCAACTCCTCGAAAGTTTATCAAGAATTGGAAAATTGATGATCTGTTGACCGATGTCACTAATCTGCCGAGCGGTCGATCTTTTGACGTGGGAAAACGGATGTTCACAACGGCAACGTGTATTCAGTGTCACCGCTTTGGCAACATTGGAGGCATTTTAGGTCCGGACATTACCGGAGCGGCTCGGCGCTATAGTCCGCCCGTGCTACTTCGTGAAATCATTGATCCTTCGGTACAGGTATCAGATCAATTCAAAACCCATTCGATTATCACTCTGCAAGGAAAAATCTATCAGGGTAGAATACTCGACCAAAACGATAAGCAATTGACGGTCGCTATTGATCCCAAAGCACCGTCGGCTGTCATTGAATTAAAGGCCGATGACATTGACGAGATCTTACCGAGTAAGACTTCGATGATGCCTCTCGGGTTGTTAAACACGCTGACACGTGAGGAAATTCTGGATCTTCTGGCTTACATTCAGTCGGGCGGAAATCCGGACCATGAGTTGTTTAAGTAAACCGACAGGATTTACCAGGTGCCTCCAGCGTCTTCCGGCGGGAAGACGCCCATGACGCGTTGAGAGTAGTCTATGCACGAACCGGTAAGAATGCCGGATTCGGTACTTAATAAATAAGTGACAAGCTTCGCTACATCGTCGGGTTTAAGTAAACGGCCAAACGGCGAGGCTTTCTCAGCCTGCTCCAGCCAATCGTCCGGACTTCCCTGAGCGGCCTGAACAATGTGTTCTGCCGGCGTGTCCGTCCAACCCAGATTGATTCCATTGACTCGTATTCGATGCCGACGTAGTGCATTGGCATTGTTTTTGGTCAGAGTCCTCAGAGCACCTTTGGTCGTGCTGTATGAACAGAGGATGTCCATCCCGCAGAATCCGGCGACAGAGAGAATGTTGACGATGGAGCCGGCAATCTTCTCGCGTTGCATGATTTTGACGCAGTCCTGCGTTAAGAGGAAGGGAGCTCGCACATTGACATTCATTTGGTTATCCCAGAATTCAACAGTGGTCTCTTCGATCGTGCCGCGATTGGTATCTGCTGCACAATTAACCAGGCCATCGACTCGTCCCCATTTAGCGTCACATTGAGCTACGATGTTACGACATTGATCCGCGTCAGCAAGTTCGGCGGCAACAAAGATTGCCTCAGCACCGAGTGCTTCAACTCGGGAGCGAACTGCTTCTCCTCGCTCATGATTACGGCCAGTGATCACTACGCCTGCGGCACCGTTCGCTGCGGCATCCAGGGCACACGATTCCCCGACTCCAGATGTACTTCCCGTTACGATGATGATTTTGTCTTTAACACATGCCATGGCTACTGAAACTCTGCTTAGGAATGAATTCTAATAATGAAACCTCCTGTCATTCTAATCGTAAATTCAACCTGTCATACGGGTGGGGAATCTGCTGTATTGCAATTACGAGGAAAAACCGATTCACGAAAATACTCTGGGAATCCATGAACCAAGAGTTGACTGGGAATTCGTCCAATCCTGAAAGCGGTAATTGATTTCAAAGCCTGAGAGAATTGCCTGACAGTCAGCTCTTCAAACGTCGTATAATCGGTATACGGAAATTCACACGTTGACCTTGGAGTTTTGAACTATGGCAAATCCAGCAAAGGCATTAAACCGACGTAATTTTGTATCGGCATTGGGAGCGACCGCGATCGGTTCGGGAGTATTCGTCAATCCAGCACCGGCCAAAGAGTCTACTTCACCGAATGAACGCCTCAACTTAGCGGCGATTGGAGTGACAGGGCGAGCGGCAGGAAACATTAAAGGTTGCGCCACACAGAATTTGATTGCTATGGTGGATATCGATTCCGAATTGCTCGAGCGTGGCTCTCAGGCATTTCCGAATGCTCGTAAGTACAACGATTTTCGTGTCATGCTAGAACAAGAGGCCGAAAAAATAGATGGCGTGATCGTCAGCACACCAGATCATACTCATGCTCCAGCCGCAGCAATGGCCTTACGGTTAAAGAAACACGTTTACTGCGAAAAGCCGCTGACCCACACCGTCTATGAAGCTCGTACATTGGCCAATCTGGCAAAGGCCAATCAACTAAAGACACAAATGGGAACGCAAATTCACGCGTTAGAGAATTATCGACGGGTGGTTGAATTAGTACAGTCCGGTGCTATCGGTAAAGTAGAGCGAGTCCATGTTTGGGCCGGGGCTGTTTATACGGGCGCAAAGTATGTTAAAGCTGAAAAACCGGCTAATGTGAATTGGGATTTGTGGTTGGGCCCTGCCCCGGAACGACATTATTGTGCGGATATCCATCCGTTTAAGTGGCGCAGTTTTTGGGATTATGGCCGTGGATCGCTGGGCGATTTTGGATGCCACTTTATGGACCTTGCTCACTGGGCTCTGGAATTACGTAATCCTGAACGAGTCCGTGCCTATGGACCGAAAGTAGATCCTGTCAGTACGCCAGCGTGGTGCGTGGTCGATTATCACTACCCTTCCCGTGGTAAGAAACCTCCAGTACGGCTCACGTGGTACGACAGTGGTCGACGTCCGAAGGAACTGGAAGGCCTCAAAGATAAAGCAGGCAAGCCGATTGCGCCTTGGGGAGGCGGACAGTTATTTATTGGCTCTAAAGGAATGATCCTCTCTGATTACTCAAAGCACATGGTGCTGGTCGATGGCCAGCAAGTGGAGCATCAGGCACCTGATCCCTGGATTCCGAATTCCATTGGTCATCACAATGAATGGCTTCAGGCGATCAAGGAAGATGGTGAAACGACTTGTAACTTCGATTACTCAGGTGCTCTGACGGAATCCGTGTTGTTAGGTTCAGTGGCCTACCAAAGTGGAGTTGAGCTTGAGTGGAATTCAAAGAAGCTTCAAGTGACCAATTCGGAGGAGGCTCAGCAGTTGATTCATAAGGAATACAGAAAGGGCTGGCAATTGTAACGGCCGGTGTTTTTTCGCGTGGTAATTGAAGCGTGAATTGGATTTGATAGAATCGAGTAGTCTCGAAAATAACCAGTACTTTTACTGAGAATAAAATAGCAGGAGTAGCACCAATGAAATACGTTTCAAAGGTCATGAGTTTTGTCCTAGTCGCCATGTTTTCTGTCGCGGGAATCCACGCGCAAGATGAGGAAGGTGTCACGATTGAATACAGTGACGCTGACAAAACTCGGATTACGCAAATCGAAGAAGCAGGCGCATCTGTATTAGAAGTCGCCCAAAACGACAATCGTCTAAATGTTGCCTTTCACCTCGCTTCCGGAGAGATTGGCAATGATCAGATTGCCACAGTGAAAGATCTTCCATTTATCCTTTCACTCAATCTACGTGGTACAAAAATCGATGATGAAGGAGTGAAAAATCTGATTGGACTGAAAGGATTGGAACGTCTGCATCTCGAAAAGACCACGTTGACCGATGCCGGATTGAAACAACTGCTCAGTCTGGAAAGTCTGGCCTACCTGAATGTGTACGGGACGCAAGTGACCGACGCAGCGATTGAAGATATCTCCAAGATGAAGGCATTGAAGAAAGTCTTCATTTGGGAAACAAAGATTACGATTGATGGTGTCGCCAAACTGAAGGAAGCTCGACCCGACCTGAAGATTATTCCGGACTTGGTTGTTGAGAAAGCCAAAGCAGAAGCGGAAGCTAAACGTAAAGCGGAAGAAGAAGCCGCCAAGAAAAAAGCGGAAGAAGAAGCTGCTAAGAAGAAAGCTGAAGAAGAAGCCAAAAAGAAGGCCGAGGAAGAAGCTAAAAAGAAGGCTGAAGAGGAAGCTAAAAAGGCAGAAGAAGCTAAGAAAGCTGAAGAAGCCAAAAAGGCTGAAGAAGAAGCCAAACAAGAGTAAATAAACAAACGACCAGAAAACCGCAGGCGTACTGTTTTCAGAGTCCGTCTGCGGTTTTTCTTTAAAGGCGGAGAAAACGAAATGGCATTACCAGGTATTACGCAGTTTGATATGAGTGGCCGAGTGGCCATTGTAACTGGAGGCTCAAAAGGTCTGGGGAAAGCAATGGCTGCAGGTCTGGCCTCGGCAGGTGCAGATGTTTTGCTAGTAAGCAGAAATCAGGAAGAAGCAGATGCTGCGGCAGCAGAGATTGTTGCAGATCACGGCGGTCGCGCCATTGGGCTCAAGGCAGATGTGACTTGTGGAGATGATGTTAGTGCTGTCATCGATCGTTGCCTAAGTGAATTTGGGAAGATTGATGTTCTGATTAATAATGCAGGCATCAATATCCGTGGTCCCATCGATGAACTGTCGTTTGAGGACTTTCAACAGGTGATGGATGTAAATGTCAATGGTGTCTGGAGAATGGCTCAGGCAGTCGTCCCACATATGAAAAAAGCGGGGTACGGACGCATTGTAAATCTCGCAAGTACCTTAGGACTGGTTGGACTCTCCAATCGAACCCCCTATACCTCGAGCAAAGGGGCGGTCGCTCAGATGACCCGTGCATTGGGGTTGGAATTGGCAGAATTTGGAATCACCTGTAATGCGATTTGCCCAGGACCGTTTTTAACTCCCATGAACGTTCCAATCAAAGATGATGAACAAACCAAGAAGTTTATTGTCGGCGCAGTGGCGCTCGAGCGATGGGGTGAGATGGAAGAAATTCAAGGTGCCGCGATATTCCTTTCCAGCAATGCTTCAAGTTATATGACTGGCAGTATGCTGGTTGTCGACGGCGGTTGGACAGCTCGTTAGAGACTGGGGCTGCCCTGACTCGGTTTAAGGTGATCTCATGCCAGCATTATCAATTCGAAGCGGAATCTGTTTGATCTGTTGTTATTGGTTGCTGAATGGACCGATGACCTTAAATGGTCAGGATCAGCAAACAGTTCATGAAGTCCTTCGCCAACAAATTGGTGATGCCAAGCTTGCGATGCTGTTTCAAGGCAAAACTGAATCTCAGGCTCGTCAATGGCAGGGTGAATTCTCGACCAAGCTTAATGAGCTCGTAGGAAGTACCACTCCGCCGAAGCGCTGGGAAACGGTGATTCAAAGTGGTAAACGCCTCGAAGATCATACTCGCTACGAGATTCTGCTCAAGTCACCAGGTGTACCTCCCTTGCCGGTCTATTTGTTGATTCCTTCGGATGGGATTTCTCGCGGTCGCCCCGCCGTGGTTGCCGTGCATGGGCATGGCGACTTTGGTCATCATGCAGTGGCTGGCCGACACGATCTCCCAGAGGTTGCTAAGGCTATTGAATCGGCCAATTATGATTATGGCCTTCAATTCGTTCGACGCGGTTATGTCGTGGTCTGTCCTTGTTTGATTCCGTTCGGCGATCGCGTTGATCAAGCCAAGTATGGTTCAGATCCCTGTGCAGTTACCTTTGTGCGAATGATGGCATTGGGGCGAGTTCCGATTGCGGAAAACATTCGCGACATTCGCTGGGCAGTTAGTTTTTTACAAAGTCGACCGGAAGTGAATCCGGAAAGTATCGGCTGTGCGGGACTGTCTTATGGAGGTCGTATGACGATGATGGCCACAGCGGTGGAACCCAGAATTAAAGTGGCCGCTATTAGCGGAGCTCTGAATTTGCTACAGGAGAGGACGACTCTACGCTATAGCTGCGGATTACAGATCATTCCTGGACTATTGAAATTTGGTGACTATAGCGAAATTGCCAGTCTCATTGCTCCACGGCCGGTCGTTTGGGAAATGGGTGACCAAGATAAGTTGATTGTCAAAGATGGCTGGGACGAGAAGTTTAAGCAACGCCTAGAGATGATTTATTCTGCCTATCAGCAACCCAAAAACTTACACTACGACCACTTTGAGGGAGGGCATCGCTGGAATGGTGAGATTGCATTTCCATTATTTGACGAAGTGCTCAAAACGCGACAAGACGACTAAGGGCTTTGCTTCCGCTGATAGTAAGTGAATGTTAACGTGTCGTGGATCTGAACTTGCTTTAACTCATATCGCTGCAAGAATTCTGTCTGTTCCACGATCTCTTGATCAGACAGAAACCAAACAAGATTCTGTCTGTTCTTATTCTCAATTTTCCCCACGGTTCCCTGAGCCGGTCCCAGAATGATGTAATCTGGTTCGCGTGAAATCACATATCTTCCGTCCCCCTTGCTATGACCGGGGAATTGTTGCCAATACGTCAGCATTGGGACGTTTTCACGTTTGGCAATTTGTCGATCGTTTAGGCCCAGCATGTCGATAAATTGCTTCCGTGGGGCAAAGAATGCCACAGCGCCGGCTGAATTGGTGGCAATTAGTGAATCATCAGGGAAGTGCGTGGAAATGTAAGTGCCTATCTTCTTACCGGTCGCACCGGCGGGATCCGCTCGTCTTGCGTTAAGCATGCGTTCGTCAGCGGATAGAAACTGAAGGAAGCTTAGAGAAAGCAGCAAACTAACCATGACCATGGCTGGAGTCAGCGATAGGGATTTTGAACCGTCAGAATTTCCTTCTCGATCGATTGGGAAAAGCGAGTAGGCAATCAAGAGTGCAAAGACGGGCAGGAGCGGAGTCCAGAAGCGATAAGCCGGCATGTGGTCTCCACCAGTCCAGACAATATAAAAAACGCCGATCAGGCAATGAGCTGAAAGGCTATACCAGGCTGCAGTTCGCCGATCAGGTTGTTTAAACAGTGTGTAGAGCCAACAGCCAATTGCTACCAATGGTAGCCAGGGAGCGGTACGGACGAATGTGTGTAAGTAATAGAATCCGTCCTGGAGTCGCTTGTAGAGAGGTGTGCCCAACTTGGCATAGTAAGTATTAGGAAGTAGCTCTCCATAATAATTCCAACGCCAAACGAAGTACGGAAGATAGATCAGACAAAATCCCAAGGCGAGTACCAATGAAGGTTTGAAGGATCGATGAATGGCCCAAAGTGCCATGGTGGATACCGCGACAAATAATACCGCTTCCGGACGAGTCATGACCGTGAGGCCGAATAGCATGCCCAATGTCAAATGCTTTGAGTGAGACTGATGAGAACACCACGTTGTAAATAGATAGATACATACCATTAAGAGCAACGTATACAGTGATGTTTCCAATCCTCCCCAACTCCAGGCGATTAACGGAAACGACGTCATAATACTCGACATCAGTACCAAAGCGAGCGGGATGCGGAAGGCTGTAGTGGATAATCGAAGACTGAATCCGATGATGAAAATGCCTATAGCAAAATAGGATAGGACACCAACGATACGGGCTAGAGTTTCGGGAGTGAGTTCGAGTGTTTGAAGTGAGTAAAGAGTGGCCAGATGCAAAAAGCTGGTATAACCTTCAACCCGTTCACTCTCATTCCAGACAGGGCCTTTCCCATTCTGCCACTGGTCGGCATACCGGAGAGTAATATACGCATCGTCATGGAAGAATTCCCGATGCTGTCGTAGCCCCATGACTGCAATGATGCCAACAAGCAGGAAGAGAGCTAATCCGATGCTCCACGGAATGGAACGTGTTGTAACGTTGGCACCCACTGTAGATTCGGTGGGGTTACCAGTTTTGGCCTCGGACATATTACTCCATCCCATCTGGCTTGGCAGGCCTGTCCGGAATGGGCATTAACTCTGGCCCGTCCACATAATTTGGTAACGCATATTCAATGGGGGTTGGATTAAAGAATACCGAAAACGTTTCCAGTTTGTCATCGGCGTGATCAAAATGGGCCAATCGCTTTTCATGAATGAGCTCAAGGTCCTGTGGATCCTGTTGTAACTGGTGTTTTTGAGTGAAGTGCCGAGGGGTCAAAGTGATGATGTAGTCGGAGCTGTAAAGGAGTCCTTTCTGAGCAGCATTCACTTTGACGTTTTTTCGATAGGAGATCAGTCCCCAGTCGACCACTTTGGATTGTTCAAGGTGATAGGGAAGAATGCCAGCAGCATACACATGAACTTGGGGTGGACGTTGCAGTCCCCGCTGTTGCCAATGCTTGTCGATTGCTGTTGCCTGCTCGGCCAAAACCTCCATGAATTTCATATAGTTTTGTCGCGATAGGTTTGTGTATTCCCCATATCGACCAGGGTTTACCGAGTGCTGATCGATGTAATAGAACTGAAAAGCTTGTACTAATACGGCCAGATAAATGACCAGTTTCGCACCAGCCGTTCCATAGCGTCCACCAGACAGGCCCTCGGGATGGATGTCGAAGATCATTTGGAGTAATGCAAGCGTCAGGAGTGGAAGGTACGGCAGCAACATACGATAGGAGAACATCATATGAGCTGTGGCTGTTCCCGTAGCGTAACTAGCAAAAAGCAGGCCACCGACAACGAGTCCCCAATGTCGCATCATGGTTCCCTGGCAGGCGCGCTTTAGATTGGAATGTTCGTGTCTGTAATGATTAATGACCGTCCAGCCCAGTAAAGGAATGAGTCCTGTTAGTAGGCCAAATTGGATCATGTAGAGTACGTTCGTTCGTTGGTGATCCCAGCGAGCAGGTTTGTGATATACCGAGGTTGGGAAAATGTCGTGATAGTACCCATAGGCTGATACCAACCAGGCAAGGGCGATTACGAGTCCGGGAAGCAAGAGTCTTAAAACTCCTGAGAGCCTACGAGAGTCTGATTGCTTCCATTGCCGGGAAGCAACTTGGAACCACAGGGGAAGCGTCACCAAACAGCTGTCAAATCGTGTCAGGAATGCGAGTCCAAGACAAACAGAAAAGACTATCTGGTGCTTAGGTGAAACATGCTGGTTGCAATGATTGGCTGCTGCAAAAGCGAGGACCAGGAAACTGGAGAGATACATTGTCTCCAGTCCACCGGCTGTCCAGAAGATCGCATAAGGACTTAGCCAAATCATAATACCGAAGAGCATCATGCCTTGTTGCTTTTGGATCGACCTAAAGGCATACAAGGTAGCGAAGAAATGTAATCCCAACGCGAAGCAACGATTGGTCCAAGCCGATTCACCCGTGACGTAATACAGTCCACTTACGATTAGGCTGTGGAGAGGAGAAGTTAATGCCGAAACATACTCACCAGGATTAAAGACCAGACCGTTTCCATTGGCTAGATTTTCGCTATATCGATAGACGATGTATGCATCTTCCGCGATGAATCCGCTGAACCAGTTGTAAAGTGCGATATTGGCGATCGCAAAGGCGATGATGATTTGTATGGCTTTTGACAACTTAGCTGAGGTCCCAACTGAACTCAATTTAGAGAAAATCCTCCAGAGTTAAATTATGGAAGATGAATCTAAACGATGAGTTAATAATCCGAACAATGCGTGTTGGGCGTGTTGGAATAATCGTTACAACTGTTGTAGCGGTACCGATTACAGGTGTTGTCCGGCAAGAAATCCTGTTGCAAATGCAGCGGTGAAATTATATCCACCAATAGGACCATCTAAATCCAAGATCTCGCCAGCCAGATATAAACCGGCTTGGCACTTGCTTTCCATTGTTTTCGAATCTACTTCCAACAGCGAAACACCTCCGGCTGTGACCTCCGCCTTTTCAAAACCGAGAGTACCGGTGACAGGAGTTGGGAGGGAATGAATGGTTTGAGTCAGGCTTTGGATTTTCGCCTTGCCGATTTCCGCGCATCGATCAGCGGCGTTAACTTGCGCTTGCTCCAAAATGACGTTGACCACCCGGGACGGAAAGAGATGTTTTAAGACACTGTCGATTTGTTTTCTAGGCTCAGCCGTTACGAGCTTTTGAAGTTGGGATTGTTTTTGATCCAGATTAAGGTCGGGTAGAAGATCGAATGCCAAAGTTAAATTGGCATTTGCATGAGTCGAAACGTGCTTACTGATATTCATCGCGGATGGTCCAGAGACGCCCACGTGCGTGAACAATGTTGATCCTTGGGATTTTGCAACGGTGTTCTGTTTTGCATCAAAAATGGTTAGTCCCAATTCAGGAAGCGTCACTCCCTGAAGCTTGCGGGTCCAACTGTTCTTCGGAGTCTTTAATGGGGCCAAGGCAGGGTAAGTGTCGACAATGGTATGACCAAAGGCTCGACACCATTGATAACCATCTCCAGTCGTCCCGCATCCAGGGAACGACCGACCACCGGTTGTAATGAGAACTCGAGACGTTACATACTGAGCTTTAGGAGTTTGGATATGAAAACTGTCTGGCTTATGCTCAAGACGTTCGACGGGTTCGGCTAGATTTAAGTACACATGATGCTGTTCGGCGTCGGCGACCAGAACATCCAGTACATCTTTGGCTCGATCACTTTGTGGAAAGATCTTACCGGTTTCTTCAACTTTAGTGGGCAGGCCACGTTGATTGAAATAGGAGACTAAGTCTGCATTGGAGAAGGCAGCCAAAGCAGAATGTAGAAACCTTCCATTAGGACCAAATTCGGAGATGATGCCTCGTGTGTCGGTGTTTTGAGTCAGGTTACAACGCGTGCCACCTGACATCAGTATTTTTACGCCAGGCTTTGTGTTTTTCTCAAGCAGTAGCGTTCGCTTTCCACGCTTTGACGACTCGATCGCTGCCATTAGGCCCGCTGCACCGGCGCCGATGATCACACAGTCAAACTCGATCGCCATGGTCCGCCTCTTGCTGTTCTTCGTTGAAGGTGCGGTATTTTCGTTTGAATGTCTCGATCAAGATGACGACCGCTGACAGGCTGGCAAGCAGTGTGATTGGTGGAAGTACACCGGGCCATTTCTCGGGCATGACCCAAACCTGATATCCCATCAACGCCGTATGCGCGGCCGCCAACGCAATGATGATCCGTCCCATCCCGGAGATTAAGCTCTTCTCCGTCCCTCTTCTTGTTTTGATCGATACTCGCCAGAGATGTATGAGACACACAAAGGCGATACATCCACTCAATAAGGAGAGGCTTGCTGCAAGAGTTAATCGTCGTGAATGACCTGATTGGTAGAATTTTTCATAATATTCGGGAGAAAATAGAGCCAACGAAATCAGGGCGTGAAGGGTTAATAACCACGCAGCACCCATTCCCAGTTTATGACGTTGAGAGCTGGTGGATTGCAAACCGGCAATTCCCAGAATTACAAGTCCGGCGTAGGCAAATGCCTTGTTTGCCACAAAGAAAGGTAGATCTGAATAGGGTACGTCCCCCAAAACGTTATAGCGTAGCACGGCATACCCGAGGGAACCGAGGAGTACTAGCAGTGATAGCTTTTTGGGAGACATGGGGACTCTGAAAGGAACAAGGAAAGTTCCATTCTCACATCGAGCGGAAAAGCTTACAACCTGAGAAGTTTCTCAAAAGCCGGATAAACGATTTGGCCTGATACAATAGGCAGCAGGTAATTTTAGATTTTGCATTGAGTTTAGTGAGTATATGGCACGAGAAATTCCAATCGCGATCTCGGCTTGTTTACTTGGCGACCAGGTGCGATATGACGGGCAACATAAACGCCAAGAATGGATTGCCCAGATGGAAAATGTCGAATGGCTCCCTGTGTGCCCTGAAGTGGAAGCGGGGATGGGAGTTCCTCGGGAGAAAATTCAGGTTGAATTGGTCGATGGGGATTTAAGGCTAATGGGGATCTCGTCTCGTCATGACTGGACGGTAGCAATGGATCAACAGGCTTGCCAGCGTATAGAGTGGTTGAAGTCACGTAAGGTTTGTGGCTACATCCTGAAGTCTCGATCACCAAGTTGTGGCATCCAATCCGTTCCAGTCTGGTCAGACGGACTACCTGAGCCGGTGAGTTTGGGTAATGGAAGATTTGTGGATCGACTTGTTGAGCAATGGAGAGATTTGCCTCTGGCAGATGAGACCATGTTGCAGCACGAGCAAGGACGCCAGCAATTTCTGGAACAGGTCAGGGATTATTGGACTCGTCAGCAAGCTTGAGATGCGTCTCTGTTAGTCTGAAGTTGATAGGTCGAAGTATCTTTTGTACGATTTGACCAGAGTCGAACGAGTGGAAGTTGAATACGTAACGCCACACTAATTTTTAGGAAGTAATTCGTGATGATGAAATCTATTCTTGTGCTGCTGTGTATATTTCAGCTAAGTATCACGCCAGCCATGGCAGATGATGCCAAGACCTTTACAGGGGATTGGGAAGTCGCTGCTGCGATCATCGAAGGCAATGAAGTGCCGGCAGATTTTAATAAGATGATCCAGCTTCAAATGCGTGGCAAGCGGTACATGACTTCACGAATGGGAGTAGTCGTTGATGAAGGCACCTTTGAATTACAGATGGACAAGAAGCCTGCGAGGATTCAAATCACGGGCGTGAAAGGGGAAAACGCTGGTAAAAAGATTCTGGGAATCTACAAACTGGAAGGAAAGGACAAACTGACCTTCTGTTATGCCTTGGATGGGAAGGCGTATCCCGAGAAATTTGAGGCTAAGTCTCCGGGAATGGTTTTAATTACCTACACTCGCCGAACAGCCAAGTAACCGAGTCGCTTCAGATGGGGTGATGCAGCCCCCATATCAACACAAGCTAAGTGTTAATCGACGTATCGGTACGTATCTGATTTTGCGGATTAGCCTCGGAAAAATGTTAAGACATTACGATTTTTCCGAGCTCAAAGCAGTTTCCACTGTCTGAAATCGCTCACTTGGCGATTGAAATGCAAAAATAGCATGATTTAGGTCGAAATGGATAATGTGGTAATGTGCCTTTAGTTTAGTTCTAGGTGTCTCCTAGAATTGACTTAGGATTTCACCGGTACGTATCATAGTAGAAGGAAGAAGTTCTCATCCTGTAGAACGAATAACAGCTAATTCAAAGGGGAATACAGTGCTGTTCAAAAAGATCTGCCTTGGCTTGTTAATGGTTGGTGTACTGACATCGTCATCAATTTCATCAGCTCAACAACCAGCGGCTTTCACTGAGATTCCGATTGCGGCCCCATTTGATCTCGCTCCTCATCAGGCGCCTGAATCTCGGGCTCAATTGAATCAGGTAAAACAAAACATTAATCAGACTCGAGCTCAGCTCGCTTTAATCTTCCGTGGAGAAGCCGCTTTAGGGGCGAATTTTACTCTGGGAGAAGGTGGTCCTAGTCCGGTTCAAATGACCAATGAAGCGCTACTCAAGGGCTGGTATGAAAACTACGTGTTTGCGCAGTTTACGCACGCGAAGTCGATGGGGGAATTGGCTACTCAGCGATTGACGTTTGTGAATGAACTTAATACTCGCTGCCCTAACGATGCGGTGTACCAACATATTGCAAACAACATCGTGTTGCCTCAGATGCAGACATTCCTTACGGGGACATTTCACCCGGCCGTGCAATACAACGCGATGTTGATTGTTGGTCAGATGAATCAACGTTCCAGCTATAATCCTGACCAGACACGCCGCGTCCCGGTGCCTTCGTCAGCAGCACTTGGATTTCTAATGACCAATGTTCAAGGCGCAGCTAAAAATGATGCCTTGCTATTGGCCAGTTGGGTTGGTGTCCTGCGGCACGTGAGTTTGAATCGTGTGACTCAACATATCCCAGGCAATCAACAGGTTGCGATTGCCACTCAGGCTCTGAATCTGCTGAACCAGGATGCCAATGCTGCCGGTCGCAGTGTATCAGGTCATACTTGGTTACAACGTCGAGCGATTGAAGTCCTCTCTGCGATCGGACGTGACAACGGACAAATCCTCACCAAAATCGTCTCGATTATCAAAGATGAAAATGCTCCAATCTCCTTAAGATTGTCAGCTGCTAAAGCTCTCCATTATTTTTACTATGATACCCAAACCAAAGTAGCGGTCGAAGAGACTTCGAATTCGTTGGGATTGTTAGCCATTCAGATTTGTCGCAATGAGCTGGCTCGTGTCGAAAAAGAGAAAGAGTTAGAAGCTTCAAATGCTGCCGGTGGTGTAGGCGATTTTGGAGCCGGCATGATGGGTGGTATGGACGGCGGCATGGACGGCGGCATGGGCGGCATGATGGGCGGCATGGACGGTGGTATGGAAGGCGGCATGGGCGGCATGATGGGCGGCATGGGCGGAGCCATGGGTGGCGACGTCTTTGGCGGTGGTGCTTCCACACTCAGTAAAGAAGAAAAACGCCGAGTGGATTATTCGCGAAGGATCCTGGCTTACCAGCTTTATCACGTCGTCCTGGGAATTGGAAAGCAAGGACGTCAGGCGGGCCCTAATACCATTGCCTCTACAGGAATGGTACT
Source organism: uncultured Pirellulaceae bacterium (assembly GCA_938082855.1). Classification (GTDB taxonomy): domain Bacteria; phylum Planctomycetota; class Planctomycetia; order Pirellulales; family Pirellulaceae; genus UBA721. The sequence goes on along the minus strand of CALKCC010000014.1, from coordinate 4,081 downwards.
TGCAGTGACTCAGGATAATGCCGGTCAGGCAGCACTTACACAGCTTCAGGAAGGAATGGATGCGTTAATCGAAACCATTCGGATTCCGGAAGATAATAGCACAGTGTCTCCTGATGAACCTGTTAGTGAGCCGGATCGCGAAACGATGCTGGCAAACCTCGAAGATGAAGTGCGTAAATTGGAGAGCTTTTTGCTCCCCGCTGTTGCTCCAGCCACAGTCGAAAATCCAACAGCCAATCCGACAGAACCGGCTCCGGTCGTTCCAGGCAGCTAGTTTATTGAAATTCCATCATGAATAAGAATTTAAAAATAGATTTGATCACGACTCTGTTGTTAATCTGCTTGGGGCTAGTTCTGCGACTTACCTTGCAGGATTACCCTAATGTTTCACCAGTGGCTGCGTTGGCGTTGTTCGCGGGTTATTTATTACATAGCCGGACGCTGGCCATTGTTGTACCGTTGAGCGTGCTCGTTGTCAGTGATTTGTATTTCGGAGGTTATGCTCCTGTCGTCATGGCGACGGTGTATGTCTTTCTGGCACTACCTGTTGTAGCTGGTAGACCGTTGCGAAGTTTACATCAACGCCATCAGTCCCATTCGTTGAAGACGGCATCAGTCGGTGGTACAGGGCTGCTGTTTGCTATTCTGTTTTTTCTGGGGTCCAATCTGGCAGTTTGGGGAGCGAGTTCCTACTACACTCGAGATTGGACCGGCCTTGTAGAATGCTATACGGCCGCCCTACCGTTCTTCCGTCAGACATTAATCGGAGACTTGGCGTTTGTGAGTGTTTTCTTTGGTAGCTATGCCATGTTCCGAGTTTGGATTAATGTTCAGTCCAGACAGGCTGTAACTCAGTAGCCTGTCACTCCAGTTCCGGCGTGTTGCTGCGGACCTACTGAAATGTCTCGTATTTCCAGACGATCGAGTCATTCGCTTTTAGCTGGTAGGCTCCGACTCCGACCTTGGCACGTTCGCCATTGATATACACGATCCAGTTTTTGCCGTTACCTTCATTACGGATCATGTCGATTTCAGATATGAAGGTTAATGCTCCGGAACCTTTGGATTTGTACGTTATTCTGAAGCGATGTTTCTGCATGGCTCGCATGGAATCCAGAACGGTGGCATTTTCTGTTACTTTGATTTCATTAAAATGCTTGCTGAACCCAAATCCATATTCGAATTGCATGGATACCGTAATCGTCTTAGGTTGAGTGCCCAACGTTTTTGCTTCGCCAAGTAGCAATAGGATTTGGCTGAGACAGACGACTGAGATAACTTGTAATAATGTAGTTTTGAACCGCATCACGAAGTGGGCACCGTCTTAAAAACAAGGTAATCGAAATAGGTGAGTCCTATTATAGAATGACCATCATCAAGTAAGCATGGTTGGTTAATGTATTCATGAATTTCCTCGAAGCTCTACAATCTCACAGTCTCCATCAGCCGGATCAGCAGGCACTTCAAGTGTTGTCGCCTGAGGGAGGGCGTTGGCTGACCTGGAGTGAATTGTGGGATGCTCTTCAGGAGACCGTGTTTGTACTGCAACATCTGGGGGTCATGCAGGGAAACCGTATCGGAATTCTGAGTGAGAATTCACTGGCTTGGATCCTATTGGACCTCGCCTGTCATCAATTGCATGCGGTGTCCGTTCCACTTAACACTCAGCTGAGTAAGTCACAATTGGCTGAGCAGTTAAAGCATTCCGGAGTCAGTTTACTCTTTGCCGAGCCTCTTCACCTGCCTCTTGTCGATACCGAGGTGGAGGTTCCAATCGTGGTGACTGGCGGTGATGTTCCGGAATCAGGAAACGCCGATTTGGTTATCCTTGGAGCATGGAATTCGTTGGTTACTGCTTCACGAGTGGGGCGATCTGCAGAATCCAAAAATGCACGTTTGGCTGTGCCAGCGTCACGACCCGATCGGATTGCCTCAATCGTTTACACTTCCGGCACGACCGGCGAGGCGAAAGGAGTGATGCTTACGGAGGATAACCTGATCTTCAATGCCGAGATGGCATTAAAGAGATACCAATTTGATCAGTCGACACATCAATTCAACTTTCTTCCGTTCTTCCATGCCTTTGGTAGGACGTGTGATTTCTATGTGTGGTTGTTGGGAGGACATCAGCTCACCTTAGCTTCCGATCGTCAGGCAGCATCGCATGAAGTTGCTCAGGCTAATCCAACACATATTAACGGTGTCCCGTATTTCTTTGAAAAGCTGTTGAGTTTAAGTCAGCAGAACGAAGCTCCCATGCAAACATTGGGGGAACGGTTGATTCAAATCAATTCAGGTGGCGCCACTTTAATGAAGTCGGTATTTGACGAATTCACCGAACTGAATGTGGCTGTCCTTGAAGGATATGGCCTGACGGAAACTTCTCCAGTGGCGACCTTGGCGGGACGTGATTCTATTAAATATGGATCAGTTGGTCGAGCATTAGATCAGACCGAACTTCAGATCAACTCAGAGGGAGAGGTGATCATTCGCGGACGTCATGTTTGTGCTGGATATTATCGAAACGCTGAGGAGAGTGAGCAATTGCTCAGTGATGGCTGGTTACGTACCGGAGACCTGGGGACTCTGGATGAGGATGGGTTTCTTTTTTTAACAGGGCGTAAAACGGAGCTAATAGTTACTTCCAGTGGCCGAAACATCTGGCCACAGACGATTGAACAACTCCTGTCGAGTCATGAAGGGATTGAACAGGTGATGGTGGTAGGAGACCAGCAGAAGTTCTTAACTGCAGTTATAGTGCCCAATTGGGAGTATTTTGCAGATAGGACGGACGTCTCCGGAACACCGGAACAATGGAAAGATAGCCCTAACGTTGAGAGATGGTTTCAATATCTTGTCGATCAGTGTCTGGAGAATCGGGCAGCCTATGAGCAAATACGCCAGTTGGTATTGATGAGTGAGCCCTGGACGTCAAAGGCCGGTCAGTTGACAGCCAAAGGGACGCTACGTCGTGGAGTTATTAAAGCGCAGTTGGTGGATGTTCTCGATCGACTGTATCGGGGTTAGTATGTAGGAAGCAGAATGAATCACCAGAGTTAATGGTAAGTTCTGTGAGATGACAATTCACAAGTATAGATTGAAGCCATGTCTGATGTCGCTGTGGTGATCGTTGCGGCCGGTAAAAGCACACGCTTTACAGGCGAAAGTGAAAACCACCCAACCCAGCTTAAGAAGCCGTTTGTTTCCGTGCGTTCTCGCGCGTTATGGCTGCATAGTGTAGATCGGTTTCTTCGACGAGACGATGTGAAACAGCTGATCCTGGTCATCGCTGAAGAAGATCAGCAAATGTTTCAGGATCGTTTTGGAGCGGAGGTTGCCATTCTGAGCATGGATGTGGTTCTTGGAGGCGCCAGCCGCGCCGAGTCAGTACTGAATGGCTTACGAGCAGTTCGTGAAGAGATTGCTTTTGTTGCGGTACACGATGCCGCTCGACCTTGTATTGCAGACTCCTGGTTGGACCAGCTTTTTGCTCAAGCCCGTGAAACAGGAGCAGCGATTCTGGCTACGCCCGTGGTTTCGACGGTGAAACGCGTAATCGATGACTCGGTGGATTCAACCGTTTCTCGTGAGGGGCTGTGGGAATCTCAGACGCCGCAGATGTTTGAGAAGAAAAAACTGTTAGAGGCCTACGAGCACTCAGAGAACTACGTACAGGCAACCGACGAAGCTCAGTTGATGGAGTGGTTGGGGCACGATGTTGCAGTTGTTCCAGCTTCTCCCTTAAATCGAAAAGTGACAACGCAGGCCGATCTGCAGTTTGTAGAGATCGCTTTGGATCTCTTGCCCAAGAACGAGATTGAGAATCCTTCTCCTTCGTTAGACGAGAACGGTTTCTGGAATTAGGAGTACAACATTGTCTGCAGTTTTTTTTGCGGTCGATCGCGATCACGCGAAACCCATGTTTGCGGCCCGAGAACCCGGTGCATTACTTGGATTCTTTCACGAATTTGTCCCAACCAATCCTCCACAGTTAGCCATGGAAGATCACTGGACGGTGATCAACGAATTTCTTCAACAGCAAGGTGTCAGTCACGAACAGTGGACGATGCCCTTGTCGATG
>CALKCC010000013.1 GCA_938082855.1 uncultured Pirellulaceae bacterium | reverse complement strand
TCAGATTTGTAGTTTGGCGCGTGCCAATGTTTCATCAACAATGAGAGTAGTCTGTTGTTAAATGAGATTCCTTGACATCCATTAAGTTAAACCTGTGAATTCAATCATTAGCCGTCGACACTGGATTTCCACCGGAGCACTAAGCTTCATGGGTGGCGGTTGGGCATGGGGTTCACTGCGGGCTGCTGAGCACAGCGAACGTCCTCGTAATTTCGGGACAGCCAAATCATGTGTGGTAGTGTTTTTGTTTGGTGGGCAGGGTCAGCAGGATACCTACGACTTGAAGCCGGATGCTCCGGCTGAAATTCGTGGAGAATTCTCGCCAATTTCCACCAATGTCGTGGGAACTCAGATTTGCGAACACTTACCTGGTCTGAGCAAGGTGATGGATAAAGTAACCATTGTTCGTAGTATGTCGCATGCAGACTTTGAACATGGTTCGGCATCTTATACAGCCTTGACGGGTCACCCGCATCCGTTACCCGGGACCAATACGCCCGCTCGACGTGAAGATTTCCCAACATTCGGAGCTGCTGTTGCTCATCTCAAGCCAACGCGTAGTTCGGTGCCCAGCGCGACGGTGTTAGGGCCGGTTATGCATCAGGGGAATCGCCCTCCGATGGCAGGGCAGAATGCCGGATTCTTAGGTCATGCATTTGAGCCATTTAGAGTGGATCAGGATCCCAACGCTACGGACTTCTCGGTCGCTGAACTTGCGTTACCGGAGGAAGTGAGTGGCAGGAGGTTTGATCAGCGATACGGATTATTGCACCAACTGGATCCACGATTGGCAGCAGTTGACCGTCTTGGTGAAATTCGTGGAATGACGGACCTCAAACAGCGTGCCTTTGGCTTGCTTGGCTCTGGAAAGAGTCGACAGGCGTTTGACTTAAGCAAAGAGTCGGTCCCGATGCGTGAGCAGTACGGCCGACATAAATTTGGTCAGACCATGTTGTTAGCTCGCAGGCTTGTCGAAGCTGAAGTTCCTCTGATTACGGTGAATTGGGCCCGGTCAAATCGTGAAGAATGGGATACTCACAGTAAGAACTATCCTACGATGAAGGAGAAGTTGTTACCCCCATTTGATCAGGGGCTGTCTGCTTTTATTGGTGATCTGGATAGTCGGGGAATGTTAGATTCGACCTTAGTGATTGCTCTTGGTGAATTTGGTAGAACGCCCAAAATAAATAAGGATGCCGGCAGGGATCACTGGCCCGATGTTTATTCAGTGCTTGTCGCCGGAGGTGGGGTCAAGCGTGGAGTGGTTGTTGGCTCCAGCGATCAGCACGCCGCCTTTCCCAGGACCGATCCGATCGCCCCTTGGGACCTGTCAGCCACCATGTTTCACCTGCTCGGGATTCCTCCCGAAACGCATGTTTATGATCGAGCAGGTCGCCCGTTCTCCTTATCGCCGGGGCGTGTTACTAGCGATCTTCTGAGCTAGTGCTATAAAAAGAATAAGAGTGTCCCTCTGCATAATCGTCGTATGATTACTTTTTAGAATTGTGATAATAATGAAGAATCTAACAGCATTTTTGTTGTTGCTTGTCAGTTCGATTGTCTTCGGTTCTGAACGCCCTAATATCGTCATCGTCTATGTTGACGATTTAGGCTGGGCCGACACATCGGTCGCGATGATGATAAGCGATCCGGAAAGTAAGAGCGATTTCAATCAGACACCGTATCTGGAGAAATTGGCCGCTCGTGGAATTGTTTTTTCTAATGCCTATGCGCCTGCACCGACTTGTACTCCGTCAAGGAAAAGCATTCAGTTTGGAAAGACTCCAGGGAGATTGGGATATACCTTTGTGCATGATGTGTTGGCACTTCAAAAGAAGCTGTCTTGGAAGGATGAAGTTTCCATGGCCGATGTCGTCAAAGCGGCAGAGGGGAATTATATAACGGCTCATTTTGGGAAAGGAATGAGCGGTGACCGGATGGAAACAATAGGATATGACATCACCGATGAGATTGATGGCAATGCAACCAACGATAATTTCCATGGTGAGTATATCAGCATTAAAGATCGTCAACCCTTGCCGGATGATAACCCAAAGAGAATGGCATCACTGCAGAAGAGCTCGGTGGAGTTCATTGAGGAGTATGGTGGTAAACGTCCATTTTTTATGATGGTTTCGCATTATGCCGTGCATGTACCACATGCAGCGCGAGCAGATCTTATCGAGAAGTATCGTAAGTTACCCCGGGGTAAGTATCTGGACGATGAAGATTATTTACCAGAGGATCAGATTTCTCAAAGTCGAAAAATCAGTCATTGGCGATTACAGTATGCAGCGATGCTGGAGGAAGTGGATCAGGGGCTGGGCGCTATTATGGAAGCATTGGCGAAGACAGGGCAGACTGACAACACGCTGGTGATTTTTACATCAGACAATGGTGGCGGCTTAAATCCTAACGGGACACTTCGAGGTGGCAAAGCGAATTTATATGAAGGAGGACTGCGGGTTCCATTCGTTGCGGCGGGGCCCGGAGTGCGTGAGGGAGTTCAGTGTGATGTGGCAATTAATCAATGGGATTTGTTGCCGACGCTGCACGACTACTCCGGCAGTGATGAAGAGTTACCCCAGGATTTAGATGGTGGAAGTTTGCGGCCAGTTTTCGAGTATGGCAATGAGGCGAATGTCGAGCGACCTGTTGAAGGGTTTGTATATCACTATCCTTGTTATTTCGCTCCGCCGCTGACAGTGATTCGTCTGGGCGACTATAAGTTGATGGAGCATCATTTAACCGGTGAACAGAAGTTATTTAATGTGGCAACCGACTATTATGAGCAGCAGAATTTGATCAAAGATTTGCCCGCGAAGGCCGCTGAGTTAAAGCAGGTAATGGATCGGTATCTTGAGGAGATAGATGCCGAGGATGTTCAGGATGTTTACAAGGCGCGATTTGCCGAGTTAGATCGATTTGAGCGCGGAGCGATTGAACAGCATAAAAAGCGAATAGAAAAGGCGGGCGGGGATAAGCAATTAATGGAAGAAGCTAATCAGTGGTTAAAAGAGCAATTAGAGCGTTTTGACCGAAACCGCAAAGAGTGTCGCGACAACATGCAGGGCAAGGCCTTTTAGGATTCTATCAGCACGCCTTCGCTCTGCGGGCTTCGGCGGGTTTACCCGCCGAAGATTTAGCGTAGTCGGGAATGTCGCGGATTTATCCGCCGAAGCTAGTTCATCCGCCGAAGCTTTAGCGAAGGCGGAAAGGTGTCAGTGCTTGTCACCTTTACAGTATGCTATTACAAATTAGCATTGAAAGTTCGCAAAACACGAAATATAGTTTATATAAGTGACGATGAGAAAAGGGGCTCGTAAGGATGCGAGTAATTTCACGGACTCGGCTTCGTCAATTCTGGGAAAGTTCGGTTGGTAAACGAGCTGAAAATCCATTGCGAGCTTGGTTTTCCCATGTCAATCACCACTCGACGAACTGGAATAATTGGGGCGATGTTCGCAAGTGTTTTAATTCGGCTGACAAAGTAGGGGATTGCGTCGTCTTTAATATTGCAGGGAATAAGTACCGGTTAGTTACTCGAATCCGCTACGTGACGAAAAAGGTTTTCATTTTGAAAATCATGACTCACGGGCAATATGACGAGAACAAATGGCCAGCAGAGTGCGGTTGTTTTTCCAGGCCTCTTTAACTGTGATGGATAAAACGAAATGGCAAGTTCAATTCAAAAGAGATTTCGCGGGAAAGTAAGGGATGATTATTTGGCGTTAATCATTCGGTATCCTCTATCATCCATTACATCGGACGAGGAATTGAGCCAGGCGCAGGATATGCTTGACCAACTGCTGATGAAAAGAAAACTCTCTTCTGGAGAGACTCTTTATTTAGATGCGTTGAGCGATCTTGTTGGTACGTATGAACAAGTTCATCACCCGCTCGCCTCGGCTTCCGATGCTGATATTCTGCGTCATTT
>CALKCC010000012.1 GCA_938082855.1 uncultured Pirellulaceae bacterium | reverse complement strand
TTCCGGGCATGGACTGTAAAGTCAATGCGTGGATCCGGCCAAATCGACCCATGCCCAGAATGGACCAGTTCAAGTCAGAGTCAGCAGTCATCGGGTACTGATCCTTTGCCTGAGTTCCGTTGTTAAATCCGGGAGGTTGAGGGATATCCTCGGTAATGATCTTCCAGGAATCTCCGTTTTCTCGAACGTGCGAAAAATCACTTGCTTGATAACGGTAATGGAGCTGATTCGTATGCAACGGATGCCCCGGGGCTTTACGCGCCTTCATAGCAGCATCAAGGATGCCAGACACAAAGTAGGTTCGTTCAACGGGATACGGCGGTGTTCCTGTTCGAAAGTGAACTTGAATGGCGTGGGAAAGAGCTTTGAATAAATTGCGATTATTCCACGGTCCCACATAAAAACTTGTGGCCAGTGGTTCTTTGTTTCCTTTGAGACGGCAGGCAAAATTCCAGCGAACGTCACTCCTTCCCGCTCGTAGGACCGTTGCTTTGAATCCATCGAGGTATTCGAGCACAATCGCATGTGGAGTAATTTCTGGCTCGCCTTCAAGCTTGCCAAGCTTCTCGATGGAGTGTCCTAATTCGGCCGTCATCGCTGCATCCACCAGATCCCAGTCAAAGATACCGGCTTTGGCGGCTTGATAGATTTGCTCCCCTTCATAAAACGTAATGCGTTTGATACCAGTCTCCCCGCCTCGGCGATGTTCCACCATGGACTGCAGGACCTCCAGAGCGTGGAAGTCATAGGATTCGACGGGCCCTCCATGAATGGAAACAGCTTCCTCGATCTTTGCGCCTTTACGAATTTCGATCTTAGGCTGACGCTCGGCCAAGGGCACACTGCTTCCCGCCAGGAATGGAATTCCCAACGAATTGGCAGTTTCCAACATCTCTTCAGCCCAATCCGTTCGATAACTCAGGTGCTTGTCATTGAAGAGCGGTACATAGCGATCGGCCTCTTTCATGACCGCGACGATTTCATCAAAGAACCGTTTCCGGGGGTACATGATTTGCCCAAATTCGTTGCGTGGATAACTACCATGTTCACCAATGGACAATACGGCATCGACGGCAAGTTCAGTACCGCCGACACAGAGTGCTTCCCGTATGGTCTTAAAAACCGGGATGCCATATTCTTTGGCGACCGCATCGGTCATATCTCCAGCGGGCGTCTGGTCACGATAGAAACTGACAACCTCGACTCCTGGGTCGGTTACTTCGCCACAGAAGAGATACGGTTGTAGGAAATTTTCCAGGATGACATGAGCATGGCTACGGTAGGTGAAGGATGTGTAGATAGCTGCAACACGCGGACGTCGGTTCTCTTTGGCTTGATATTCGTTTCCCCAACTTTGCAGTGCAGCCAGTGAGCCAAAGATTGGGGCAGCAGCCAACGTCTTTAGTGCATTACGACGATCAAGCATATTGAAATCCTTAGTGGTTTAGAAAAAGTAAAACATCAAGAACATGGCTAGTCCAGCCAATACGCCTGCATGGACAAGATCACTGCTAATGAAGTACTGAAAGCGAGTCAGGGTTTGAGTTTCTTCCTGCTTGTACTTCTTATTGGCTTCATTGAAATAAACGGTTACCGTCACTAGGAATGAAAGTAAAGCAGCTATCACCGGCGTTAAATATTCGTAGTGAGTGAGAACTGCCAAAAGTACATAAACGACTAGGCAGCCCGCGAAGAGCAGTCCAAGTTGTTTGAGGCGAGCGGGATTGTGTCCCCCTAAAGCTGTCCAGGTAAGCTGTGATTTTTCCGGATCCGGTTTGTCTAACAGACTAACGATGATGTAGACCACCGCCGAGATCCCAATCACAAAGACCACGCGATGGAAGAAGTTAATCGTGGGTCCAAACATTTCCTGAACGGGAGTGATCGCAGGTCGGATTTCGTTTTGAATGTACGTAGCAAATTCTTCCTGAGTCATACCGTGAATGTTTTCAGTATCACCATAACTGCCTGGGAAATTACCGGTATGGAAGTTACTGATTTCGGCCCGCTCCATTGCAATGTCATAGAGAGGTCGGGGCATGTCGGACTTGTACATTTCGACGACGACTCCGGAGAGCACGACACCGGCGATGATGGTGACAAACGCAGCCGTTCCCGTCCCACGTTTCCAGAAGATGCCGAGGATAAAGGCGACTAATAGACCTGGCGTGAGATAGTTTTGGTAATCGGCGATTTGCAAAAAGAAGTTCTCAGTGGAATTGGGATCCATGATGAACAGTGCCATCAGGATCGCTGTCACCATCAATCCAACAATTGAAATACGTCCAACGAGAATGAGTTCTTTGTCAGATGCCTGCGGATTGACAAAGCGTTTCCAGACGTCGACCGAGAAAATCGTTGCCGCCGAATTCATCATCGAGTCGATCGATGAGAGTATGGCTCCGATAACCCCAGCCGCTACCAGTCCGATCAGCCCTAAGCCGATTGGAGATAGGAAGCGAGTCACCAGTCGCGGGAAAATGGTGTCAGGTGCGATACCGCTAACGTCCGTTCCCGGTTCCTGAGTTAATAGGAAGTAAGCACAGACACCCGTTCCGATTGAGAAAAATGGGATGAGTAATTTGAGGAATCCGGCAGCGATGATACCTACGCGGGCCTCTTTATCACTGACGGCACCAAGGGCTCGTTGCACGATGAATTGATTGGTTCCCCAATAGAAACAGTGCATGAACATGAGTCCGGTAAGGACGCCCGTCCAGGGAAGTTGAGGATGGTAGGTCGGCAAATAGATCGACATGCGATCGGTTGCTCCTTCGGCAACAGCCGCTTCATTGGCAGCGACCATTTCTCCCCAACTGAACTGGGAGAAAACCAGAATGGCGATACCGATGCCGACAATGAGCATCAAGACGGACTGGATGATATCTGTGTAAACCACAGCTTTCAGTCCTCCCAATATCGTATAGCTTCCGGCAATGAGTCCCAAAGCAATGACAAAGGTCGTGTAGTGCGGCATCGAGACCTTTTTCATCGATGGAGCAGGCTTTAGTTGATCGGCAACTGTGACGGCATCCGGGTGCGGAGTACTCGCTGCTTCTACTTCGTTAGAGTCGACGGTCGCACTTGCTTCGGGCATCATCGCATCACCTCCCATTAGCTCACAGATTGTTCGCGAGCCAATGTATAACGCCGGAATCATTTGGACTCCTGCCATGATGACGATCATGATCACGGCATAGCAAACGCGGCTACGGTCGTCATATCGTTTCCCGAGGTATTCGGACAAGGTATAGAGATTTAGTTTTCGGTAGACGGGTAAAAAGCCAAAGCAGAGGAATAGCAAACCACCGATCGCACCGATTTCAAAATGGCTTTGGGCGAATCCAATACTGAACCCGACGCCCATCATTCCAACCATGTGGTTCGCACTAACGTTACTTCCAAAAATAGAGCCAGCAACGCCGAACCATCGTAGGCCTTTACCAGCCAGAAAATAATCTTCAGAGGTATCTTCCTTACGTCCGGCCCACATACCGACAAGCATGGCACCGATGAGTGTGCCAAAGAAAATAACATAGTCCAGTGTGCCAAGTTGTATCGTGGTTGCGTCCATAAACGTTTGTTCAGCTTTGCTTAGTTGACGTGAGATAGAAGGAGAGCATCTAGACGTTGCTTACCCAGTCGGGCTACCTCTAGCGGGTCTTGATCCCATAGTTGTTGATTAAATAATTCGAGGCTAATCATACCGTTATACCCGATTTCTACGAGCATCTCGATTTCTGCATCTAAATCGATGACTCCGTCTCCGATCATCACTCGATCCGGGTCTGTTTGCTGAAACCTGGGCAGATTTGGATTGCCGTCATCAATGTGATAATGACTGATACGGTGGCCAGGAATTTCCTTCAGCAGTTTTTCACTGGAAGGACTGTTCCATGTATGGAAGGCATCTGCGATCAACGTGGCATCGTCCTCGCCCACGTTTTGTACGACCTGCCAGGCTACGTCCAGAGTTTGTGCTCCCTGAAAAAAGCTTATGTACTCAAACGTAGGGTGAATTCCCAACTCCCGACCGATTTGAAGCAAGTCGCCATAGCGATCGGTGAGCTGAGTGAGATCACAGGATTGACGCGGTGGTGTGGCTACTACGAGTGGTGCGCCGATACGGGCAGCTAACTCCATACGCCGACGGGCTTCTTCCAGCATGATTCGGTATTCCGGACCGACGGCTTCTCCCCAGCCACGCAGTGCAATCATACACGGGACGGTTAAGCCGTGGTCGCCAAGTGCTGTTTCGATATCCTTTGCTTCTCCACCTCGCCCGATGTATTCATAGATATCATTGATCCATAATTCGATGGCATCAAATCCCGCTTCGGAAGTCACTCGAATCTTCTCCATCAATCCAGTCGTCTTGATTGTGGAGGTATTTAAACATGTTTGCCAACGAGCCATCGGGTGTAATTCCTGCACGAATAGATTAGAGGCAGTGAATGATCGGACTGCTAATCAACATGCTTCAAGAGTATGATGAGTGGGTACAGTTCAAGGCATTCAAAGTAGTTACATGATCGAAGAAGACAGTTTAACAGAATCTGGAGAAGAGTCTGCCGACCAACCTCCACGCACCATTTGGCAAAATCGCTGGCTACTCGTAGCCGGGATAATTCTACTGGTCCCAACACTGATCTGGCTTTTGCTTGATGCCGGCAAGGGGCCGGCTGAAGTCCCGGAACAGTCGGAAGCTGAATTGATGGCGATGGAGGCCGAGATGATGCCGGATAACCCGTCTGAAGAATTGGACGAGCCAGGCATTTATGACGCTACGTATTACACTGCGGAGCAGGTTGTATTTCCCGATTCAGAAGAGGTAATTGGTGTCGAAGTAGATGGACACGCATGTGCCTATTTACTCGGAGGTATGAATGATGTGGACCAACATATCGTCCACCATGATCTCGGTGACCAAAAGCTGACGGTCACGTACTGCGATAAATCACAATGTGTCGCAGTATTCGACCGCGCCGAAACGACAGCTGAAATTAGAAATGGCGGATTTAGCGGGGAAACCTTATGGCTCCTTTACGACGGCAAACGGTTTGAACAAGATGCACCCGATATCCCATTGACCAATTACCCGTCCGAGCGGACGACGTGGGGCGAGTGGAAAAAACAGCATCCAGATACACTCGTTTACGTAGGACTAGGATTGTCCTTTGGAAAAACGCTTAAAGAAAACGACACTGTCGACCAGGAATTGCAATAGAACGCATGAATTCGTCGCGAGTCATGAGTAGCGGTATTTGCTTGGTTTCTAGCCGCGTTAATTATGATTAGAATACGATGTAGCTAATCTCAGCTCGAGTAAGTCTTTATTTTTTCGACTAGCCCTAATGCCCCGACTACCAGTCATCCTATCGAAAGGTCAAAGCCGTAACCCGGAAAAACGCGGGTTGGAAGAGGCTGTTGCCGCGCAACTGGCAGAACATGATCAGTTGGACGTGATTGTGATGCCGCATATTTATGACCTGAAGCCGGAGAGTGAAGGTTATCAGACCCTCAGTCAGATCGATGGTGATTTCATCATGATCTCCTGGCTTTACACTCGATCATGCCATTGGATCCTGGATCGCAATGGTATTCGTGGCCACGCCGGCGATATCCTGCTAAGTCAACTTCAGGATGACGATGAGCTCGAAGACGAATTGGAAGATGAGCTTGAAGACGAGAAAGAACGAGTTCTGGATCAGTTGGAGATACCGGATCGGAAAATCTATAGCCTCGAGTTTGCAGCTAGTAGTGAGCCGTCAGAATTCGTTGAAGAAGTTCTGCGAATTGCCGCTCAGTCCGATCTGCTTGAATGGATTCAGGGGAAAGCGAATCAAGAAGCCTTAGAGCGATTTCTGGAACCGGTGAACGACACGGCAATGGGAGCAGACGGTGCCTTGCCTGTTCTCGGTCAGACAGGAGTCACCGAGGTTCAGGATCCTGGAACCCGGCGCTGGTATCCAGTGATTGACTTCAGTCGCTGTACCAACTGTATGGAGTGTATCGACTTCTGCCTGTTCGGCGTCTATGGTGTCGATAAAGTGGATACGATTCTTGTCGACCAACCGGATAACTGCCGCAAAGGCTGCCCAGCTTGCAGTCGAGTGTGCCCGGAAAACGCAATTGTGTTTCCACAACATAAAACGCCCGCCATCGCTGGTGCTCCTTCTGATGCTGGTGGACTGAAAATTGATCTCTCTCTGCTGTTTGGAGCTCCCGATGCTCAGGACGTTGCGGCCCGTGAACGCGACGAACAGCTAATGCTCGCAGGCCGGTCTCCGGTTGCGAAAGACGAAGAGCAAGATCTGAAAGCCGACTTCGGCACGATTAGTATGGAGCGTCGGCAGCCGGCTGAGCCTGTGGGAGCGGCCGATTCACTGGATTCCCTGATCGACGATCTGGATGCTCTGGACTTATAAGAGCTCAGGTAAGTTGACAGGGAATTCCGGCAAACTGATTCTCGCTCGTGTTCTGATTCGTAATTATATCTTCCCGCTTTCCAACGCGTTATAATCGACGTTGCTTTTTGTCGTTTGTGATTCTGCTAGGTAAATTGATCGATGAGTAATATTCAGTATTTTGGCGCGGTGGGCGATGGGAAAACCGATGATACAGAGGCTATCCTGCATGCAATCGAACAGGGAGATGGGCACGTTCGAATTCCTCCTGGGACTTATCGAATTACCCGTACGATCGAAATAGATTTGACGGCCACTGGTCCTTTCGGAATGACCGGGGCTGCTGGAGCGACAACGATCGTGATGGATGGAGCAGGTCCCGCCTTTCGTTTTTTAGGGACACACGGGGGAACGGGCGACCCAGGTTCGCGGAGTGACGATGTTATTCATAACGAACGCATGCCGATTTTGGCGGATATGAAGATTACCGGAACTCATCCAGAAGCAGATGGCGTGGAGTGCCAGAAGACCATGCAAATGGTCTTTCGTAATCTACTGCTTACCGAAGTCCGTCACGGCATTCATCTGGTCGAACGGAATCGCAATGTGATTGTGACTCACTGCCATATCTACTTCAACACAGGCGTGGGAGTCTATCTGGAAGATCTGAACCTGCATCAGATCAACATTAGCGACAACCATATTAGCTATAACCGCCAGGGTGGCATTCGTATCGAACGATCTGAAATTCGCAACCTACAGATCACAGGCAATGACATCGAATACAACAATTTCCGTTCTCATGGAGCCGAGGAAGAGCCCACGGCTGAGATCTATATCGATACGACTGCAGAGGGAGCCAGTGTGAATGAAGTGACCGTGGCCTCCAACACCATCCAGGCAACAAACTCTGCAGGAGGCTGCAATATTCGTATTTTGGAAGCCCCTGACGAATCTCGCCCACCTGGACTGTGGTCCATCACCGGTAATGTGATTGGAAGCCAGGAACACAATGTCCATTTGACCGGTTGCTATGGAGTGGTGCTTTCCGGAAATACGATTTACTCCTGCGTTGAACGAAACCTGTGGCTGGAAGATTGTAGTCAAATCACCGTCGGCTCAAATCTCTTCCGTCGTCACACACCCAAGTACGGCTGTGGCGTTCTGCTTACCGGTAGTCAGAATGTGGTCATTAATGGATGTACGTTTGAGGATGAGGCCGAAGAGGGGCAAGTGTCTGGATACCCGCTGTTAGAAATCAGCAACTCCCAGAGAATTACGGTAACGGGCAACCAGCTCATTAACAGCATCAAAGAAGGGGTCAAACTCAGTGACGCTAGTCAGATCAATCTGACTGGAAACACGATTGTTGACACTCGGCCAGAGCGACTCATGACTCAGGCAATCGGACAATATGGAAAGTGTGAACAGATCCAGGTGGTTGGACAGATTGACAGTTAACCATTTAGCCATTTAGCCATTTAACCAATTAGCCATTTAACCATGTGACATTGGACATTTAGACAGTTAGACAATTAGACAATTAGACAATTGGCAAGCCTGAGTTGCAGAGTAAGAGAGGGGATCCGTTCCACCTTTGCCTTTCAGGATTCGGTGGATAAACCGCATCGCAGAAGCCAGTACGCCAATTGACCAGTTAAGGTATTGGCATACTAACGATTCCCTTTATTCATGTTTTTCTCTTTTGTGCGAATGGCAGAGTAGACAATTGCACACAGTTCGTCACATTCCTTATATGCTGACTCTAGCTTTCCCTGAGACTTGAATAGGCGTAGGCCAACTAACAGCGCCAACCATTGCTTGGATTCAGCAAGCTCTTTCATCACGATTTTCATCTTATGGACGAAGTCTTTATCACTTTCCGCATTACACGCCTCCGCATAATTAGCGGCACATGAACTAGTTGACCTTTGGATTTGGCTCAACGTGTTATGTAAACAATGTTTGCTTCGGTCGTCCTCGGAGACTCCCGCAACAAATTTATTTACAAACAAACTTAACTTTCGAAATCTCTCTGAAAGTTGGATCTTGAAACTGCTCATGGGGCACTGCACCTTGATTGAAATAGATCGCATTTCAATCAAATAATACAATTCACGCCAGTTTTTGGAGCACTCGATTTGGCACTCAGCTGACAGCACAAACAACTGTCCAACTGTCTAATAGTCTAACTGTTTAAATGTTTAGCCGTTCATCTGTCCTTTGATCGTTCTTTGAGTGACTTCCCAGACTTTGGTCAGGTGCTCAAGGTATGCTTCGGCAGTCATCAGCGACTCCTCGTTATCATCCGATTCGATGATTTCAAATAGCCAGCCAGAGTCGTACTTATCGACATTAATCCCGGAAGGGTCGGCTAAGAGTGCCGGATTGAACTGGGACAATTCACCGGTGAGCGGAGCATAGAGTGAGCTCTCGGCTTTCTTGCTTTCGATCGAACCGATTTCCTGCTGGAATCGAACAGGAGCTGGAGCGTCAAAGTACCAGTCCAGAAAATAGACGTCCTGTAGTAATCTGACAGCGTAGGCGCTAAAGCCAAATCGCGTGCCTGCGTCAGTCCGCTGGGCCCACATATGGTTTTTGGCATAGAGCCGGTCGACAGGGAATTCCGCTTCGAATTCGCCCATCATAAAGGTCAGGGTTTCCATTACGTGTAACGGACCCCCTGATGCTCAGGTTCAAAGAAAATAGGCAGTAGTGCATCGGCATGCAAGAAGCCTTTGCGAGTCAACTCAATGCGATCACCTTCGATCGTGAGCATGCCGTTGTCGATATGTTGTTGCCATTCTGCCGACCAGTTTTGAGTGATCTCTACACCAAACTTGGTACGGAAATATCCAGCATCCAGATACCCACGTTTGAGTTGTAGAATCATCTCTCGGATGAGCTTCTGATTTTCGGTCGGTCGGAACGCTCGCCCCAGAGGCAATTCGTTGCGCTCCAGTAGAGCTCCGATGTAATCCTTCCACTCAGGAAGATTTTGGTAATGGATACCCGATGCGTGACCAAAACTGGCAATGCCAGTCGCTAGCAGATCAGATCCACCCCAGAGGTTATCGCGGTAACTGAAGCTTACCTTCTCTGGATTTTTAATCATCGTGTAGGCGCTCGAGATGTGGTAGCCAGCCGCCTGCAATTCGTCATAGGCATAATTTAGCCAGGCTCGTTTTGTTTCCCAGTCGGCTACAGGCGTTTCAATTTCTTCCCCAAGAATGTCTTTGGAGTAGACCGTATTGAACGGAAGTTCCATTTGGTAAATCGTGACGCTTTCGGGATCCAGTTCAATGGTCTTACGGATATTCTCTTTCCAGTTATCCCAGGTTTCTCCGACCATCCCTGAAATAAGATCGATATTCACATTGTAGAAACCAGCCGCCTGAATCCACTCCCAAGAGCGATACACTTCTTTGGTGAGATGAGCTCGGCCGTTTTCTTCCAGAATGGAGTCGCTGAAATTTTCGATGCCCAGGCTGAGCCGAGTGACTCCCAAGTCTTTCAGCGTTTTTACTTTGTTCTCCTGCAACGTGCCCGGTTCACATTCGAAGGTGACCTCTTCAGCCTGAGACCAGTCAATGCTGGCACGTAGTCTGTCTACCAGACTGGTAAGCTGTTTGGAACTTAGGTAGGAAGGAGTTCCTCCTCCGAAATAAACAAATCGAAAGGGACGCCCTCCCATGATTTCCTGCTGAGACACCAATTCAATTTCGCGAGACAGAGCAGAGACATAGGTTTCAATGTCCTGGGCGGTGTTGTCGGTAAAGACTTTGAAGTAACAGAACTTACAACGTTTACGACAGAAGGGGATGTGCAGGTAGAGGCCCAGCGGAGTCTGATCTAACGGCGGGTTTGCAAAGGCAGTCTTCACTTCATCTAACTGATCACTTTCCCATTGTGAGAAAGGTGGGTAGTTCGAGATGAAATAACTTCCGACTTCAGTCTTTGTTGAATCAGCCATGCGTTTGTTTGGTACCTATTTGTAAACCAACGAGTCCAAGAGTCCGGTTAATTATCACTTATCCTGAGTGTACCGGTCTTATTTTTTTCCAAAGCAATAAACTTTACCGTCGTTGCTGGCAATCACGAGGCGTTCCTGCGAGACAGCCGGAGAGCCGGTGAATCCGCCGCCTGCTTCAAATTCCCACACTTGCTTTCCGGTTTTGTATTCAAAAGCAGTGAGCCGGCCATTGGAGCCAGCGACGAATACTCGTTTTCCAACAATGACCGGTGAAGCTTCGACACGCCCTCGGATCTGCTTTTGCCAAATCTCTTTTCCGTCGCTGGTTTGAAAAGCCTGAACGAATCGATTCTGTCCACCAATGATGACAATTCCGTCGTGAATGGCAACACTCGACCGATAAGGCAACGTTGTCGCTTCGTTGGTGTATTGCCAATCCACTTCCGCCTTTTTGAAGTTGATAGAAAAGACAGATGCGCCTTCGGTACCAAAATAGACATTGTCTCCATGGACGGCCGGAGTTGAACCGGTAGGGCCATCGAGTTCGACTTCCGTGACTTTTTCACCTTTAGCCAGATCGATGATATGTAGTTTGGCATCGCACCCTGCGACGAACGTTCGGTCGCCGACGACGGTCGGAGAACAGCGAATCTGATCGGCCAGTTCATGTTTCCAGATCAGACTACCGTCTTTGGCAGCCAGACAATAAAGAGTGGCATCCTGGGAACCGACCAGTACGTGCTCTTTGTAAAAATTGGCGGACGAATTGACTTCAGCTCCCGTCTCATATTCCCAAAGCTTCTTTCCGTCTTTGGCTCGGAAGCAATAGAACACTCCGTCATAATCCCCCAGATAGATCTGGCCGTCACGATAGGCGACTGACGAGACGAAACCACTTTCAATCGTGCTCTTCCAAATCTGCTTCCCGTCTTTGAGGTTGAGAGCAAATAATGCTCCATCGAGGTCACCTACATAAATGACTCCATCGACGATTGCCGGGGTCACTTCAAAGGCACCTTCTTTGACTTCAAATTCCCATAACAACTCGGGCTTTTCCGGCAACAAACTCTGAGCGACTCCCTGGCTTAATGAGTTGCCCCGGAAGTACTCCCAGTTGTCGACCTTTTTCTCGGTCGGTTCTGATTTGTCAGCGGCTTGGACGAAGATGGTCAGAGTTAAGAATGCGAGCCCGAGACTGAGCAGCATTGGAGTTTTCGCGAAAATCTTCATGTTGTACTCGGTAGGTTGAGTCAGCGGTTGGATCGTGAGCAAGGATTAAAAGGCCTGCTGATAGAGCGTGAGCAGGTCTTCTGATTCTACTGTACGAGGGTTAAATTGCTTTGTCCACTGTTTGTCAGCATCAGCAGCTAGCTGTTCCAATTTGTCTGCTTCGACACCTTGCGAGCTTAAATCCAAAGCCAATCCCGCTTGCTGCACTAAGCCTGAAATGAAATCGGCCAGTTGTTCGGAATCATGGTTACTAATTGAAGGAGCATTTTCGGCTGCCAAGGCCGCCAGTTGGCTGTAATCCTGCTCCATGGATTCGGCATTGAAGCGAATGACATGTGGGAGCATGGTGGCAATGGCCTGGCCGTGTACGATTCCGTAGTGTGCGGTGAGTGGATTTGCCAGAGCGTGAGTAGCTCCTAACATCGAATTTTCAATGGCGATGCCGGCCAGACAGGCTCCCAGTTGCATGCCGCCCCGAGCATCGAGATTCTCTGGGTCTTCGAGGACTAAGGGAAAGTTTTTGGCTAGAAGTTCCCAAGCTCGTTGGCTGTACTCGAGTGACTTTTCGTTGCGTTTGGTAGTGACCATGGTTTCAATGGCATGGGCAATTGCATCAATACCTGTCAGCGCGGTAAGCCGAGCGGGTTGTGTGACGGTGAGGACGGGATCAAGGATAGCTAACCGACAGGTTGCCTTTTTGTCGCCACAGGCCATTTTGACATGCGTTTCGGCGTCCGAGATCAAAGCAAACGACTGAGTCTCACTGCCAGTACCGGCTGTGGTCGGAATGGCGACCATGGGGAGCATTTCTTTGGTAGCTTTACCGATCCCCCAATAATCCTGGATAGCACCACCATTGGTGTAAACGAAGTTCATCCCTTTGGCGCAATCCATGGAGCTACCGCCACCAAGGCCAATAAGTAGATCAGGTTGAAATTGCTGAGCGGCCTGGACGCCAGTAACGACATCTTCGGAAGAGGGATTTTCATGAACGCCGGTATAGACCGTTGTCTCGATCCCCTGAGCGTTTAGTAACTGCGAAGCAGTATCCGGGTAACCTAACGCCACAATTCCCGGGTCACTGACGATCATTGCCCGCTGGCATCCCCAATCTGCAACAGCGTCCCCTAACTGCTCGAACGTCTGAGCGCCGAACAGAATATTGGTTGGACAATCCAGATTTAAAAAATCCATAGTCTTGGGGCTCTTAGTAAAAACCCAACACACCTGTCAGACATGTTGGGTTTGATGAGGTTCAGTGATGGGGGAGTATTACAACAGCTCTTCAGGTACCTGAAATGCTCGATTGCGGAACAGGAAGTCGATGATGTTCCCCTCGTGAGGTTGTAGCCAATTCAGCTTCGTCGTTGGGACAGGTCCCAGATTGAGTCGATCGATGTCTGTGCAATCGATCAATTGCTGACGAAGTGACTCATTATTTGTGATACCGGTACAGACCAATGTTTCCCCAATCGTTCGTAACATCTGATCTTCCGGACACTCAACCACGCTGGCAAACGGGAACATGTATTCCTTCTTGGCAATGGCGTTTTCCGGACTCTTGCAATGTACGATCGTTGGTCGAATGTAGCCGCATAGTTCTTTTTCGACTAAGCGGTCACCGTATTGGGCAGTCACATGGGTGACTCCGTCTTCCTCAAGATCATCCTTGATGGAATCCCAAATAGCGGTCGCCATGCCATCGATCGTAAACGCTGCTAAACCAGCATTAGGATCGGTCGGTGCCAGGGCTTCAACAGGCCCCAGTTTTTCGGCCAGTGCCTGAGCAATTTCTTCGGTGTGCCGCGAAGCCCAGATGCTGGACGTGTTGATACAACCACGACCACCATTGATGAAAATACTCTCTACGATCAAGTCGATGTATTCTTCCCAATTGTCAACGCAGTCATCACCAATCAGGATTTTCGAGAATCCCGGTCCGTGAGCCTGAACTTTTGGATTTCCTTTGTAATTGTCGACCGTTTGCTTGCTACCAAAGATCATGGCACGTGAACATTTGCTGAGGACAGCCGAACCGATTTCAGCTCCGCTTCCAGGATAGAGACACCAGATCTCTTTAGGGATTCCGGCAGCTTCCATCGCAGCAAACATTCGGTAAGGAGTCCATGGTTCTTTTTGACCAGGTTTGAGCACGAGTCCGATTTGGAGCGGCACGGCAGGTAACCAAAGCGTGTGGACACCGGGGGAGTTGGACGGAAGGACGGCAGCCAGAATTGGAGTTTGACACTGGAAGCTGACAGGGATTCCGCGGTCTTCTTTACCCCAACCCTTACTCAGGATGTCCAGAGGCAGGCCACGTGTCAGCGAGTCAATGATGCGTCCCATGTTATTCATGACGAATGCATTTTTAGACATGCCAAGTTCAACCATATGTTCAGGCAATCCGGTCGTGGCAGACTGCTGGACAACGAAGTCTTGCGGGGTCTGTTCGGAACCGCCAATCGAAAGCGTTCCATTGACAAACAGGTCACCGGCTTTCCCCATTTTTTCAACGAGCTCATCGATTGAAAACTGTTTGAGGGTATCCCGAGCTTTTTGAGCTTTGCGCATGTCTCGAGTAATGAGTCCACCGTTAGCCATACTCTGCGTACCGATGACTTCACCCGTGGCATGGTGGATTAGTTCCTGTGTTTCCAGGGATTCATATTCTTCACCCCAGCGAATGACGGGAATATTTACCACAGTTATCTCCTCTTTGGATAATGACTTTAATTAGGTAGTGAGCAGAAATCGAAAAGGAGCGTCATGGGCTCCTTCACGAATCTTAGTAAACGCCGACAGTCGTGCTTTTAGCAAACACATGGTAGGGACGGACGCCCGAGACACCATCCCACGGGTACATTTCGTGGGGCTCTTCTCGTTCTGCTTCATCACGCTCCAGGAAACCGGGAATAAATAATTCTTTAGTCAGCGTCGTAAGTTTGACACGACCGGTTTCACCATATCCCACGAGCTCATTAGGGTCGTCAAACGAGACGACTTCTGTGGCAGCTCGGGGTTGAGGAGCATGGTAAGTGATTTTGTATTTGTTTTCTTTGGTGACAGGCTCGCTACAGGCCAGACCCATCAGTGTGTTTCCGTAGGTAGGAGTCATGTAGACTCCGCTTTCTTCTGCAGGTCCACCGAAGAGTTCTTCCACACAGTAACGTGTCCATTGCGGAGTGAATTCAGTTCCTCCGGAAAAGATTCCGGTGATGCCGATTTCCGGAAGACTTGTTCCTCGTTCTTCCAAAGCGTTAGCTAATTGATCGAGTAACTTCGGAGTGGCGAACATGCACTTGATGTCGTGTCCTGCAGTGAGGACAGTGATCGCCTGATCAATACAATGCTTTTTGTATTCTTCCAGATGTTCCATCCAGCCCTTTTTAATCACCTTGACCACCCAGCGAGGGTCCAGGTCGATACAGAAACAGATGCCGCCACGATGTTGACACAGGTGCTCGACTGCCAGTCGGAGTCGACGAGGACCTGAGGGGCCCAACATTAACCAATTGGCTCCTTTGGGAAAGTACTCATCAGGTAGCGTTTCACTAAACATCTCATAATCAAGACGGTGGTCTTCAATGACGACTCGACTTTTAGGAATCCCTGTCGTACCACCGGTTTCGAATACGAAGGTGGGTTGTCCTTCAAGGCCCTTAGGGATCCAGCGATTTACCGGACCACCACGCAACCATTCGTCTTCAAACAAAGGGAATTTCTTTAGATCGTCGAAGCCCTGAACTTCTGTTAGTGGGTCGAAACTCAGTTCGGCTTTCTTCTGTAGCCAAAAAGGACTGCCAGTTGATTCATGAAAATGCCACTGCACCATTTCATAGGTATGTGCATCCAGTCGTGCTTTTGCGTCTGTGACTTGTTGGGCAAGTTGTTCCTGGTTAGCGTCACTCATAGGTATTTCCGGGGTACTTCGTTGCTAGGGTTCTGTCTCGGTTACTCGTGGTTTATTCAGGTGGGCAATGAACAGGTTATCACTACCGGTTGTCTACCAAATGCGTGCGTTATATCGACGCAGCCTGTATAAGGAAGCGTCGGAATTAAGCGCATATATCCGGCTTGTATCGAGGTTGTCTAAACCCTTTAAACTATCTTGATTTAGGTCCCATTACAAGCGGTCGCCGGAAACTATGAGCGTGGTTGAATACTATATTTCCGAGTCTTTGAAGTAAGTCGGGGCGACTTTAACGAGTAGGCAGGATTTGAATCCGTGTTGATTTAGACAGCCGTTCTGACAAGAATAAAGACAGGACGAAATTAGCTCTTTTGAGGTAGTAGACATGACAGACGATCCAAATAAACAATTGCAATCTATGTTTAGTAGTATCGATGTTACAGCCTCCACAGGTGGCAACGACGCACCTGCTCAGGATAAGTCCCAGGAAGGGTCTCTGACCGTTGCCCTGCTAAGACGCATGATCGCTCAGCAGGATAAAACCAATGACCTGTTACAGGAGTTAATTCAACAGGGACGACTGCAACAACAGGCTCGGCAAACCGAACTCGAACGCTGGAAACAATCCAATCCTGAATTGGCTCGTAGTTGCCGGGAAGCGGTGGACGTTTTAAGCGACGTCCAAAATGAATTCCTGCAATCACTCACCAACGAAGTAGATGAGAATGAATACTCTCTACGTGATAGCGACTATATGTTACAGGAATTCGTCGATCGCTACGGACCACGACTAGCCCATCTCAACGGCGTCCTGCAGGTTCTTTCTCAGTTGGCAGAGAAAGACGCTTCTTAAGCTCCGGCGTGGTTGGTCGCTGCAACCGATACAGCAACAACTACTGAGTCGAGGATGTAAATCGGAGGTAGTCCCTCCAAATGCATTTCACCCTACTTTATTGATGCTCATACAACGGTCGCTCGGCTAATCGATTGGAACACCATGCTTGTCGAACTTGTGAAAGTCCAAACCACTGACGGAGTTCGGCTCGATGGGGCATGGAGTAAAGCAGCGACTTTGAAGTCGCATCAGCATTCCAGCGACAACACTTCACGATCGCTGGTCCTCTGTCTGCACGGTGTCGGTAGTAATTTTTACGGTAGCCGAATGATGGCAGAAGTTGCCGAGGCTGTCGCCGAATGGGGCTGCGATTGTTTACGCGTCAATTTACGTGGGCATGACTATTGCTATACCGGTATGAGTCGAATGGGCGTTCGTCGATTGGGGTCGGCCTATGAGCGAGTCGAGCAGTGCTTGGAAGACTTGGACGCGTGGTTGGCCTGGGCGGACGAGCGTTATCAGCGAGTGATTCTGCTGGGGCACAGTCTAGGTGCTATCAAGGCTCTCTATTACCAAGTTCACCGTTCTCCGCAATCGCTTCAGGCGTTGCCCTCGTTGCGTCAGGTAATTGCAATTTCACCGCCACGGCTGTCCTATCAGGCATTTTCGCAGGGGCAACAGAGTGTTGAGTTTCAGCAGTCAATTCAAAATGCCAGAGATGCAATGGAGGCGGGTAGCCCCCAGAAGTTAGTGGACGTGACCGTTCCCTTTCCGCTTCTCATGACAGCTGCATCATATTTGGATAAGTACGGTCCGCAGGAGAAATACAACATCGAGCAATTGCTTGATGGTCTTCAGTTACCAACCGACTTTATCTACGGCGGTCATGAATTGCAGTTTGGTGGAGTGGCGTTTGCCGGTTTAGATGACTCAATTCCTGAGTTAGTTCGACGCGCGGACGTAACCAGTCAGGTTACCGTGCAGGTCGTGCCTGATGCGGATCATCTATACTCTCAACACACCTCGGATCTGCTTTTAAGATTGAAGCCTCTGATGGCTGACCGCTCTTCGCCGGATTGCTCTTGAATTCTACGGCGATTGTGCACTTTTCTATTGCGACTTTTCTATAAAGTCCTCTTGGCTCATTGTCCGAACTATTGGGCAAAGTTGTTTAACACCCGCTGTTAAAACGGGTGG
This sequence comes from uncultured Pirellulaceae bacterium, assembly GCA_938082855.1. GTDB lineage: Bacteria > Planctomycetota > Planctomycetia > Pirellulales > Pirellulaceae > UBA721. The sequence goes on along the minus strand of CALKCC010000012.1, from coordinate 1,342 downwards.
TTTGGGTATTGCTGGAAATTGAGTTTCGGTAAATGCGGCAACTTAGGTTATTAGACTTAGGAGTTGTATGTCGGTGAGTGAATCTAAGAGTCAAATTTCTTTGGGATTTTTGACTGTGGTTGACGGTGGTGACGCGGGGTGTATTGGCGGATATCTCGTACTGAATATGGGAGGTCGGCCATTGGAATTCCATTGCACTGCTCCTGTCCGCGCCAATCGGGCTCAGCAGATTCTCTATGGTCAGTCACTGACTCCATTCATCTATGGAGAATTAATAGCCCGAGCATTAATCGATAAAGCAGCCTTGAAGCCAAGTGTTGTATTTGCAGATCAACATGAAACGTTGTCCGTTCAAGGTTTGACGCAACTGCCTGTGGCGTTGTTAAAGACGGAAGTCGAGTCGACCGAGCGACAGGCGTTATTGGGATTTGAGGTCGAGGGATTTTCCATTGGCGTCGCCAGGCAGTTTGAAGCTCAGGTCGAAACGCTCTCAAGATACGTACGGCGATTTGTGGAGACGATTGATTTAGATGAACCCTTTAGCCGTATCCGTGAGGCGGTAGAGGAAGCACAACGAGGAGCGCGTGCGGCTTAAATCGTCCGGTGAAGTTTTAGAAACGGAGCTAGAGTGCTTCGTTTCGTGGTGAACGCTTTCAGACAAATCTTTTAGATAAATCCTTTAGATAAAAACAGTTGAGGAAAGGGATCGAGTTTGGCTCAGTGGCAAGCTAACGAGAGTCACCGTGACGTGTCAGGAAACAAACTGGCATTACGAGCGGCTGCGCAAAACGCCAATGATCTACCTGAAGTCGAGTCCTGGGCGAATCCGGATGTGGTGAAGCTGGCCGGCGCCGAGACTTTGTTGCCAGGAGTTGAGATTTATGCCACTGGTTGGCAGACAGCCTTACGACGCGACCCGGTCATTAAGTCGTTCGAATTCGACTGGCAGGTCACTTCGCCTCCAGTCATTTCGATCCCTGTGAAATCACCGCGAGTAAAGGTGTTGGGGTTTGCATTTCCGGAATCTGCAAATTGGGAGTCGTTTGCCAGAAAGGCTGAGAAGAAACAGGAATCGGAGTCTGGATCAGAAGTCGCCAGAAAGCGGCGACCAAAGCCGAAGCAGGATGGGGCTGCTAAAAAGAGTAAGGGAAGGACTAGAGTGCTTCCTCCGCGAGACATTATTAAGCTTGAAGACCGGTTGTATTACCTGTTGCAGCCACCGTTGGAATCAATTGCAGCTACCGAGTCTTTGCGGTTTCCGTTTGAACCGTTTCCCTACCAATTTGAAGGTGTCGCATTTCTGTACTCTCGATTTGCTGGAATCCTAGCCGATGAAATGGGA
>CALKCC010000011.1 GCA_938082855.1 uncultured Pirellulaceae bacterium | reverse complement strand
TCGCAAAGCAGGTACTCACAACGGTTCGCATCGCAAATCTGATTGAATTCCACCATGAAACGATCTTTCGCTTCCAGATAGGCTTCACGAATATCATACGGCCTGGTCAGAAGCTGATCTGGATCTTCCAGTCCAATAAAGCGAACCATTCCATCAATATCAAAATTCAATTCATCCTGATGCATGACATGCATTAAAACCACTTCGTGGTTGTCGTAGCGAAGCCTTTGTAAGGCATCGTCCAGATCGTCTAACTCAACCAGAAAATCAGAGATGACGACGACAATACTACGGCGACCGATCTTGGCGGAAATCTCCCCAAGCGTCCGCGCAATATTTGTCTTGTTGACGGACTTTACCTGATCCAAAGATTCAGTCATCCGGATAATCTGCCCCATGTTATTGGATGGAGCGAGATATCCACGAGACTTGTTATCAAAGGTCGTTAAAGAGACGCGGTCAGACTGCTCTACCACTAAATAAGCCAACGTGGTGGCAATTTGTGAGCCATAAAGAAGCTTCTGTTCTTCCTCTTCTCCATAACGCATCGACGCGGAAACGTCTAAAACGACATGGCAATTGAGATTGGTTTCCATCTCATATTGCTTGATCACGTGCCGTTCGTGCCGGAAGTAAACCTTCCAGTCGAGGTGACGGATGTCATCACCTGGAACGTATTCGCGGTGGCTGGCAAACTCAACGGCAAACCCATGAAACGGGCTTTTATGTGCACCGGCTAAATTCCCTTCGACGAGTTGTCGAGGGTTTAGCTTGAAGCGGCTAAGCTGGCTCAGCACTTCGGGGCGAATGTATTTGTTGAGAATGGCGGAAGACATTGAGTGCTCAAACTAGACTGCGGCGGGTTCAGCAAAGGTCTGATCAGCAGGGACGGCTTCCAATAGTAGCTCGAGGAGCTTTTCGCTATCGAGTCCGGCTGCCATACCAGCGTAGTTCGGGGCGATACGGTGACGAAGTGCTGGCAAAACAACAGCTTGTACATCTTCGACGCTTGTATGGTACCGACCTTTGAGCAACGCTCGGGCCTTTGCACAGGAAATCAGTGATAGCACTCCACGAGGGCCTGCACCCCAGCCTACGGATTCGTTGACAAAGTCAGGAGCTTCTTCCGTGCCTGGCCGAGTGGCTCGAACCAATGCGTGAGCATATCCAAGTACTTGATCACAGACAGGCATTCTGCGAGTGAGTGCCTGTGCTTCAATGATCTCCTCTGCTGAAATGATGGACTCAATGCCACCCAAAGCTCCGGCAGAGACTTTACGAGCAATATCCCATTCTTCGGCAGCGGTTGGATAACCGACTTTGATGTAGAGCAGGAAGCGGTCCAACTGGGCTTCAGGTAGAGGATAGGTACCTTCTTGTTCGAGCGGGTTTTGCGTTGCCAGAACAAAGAACGGTGCCGGTAACTTATGGGTTTTACCACCGGCAGAAATAATTCGTTCCTGCATCGCTTCCAACATCGCAGCCTGAGTCTTAGGCGGTGTTCGGTTGATTTCATCCGCCAAAATCATGTTGGCGAAAATTGGTCCCTGAACAAAAGAATACTCACGTTCTTTGGTAACTGGGTCTTCCCGCAACACGTCGGTACCGGTGATATCAGACGGCATCAGGTCAGGCGTGAATTGGATTCGATGAAAGGAAAGTGTCAGCGCCTCGGCAATCGATGAAATCATCAATGTCTTCGCAAGTCCGGGCACCCCTTCTAACAAAGCATGGCCACGAGCCAGGATTGCAATCAATACCTGCTCAATCACTTCATCCTGCCCGATGATTGACTTCTGCAATTCGATTCTCAAATCCTGGCACTTTTTTGACCAGGCTTCTACAGCGACGACATCTCCGTCATTGGTTGTTTGGTTTTCGTCCGACATCTTCGGTTTCCAAAATCTAAGGTGTAAGTGGTTCCTACCACGCTCTTTATTTAATGCTGTTAAAGTACTTCTTTAGGCGCTCTTCATAGCCCGCAGGCAATGTGCGTTTCGTCCGAGACTTAATGGCTTGTTGTACAGACTTAGGTAAAGCGGCGACCCAGGGAGCTTTCGGAGCTCCGATAGGGGCAGCATCGGCGTCACCATCACGACCGCCGGGCACTCGTGAATCATTGTCCGTTTGTGCTTCGACAGCTTCTACTGGACCGTCTTTGGGAGCTTCATTTTCCGAGGCTCCAAGCTTTCCTTGGCTGGCTGCACCACCTTCGGCGGTAGCGGCACCTAATTGAGCTTGATTAGTTGGCATGGGCTCGCCGCCCTCCATAGGTTCGCCACCGGGCATCGGTTGACCTCCGGGCATTGGTTCACCGCCTGGCATGGGCTCACCACCCGGCATCGGTTCACCGCCGGGCATGGGTTCGCCACCAGCAGCTGGTTCTCCGCCAGGCTCCGGCAGCTCTGCTTCGGCTAGTTCTTCACTGAGGTCCTGCCCTGACATCAATTCCGCAGTCTTCAATGCATCCTCAGGAATAAAGCTGTCGTTGGGAGGGCCGGCTTCAGCAATAGGCTGAGGCTCTGGCAATTGGCCCGCAGGCATTGGTTCGCCGCCTGGCATGGGTTGGCCGGCGGGCATTGGTTCACCACTAGGCATAGGTTGTCCGGCCGGCATGGGCTCAGTACCAGGAGGAGTGGGAAGCTGTCCCGCTTCGGTAGGCTCCGCGGATGCCAGTTGGGGCTCCTCCATAGGGTTGTTCTGAGTCAACTCTTCGGCCAGTTCAGAAGCTTCGACAATGGGTTCATTAGCAATCGTTTCCTGATCAGCAATCTCGGCAGCCAATTGACCAATTCCTGCCAATGCTTCAGCTTGCTCCATGACAGCATTGAACAATTCATTGGCGTTAGGTTTATGAGGATCATCTGAGTCGAGTTGATCTCTCATTTCGGCCAACTCCTGAGCCGATTCTTTACCTTGTTCCGCGAGCTGAGCCAGGAAGTTAGCCATTTGCAATTCCTGTTGGATCTTCTCTTCCTTGATATCCGCCAGAACTTCAGCCTGAAGCATTTGTCGTTCCTGGTTTGTAGCAGGATCATCGGCGTTATCTCCCATTGGCTCGGCGGGATCTTCGTCACCAGCGTTTGGCTCATCATTTTGAGGATCGGCTTGTTCCGGGCTTCCTTCTTGTGGTTCGTCACCGGCAGGCTCGTTCCCCGCGGGCTCATTCCCATCTTCAGGCTGTGCAGGCATGGGAGCTTGATCCGTATTGCCTGCTTCCTGCTCAGCGGCAGACTCGGCAGCCTGTTGCAATGCTTCGCCGGCATCGGGAAGCGATTTCAATGTCTCTTCGGCCACTTGAGCGATTTGTTCTGATGTTGGGTTGTCCAATTCGGACAAAGCATTTAAGTCTTCTTGAACATCGTTCACTTCGGCGAGTTGTTCCTGAAGTTCCTCAATAAGCTCTTGAGCTGTCTGGGCAACTTCTTCGCGGATCGCGTTGGCGGCGTTTTCTAATTGTTCAGCGACCTCTTTGGCCTTTTCAGAATTCTCTTGTCGAGACTCTGGTTCATTAGCAGTTTCTTCACCAATCGCATCAGCGACCTGTTCGGAAGCTTCAGCGGCATCACTGAGTTTGTCTGTGGCTTCGGGCGAGAGATTCTCAGCACCTTCTGCAACCTCCTTGGCCAGCTCAGCGGTCGTTTCAAAGTCATCCTGGATGGCACTATTGTCTTCGTCACTCGGTGTATCCTCACCTGCAAGTTGTTCGGCATTATCGCGAGCTTCGGCAGCGGCACGTTCCAGTGTATCGACTGCTCGATTCAATTCACCAAGTTTTGCAGCGAGAGCATTCTTGCGAGCCTCCTCTTCGGCTTCCTTGGTACGTCCGATGGCTTCTTTGATTTCTTCTCCTGCTTCCGACACGGCTTCTGCGGCATCGCTTTGAGCTTCTTCACCTTTTTCCTCGTCGCCTGCCGTATCTTTTGCATCCTGAGCCGCTTCGGCAGCATCTTCCGCAGCTTCGTTGGCTTCTTCGACCGCTTCGCTGACAGATTCGGGTAAATTAGCTTCGGTTGCTTGAGCTACCGCTTCTTCAGTGGCGTCTGCCACTTGCTCCTCGGTTTCAGCCGCTTCAGCAACTTGTTCTTCAGCGATTTCGCTGGCAGCTTGATCGTTAAGGTCATCCGCCGCTTCTAGTTTGCTACGGGTTTCCTCTAATGCCTCGGCGATTTCGGTGTATTCTTCCGACGACAGATCAGGGTCAAGCAAGTTGGTGGCCGTATCAAGTTGCTCCTGCAATTCGGCCAGCGTACCAATGATTTCGTCCTGCTCTTCCATCGCCGCTTCGATTTCACCTTCGAAGATCTCTTCACGGGCTTCCATGGCAGCTTCCTGAGCTCGTTCGATTAATTCAGAAGCGTTCTCATCGTTAGCAACAAGGTTTTCAAGGCGTTGGAGTTTTTCTCGAATAAGGTTTTGTGCCTGTACAAGCTCGTCAATTTTTACGTCGTCGTCGGCATCAACGGTCTCCAATTCTTCCTTGAGCGCTTCCTGAGCTGTGAGAATATCTTCGGCAGCATTCGTGGCATCGGAATCGATCCAGGCCGGGTCTTCGAATCGGCGAATTTTCAGGAGGATGCTTTCTAGGATGGTAACTACTTCCTTTTCCGTTTTGGCAGCATCATTAAATTTGGTTGCTTCCAGTTCTTGTTCCGCTTGCTTAAGTAGTTTGTGAACTTCGTGTTCCTTCAGGACAGTGCTGCATTCTTTTGCCAGCTTTCCTAATTCGCCTGTCCAGTCTTCAACGAGTTCGAGTGTTTCGTCAAATGCGTCGACGAGAACGGTCACGTTCTTTTGAGAGTCAATCGTGCTTAGAACGAGTTGTTCCTGTGCGGTTGAAAGTGTAAGCGTATTATCCAGCGTGGCTCGCTGCTGTAGAACGATTTCGCCGATTCTTTCGATGAGCTCGGCTTGTTGGCGACGAAGACGTAAGCGTTCACGTTCACGCAGAAGGTCTCGCAAAATTTCACGCATGCGTCCGTGGACTTGCGTCATGATTTCCTGTCGTTCGGTAGGCCGGGCGATGTCGGCACTAACGAGTAGTTCGATGACATCGGGCATTTTTTGTGCGGCGAGATCACCCATGCGTCCCCGCATGGACTTGAGGTCTTCATAGAGCGGCAGGTCCATGAGACGGTTGTCTTCGAGCTGCTGAAGCTGGCGATCGACAAGAATGGACAACAAGTCAGCAGTTAGATCGCGTGCCCGTTGTTGGTTGACCTTATAACGATCAATTTGCAGGCGATCCGCTAAGGACGGAGCTGCCTGAGGCTGCTGTTGTGCCATCGCGGCAATGGAGCAGTTACAAACGAATAATACTACGAGAGACAGATGTATGAAGCGACTCATTATTGGCGTTCTCCAACCCCTAATTGGGCTTTAATAATCTGATCGAGTTTGTCATCGGTTTCTGAATCGATATCCCGCATTGCTGCCAGGAAGTTAGCTCGACTCGTTACCGTAAACTCAATCGGGTCGGATGGAATGGTAATACCCTCTTGCTGGCCACGGTAGTCTGTTACCTGTAATGTGACCAACACAGTATCACCAATGTTTAAGTCAAACTCAGCAAGATCTATGGGGACGATATCGTCGACCAACTTGGCATGAGCATCCGACTCGTTAATCATCTTGGTAATCGTGTCATCGCTGGTATCCATTCCGACGCGAGTGATCGTTATGTCTGCGGTAACAGCATCGATTCCAAAGTCATCGATAGCTCGGAATTTAATCCTTGGAGCTGCTCCGCTCAATACTAAGTTTATCACGGTGGCGGCAGCAATCCGTGGATTTTGATCAGGCCGCACCTGCAAAATACCTGTAATAGGCCGATCAGGGCTTATTCCATCGGTATCTATAACGCTTATTTGGTATTTAGTGGTCGATTCCACACCTATGAGGGGATGGTCATCGACCGGCATCACCCAGGCATTTTCTTTCTTTACTAACTCAAATTCTTCTTCCCCAAGCAACATTGTGGCGCTTTGAAGTGGCTTGCTGGCGGTGAGCGAGGGAGTCACATTAGAGCCGGCAAGCACGCTTTGAATCCGGCCGCCCGTCGATTTGACGTTAAAGGATTCGACCGCATACTGAGGTATCTCAGCATTCATTGCCAGCTCGACACGAGGTACTTGCAGAATGTTGATCTTAGTTCGCGGATGAACATCGTCACCGATGGTGGCAGAAACTTCAAATTCATCAATCACGCGAGGTAGCGTCACCGTGAACTCGCCGGGATTGCTTCCGGGCAGTAGCGCCAGCTCGGACTCAGCATCATTCTTTCCATGAATCGTCAGGATACCGGCTTGAGGCACGACCTTGCTGTTATCCACTCGTACGACAAAGGTAACAGGACGTCCCACAACAGCGTTTGCTTCCACTGTTTCCAGAGAGAGGATTACCGTTTTAGTCGGATAGGCCTCTTGCTGCAGAGTTAGGCGTTTCAGGAAGATATTGAAGTAATCCGGCACGTAGCATGCAACGGCGATGACGATACCAACGGTCGCCACACCGCGCAACAGACTTTTCCATAGTTCCGGCCGAGAGAAACCAAACAGGTAGTCGATGTTAGCACTGAGCTTCACGGTGTCTTCGACCACGCGACCTCGTAGTTCATCCGAACCATATTGGCTCGCCGCAGAATCATTGAATTGTAAAGCAGCTACCAGATCCGAATGCACATCGTGGTGCATTTCGATTTGAGCGGCCAGTCCTATCAGGTTTTCGCGTACAGCGAGTGCCGGCAGCAGATGCTTTTTGAACAACCAAACTAACACGATGGCTTCGAGCGCAAGCAGGACGATTCGCTCTACGGAATCCATCTTGGTTAGCCAATCGAGTCCAAACGTAATTAACAAAAGCCAGCCAGCAGCCGTAATCCACTGGGCAAAGCCAGAACCCAATCGCGCAACGCTGCGGAAGCGTCGAACTCGCTTAATGCCACGATGTAAGGGTGATAGATTTGCCATGATTTGAGACTAACGTAAGTTGCTAAGTTTTCGTGCGAGCCATTCGGCATGCATAACCAAAAGGACCAGTAATAGGATCAACCAGGTGTTCCAAAGTGGTAGCTGGCGTTCGGTGTATTGTTTAATATCCTGAGCTTCTAACTGATTGAGGATTTCGGGCAGCTCATACAATTCACAAGCCTGCCCGCCGGTGACATCGCCCATTTGCTTTTGTAGCGATGTATTCCTGACGACATCTAATCTCTCTCGAGAAGCAGTTGTGACTTCAAAGCCAAGTTCGAATTCTTCGTTGGTTTCGGGGTCCATGACCAGCAGTCGGTATAGCCCCGATTCGAGTGGTGGAATTGAAGTTTCAAAAACAACATTATCACGGGCCAACGGAATCAAAAGATCATCAATGTGCTGAGAGCCGGCGGCGGTTTGTCGCAACAGGCGTGCCTTCAAGTTTGTTTCTTCGAGGTTTTCATAATTGCGGTTATAAGCTTCCACAGTAACGGTAACCCGTTCACCGGTTTGGTAAGTGGAGAGATCCGTAGCTGGTGAAAACCGTTTTTGTTGTCCCAATGCGCGACCGAGGCCCAGACGGTAAATCATCTGGCCCCAAAACTGGCGATAGAATCGTTCGCCATATTTACGTCGTAGCCGCCAGGTCTCATTAAAGCCGATATAAACGACCTCCCCTTTGCCGTACCGGCGAGTGGCGATGATTGGTTGTAAGTCGGTATTGTCCACCGTTTTATCGGCCGGGTGAGTTGCCAGGACGGTGGCCAATGGATGAGCACGTAATACAGGCTGGTACCATGGAAGGTTGCCCATGTTATTCCAGGCGAGATCGTTTTGTGCAGGGTTATCACCAAGGTTTACAAAGGGATTGTTTTCTGCCTGAGGCGTGAAGGACAATTGGAACTTGGAGGGCTTGGGCCGTAACGATCGATCGACAACTACCGGAAGCATGTCAGCCAATTGTGTGCCTTGTAGTGCTCCGATACTAAAGCGTGGACCGGCGATGATCACCAAGCCGCCTCCGAATCGTTCCACGTATTCGACCAGCTGGTCTTGAAACGGGGTGGTTAGCATTTCGCTGGGAACGTCGCTGATTAGAACGACGTCGTTTGCAAAGAATTCATCTCGCGGCCTTACCAGACGGTCTACAAACAGGTCGTTTGATTGTCGGACCTTAAAGTCCGCAGATCGTAGAAACGTCCGAAATCCTTCGTGTCCAATCAAAGGGTCACGGTGGAAGACTTCTTTGACAAATCGCCATTCCCAGGTTGGCTCGTGCTCAACGAAAAACAGATTTAACGATTCGTCCCGAATGATGACTTCCCGCTGGGCTTCATTGTTTCTCGAGCTGACTTCACCAGGCAGTCCGCTCACTTCAGCGATGACTTCAAATCGGCCCGATTGTTCAGGTAGATACGGCAGGTCCACATCGATAGTTCCCTCTTCCAGCACAGCAACCACCGGTGTGCCGATCGGTAATTTTTCGGCTTCGAGAACTGCGTCGGTCGCCGTGCCCAAACGTCTTTGGAACAACTGGATGGAAACGCTTGAGCCGGTGGCTCCTTGTTGCCGCAATGTCGCGGAAAGCGAGGTGTTTTCGTCTTGCTTCAGGACGAGCGGGGCTTGTAAGGCGATGGAGACATCAATCACTTCCTGAGGACCCACACCCGTTGCGATGACCGGGACATCGAGCTGTTCAGCGGAAGTCAGTGCTGGATTACCGGCATTTTGCCCAAAGTCACTTACCACAACGACACCAGCCAGGTGTCGCGTGCCATGCCGACGATTAAGCTCGTCCAGCGAACTCCCAATGGCGGTTGTTTGAACTTCGGCGGTCAGATCACTTTCCAATGCCTTGGTCTCGTCCTGTTGTCCGAGCTCTTTAATGGAGTGCCCTTCATCGGTTGAATAATAGCGAACATCAAACTTCTCATGTAAGTTTCCGACAGCTTCGGATAACGCACCGTTTTTGAGAGCGTGGTTGAGAAGCTCTAGCCGAGTTTGCTCGGAAGGGTTGATACTGTCCGGCGTCATCGCATCAAGTGCATCGGCCTGCTCCGTAGACAACTCGTCCACCAGATTCATACTGTCTGAGCCATCAAAGAGCATGAGCAGTATTGGCCGGGGGTGTTCGGTGAGCGAAACGGAAACAATTGGCTCCGCCAAAATGAAGCCAACAATGGCCAATAATCCGCTACGGAAAACGGTTAGCAGAATACGCCGCCGCTTTTTCTTTTCAAGTGGCTGCTCGTTTTGATAACGGTAATAGAAGAAAGCACCCAGAGCAGCCAGTCCGAGACAGACCAGCAGAACCAGCACAGGCCGTCCTTCGCTCCACCAAGCGGCGAACTTCATTTCAATGTGGTCAATCTCATCGGTGGATTTAATACCTAGTAGGCGTGCGATTGCATTCATGCTGTGACACCTCCTGCTTCGGAGGCTTCTTGTTTTTTGGATGCAAGGACAGCCATTTCAACAAGCAGCATCAACAACACCGAATACATCAGCCATCGCCAGGTGCCGCTGCCTAGATAGGTCTCGCCTTCTAAGGAAAGCGCATCGCCTGCGGTCAACCAGCGGATCCGACCATCTGAAGCGATCGCTTCTAGTTCACTCGTTTGCTGCAACGCAAGATTGCTTTCTTCCCCGTCACCATTAAAGCCGAGTAACATGACTGGTACTTCGCCACCGGCATCTTCTTCTGTTCGAGTGAGACTATAAAACCCTCGGTCGGTGGCTCCACGGATGACAACGCCGTATTTCTGAGCTCCCAATACTTCAACAGCAACAGCTTCGGTGCCTTGAGAGGAATTAATGGGCCACGTTAATTTATGATCTGCGTGCTGATGTCGGGTCGATACTGGAATGACCATTTCCTTTTGAGTATCCATCGTTCGTTCCGGCAATGATCGCACCAATGAGTTCCGTACAATACGATCTAAAAGTAGAACGCCGGTGTCGACCGATAAGTCATTCCATTCGGGGAAAACACCAGACGTCAGCAGTTGTACATGACCTTGGCCGATTCGGCGCTCGACAAGAAAAGGGTGCTTGTTATCATATTGGCCAAGAACACGAGGACGGTTGCGAGCGACGATTTGTTCAGGAGTAAATTCGCTGTAGTGTCGACCGAGTGGATTGGTCCAATTGAGCCAGCGAGGCTGTTGATCATTTTGTTCCAGCAGAGTTTGAACGCGAGACAGCTCCTTTTCATCGAAGTCATCTAACGTAGTCATGTCTGTGGCGATGGCTTTATAAAAAACAGGCGCGGAAATGAGATCGTTAAATTCATCCTCAGGGATCTGCAAATTGTAGATGGGATCATCAAACGTCTCCGGATTTAAGCTGAACGTTGGCCACTGTTGGGTGTTGGCCGGAGGCAGGCTACCAACAGGCTCCGGCGAAAGAGCAATTGGCAAAAACCCGTTTCCATCATCCCAAGCCGAGGTTGTCCAACTCGTCGCTTCGAACAGGCCACCGGCGGCGATCAGAATTTGACCACCCTGCTCCGCATATTCCCGCAGGGTAACTACATCGGCAACGTTGGGCGCCACGCTACCTGCGATGATCACACAACGGGCATCCTGCAGATCTTCAATCGTAAAATCTTCAATGGTTCGGTGAAGGACGTCAATCAGTGACTTATGTTCTACATCCTCTTCCAGAATCGGGGAGAGTAAATGTCGCAGCATAAAGGATTCACCAAGCCGCCCCCGTTCCAAATCTTCATCTTGGCCGTATTGATCAATAAACACGACGGGAACTCTGGCGATGACCGGCACCACACAGACTCGGCGATCGTCCATGGGAAGGCGATCGGCATCGAGTGTCAATTCTGCTCGGGCAAAAACCGGTTCACGTGAAGAACCTGCAGTAACAAATTGGTGTTCAAAGTTCACGGTCGTAGCCTGCCCTGGTTCAAGCTGCAAAATTTGCTCAGCAACGACTTGGTCATCAATGATTAGGGAGACTGTGACGTTACTACGAGGCTCGATTCCTTCATGACGAACCGTGCCAATAAAGTGAGCGGTTGATTCAGCATCGGCAATCCCATCCCGTAGATAGAAATCGCTAATCCAGGAGTTGTCGGTTTCGGTGGGCTGGACTGCAACGATTTGCAAATCTCCCAGCGTCGCAAGCGTTTCTTCAAGATTGTTGTCTTGCCAGCCATGCGACTGGAGATCGCCGAGCATAATGACACGCTTGGTCTGAACACTACTGTCTTGTTCTAATGCTATGCCAGCCTGTTCGGCAGCGGCCCGCAGGTCGGCCGATTGGTCGACAACCCGGATTTGTTCGACAGCATTTAAGGCGTCCTCTCGAGATGAATAGGCGCCGACGCTAAACCAATGCGGCTGCGTACACATAGGGATGACCGAGACTTCACTACCAGACGGCAAGGTTTCTATAAATGCAGAAGCTTGAGCCTTGGCGTCGTCGAGAAGCGATTTGTCTAACGCGGTGTAGCCCATAGAGAGACTGTTATCGACCACAATAACGGCATGGATCGGTTCGCTGCCGTTATACGCCTGCTGACCTCCGCCAACCCAATAAGGCCGAGCCATTGCTAACACAAATAGTAAAACCACCAGCGTTCGGATTGCGAGCAAGACCAGATCACGAATCTGAATGGCCCGACGGTTTCGTTTGACTGCCTCGCGAAGGAATTGCATCGCCGCCCATTGTTGCGTACGATAACGCCGACGATTCAGCAAGTGAATCAGCGTTGGGCCGGCAACAGCAGCCAAAGCGGGTAAAAACCAAGAGGCGAGAAAATTCATGCAGCTTTATATAGTGGGATCTAGTCGATGTTACTTGGAGTCAGGAAATTCGCCTTCCTGCAAGATAGGCAGGTAGCGGTTAGGGATCGATAGTACAAAGACAGCAACCGAGGTGCCAAAGAGCTTGCCTGGAGTGCCGCCAACTCGGCCTCCTTCCCAGGAGCCGTCCACGTCTGTTCGAGTGGAGTTGTATTGCGATTTTACAATGGCATCGCGAATGACAGGGTAGTTTGTCTTCCAACGCTCGCCACCCACCTGATACAACCCCTGTCCGACATAGAACATGGTATAGGCATCGAATGGAATGTGGCCGGTACGGACAGGCATCTTCTGAATGTCATTGGCAACGTAGTCTAAGCTGCGAGGAATGCGGAAATCGGCATACTCACCAAACTCCTGTAGGCAAACGGCGCCGGCTGCTGCCATCGCAGTCGTTACCTTACCCCCGCTGTATGTGAAAGCGCCAGGTCGAGCACCAAGAGGATCCGTTCCATATTGTTTTCCGTCAGGGGCAGCGAGTGGACGATAATAACCTCGGACCGAAGCAATTGCTTTTTCGATTACCTGGGGCGGAATATCCAGACCGATATCGGTGGCGCCTCTGAGAGCCTTGGCCTGCATGACAGCAAGCGAAAGATCGTGTCCCCGACTCTGTTGGCGAGCCACATAGTCCCAGCCACCGTCATCACACTGGACATTGCAAATCAACTGAATTCCCTTATCCAGAACTTTGCCTAAACGTCGGTCTGGCACATTTCCGTAAGCCTGAGTCAGACAAAAGGTTGCCAATCCGTGGTTGTACATATCACGGCCTTCGCTGGAAATGTTCAACAGGCCGGAGGGTTTTGCGTTGGCGATAATGTAATCCAACGCTCGTTTGACGTTGTCACCATACTGGCTGCGACCCGGAGCGTGTCCGGCAGACAGGAATGCCATGGCACCCAATGCGACTAAGCCCAGATCCTGACTCTCCCAATTTCCGGCAGGACCTTGATTTCGAGCAAGCCATGCGAGTCCGCGATCGATTGCTTTTTCACTATCCGGAGTGATCTCCCACTCGCCTTCAGCGAAACTCTGAATTGGCGCGGCGAAGATTGTTAAGACGCAGAGACCGATAGCTAAAATCGAGCGTTTCATTTCACCTCCCAAGCCAATTAATTACAAACATTCATTGTACACTGACAGGACTTGAGATAGTCCGAGCGAGGCTGGTGAACTAAGCGAATAGCCCACGAAATTCAGTCTAATTAGACCGAAATCCGGCATTTCCGAGCAATCCAATACTCGTTTGAGTCCCACTTCGAATCGTAATCGACTTGTGCCCTGCAGGAATGGGAATGCGGACACTCGCTCCCTGAGTTTGACGAGAGAAATAGCCGTTGGCCTGGCTGGTCCCCAGACTAGGATCAAACAGCTCTTTGGAGGTCCAGATTGGTTCCGCCAGATCGTCGACGAGAACCTCAAAAGTCCCCACCGCCGTGGAGCCATCGGCCAATCCAAGGATCATTTCAAGATGAGAGTACTCAGGTTTTAGCTCATAGACAATTTCACTGCGACCAGGAAAGACATACCCATCGGGGATGATCAAAGATCGAACCGTCAAAGGAGTATCTTCTTTTAACAGACCGGGCATTGGCATTTCAGTATGCCCGGGGAGCGTAAACTTAATTGGAGTCAGGGATGACAACGGGACGTCCGGTTCAGGCAACTGTCCGGAAGCTGGCAATCCCGTCACCGTTGGTTGCAATCCAAACATTGCAAAGGTAATACCTTGTGGTTGGAACGTACCTGCCTCACGAGGCATGACCCGAATGGAGACATCAACTTCCTGCCCGACCTTGTCGCCCATTAGCCAGTGCCGAGCGTCAAATTTTGCGACCTGGCCAGTCAGGCTGACATTTCCATTCATGATGGAAGTTAGAGGTTCACCATTCACCTGGACTTCGATGGTCGTCGTCTTATCGCCGACCCCATTGGCGGAAGCGGAAACTACCAGCCAGCTGTTATTGGCAGTTAATGTGGTCTTTTGATGGAATTCTAAAACAGGAGTCTCGGCCACATTGGCAAAGGGCGCCTTCCATGAAATGGTTGGCAGCCAACGCCCGCCGGTTGAGTCCCAGTGTGAAGTCAATTCGACGCGAGCGCGAAGGTTCGCAGGGATTTGCCAGTCCTTGACTGAAGAAATGTATTGGTAAATCTCGTCGTTAGCTTGTCTGGCTACATTGAGATCGAGCGTCAAATAAGGCAGTACCCAGCTGACGTCATCACGAATGTCAAACGGATCCGCATTGGTCGGCCGACCGTCATGCCCGAAGTCCGTTTCAATAATCAATGCTTCAGCATCAGTAAGCCCACTAACATCAGCAATGGTATATGGGTAAGTCCCCAGCAGAAAGCCGCTCTGATAGATCAGGGCCTCTGAGCCGTTTGCCAAGCGCTTGGAGACTTTCACCTTGGCACAGCCGCCTCCCTCCGCGCTTTGGTCGATTCCCAGGTAAGACATGAATCGAGTTACCAACTTGGGAGGAATTCGAAAAGCAATTCTGCTATAGGAGTGAGTGCTTAGTCCAACATCACTGATCATCTCACTGGTGGTAAGGATGTTGCCATTTCGATTTTGATTTCGTTTCCATGGCCACTGAAACCCGGTGAAGTTGCGTTCTTCGAGGACATCGGCGGGAAGGGATGATAACGGAAGTTGGTTGTAAGCGCGATAACTGATATGGGCAACGCTGTCGAGCAGAATTCGGATCGCGTCCAGAGACCAGGCGGGCTGAACTGTATGGAAGATTAAGTTATTTTCTCGTCGCAAAGGTATGACCATACTTTCGCGAAAGGTAAATGACCCGCCATCGATGGTTGCATACCGAGCAATGCGACTGGTTGCTTCATTGGTAGGTGCTAGATGATCGGCTAGAACAGCGTCCAGTGCAGAGAGGTCAGGATCCAAATTGGGAAAGACGGCAGATAACTGAACCCAATTTGCCGTAATGGATTGGTTTTCGCTCAAAGCTCGTAAGCCCGTTTCAGACCAACGCATGTTTTGTGCCTGCAATAACGACTCGTCGCGCAGTACGACAGTTCCAGGAGCATGATTTGTATCGGTGATACGCGATGATTGAAAAACGATTCGACGAACGTGAGCCGCGTTGACTCGAATCGTTCCGTCAGCTTCGGCAAACGGCCTGTAGTTTCCATTTACATGAACGAGATAATGGCTGGGGATACCGCGTACAGGATCGGCTTCACCAAATCCAATGACCTGCCCCGGCAAAAGGTCATGGTTATGGAATTCTATAAATGCCGTCGTCCGTTTTATTTCAGACCCAAGACGCTCCAGATAGCGAATTTTCTTTGTGTCAGAAAATAGAACAGTTTCATCCAGCTTGGCGGGGTTATCCAACCGATCCCAGCCATTGAGTTTGAGACCAGAAACAATTTCCTTCTCACCGAAAATAACTCGGAATTCCGGTTCCTGAGCCAACAGCGAATTGGCGGCGATCAGGACGAGTAAAAGTGAACGATAAATCATGGCAAGACCACCTCGATCAGTTTTAGCGAGTGGCTTCCTGTACTAATGTTACTCACTCCATAAAGTTTTTTGCCGAAGGGAAAGATCTGCTCGATATCGAACAGGGTCGATTCATTGCCAACGAGTTCCGCTTCTTGCACAACACGACCAGTTCGTGGTTGCACCCAAAGTAACGATCGCTGATTACTTAGAGGAATGACTCGGCTTGTGGGCTCTTTGTCCAGGTTACAAATCAAAACATGGTTGTCCATAATTCGCACCGCGCTGGGGCTCGGGCTTCCCGGCTGAAACCATAACGGAGCTCCAAACTTGATGCTCACGGCCTGTACTCCGTTGCGACAGCTGATGATGACGCGGTCCTCCCAGATTCCAATGAGCTCCTGAACATCCGGTTGTTGAAATCGCCAGACGGGTGTTCCTGTTTGACGGTCTAGACAGACGACATCAGGCGACCCAGCCGCATGAACGATAATCCGGTCACCACTGACTAAAGGTTGCGTAGCGTTGATGCGATCATAAAGATGCTGGTCAGCTAATCGGGGAACCTGACTTAACATCTGTGCCCACATTAACTCCCCTTCCAGACTGACACTATAAATGGTGCTGTCGAGGACAAAGATGATCCGGTCTTTTGCTAACACACTTCGAGCCGACTGAAACAACTCGGGCTTCCGTTGAATCGTCATGAGTGGCACGGAGTGTGAAACACTACCATTCGTCGAGTTGATCTGCTGGAAGACGATTTGTCCAAACGTTGTCTGCTGGGGCACTACTTTGAGAATAAAGATGGAGTTGCCGGCGATGATTGGATCGGCCAAAGGATAGCCATCCACGGGCGACTCCCAAATGGTTTCACCGGTGTCTCGCTTCATGCGCCGCCAGGTGAGTTTTTGTTTACTGAAGACTGCAGAAAACAGGTCCGTTCCAATTCGCGCTGGCTTACCGGCATAACAGTACTCGACAGGAATGCCTCGTCCGTCGTCGAGGATCTCCCAGACCACTTGATTAGTATCAGCTTTGATACAGCTAATGCTCGTGGGTTGATTCACGATGAGATGGTCGCCAAGATCCAGAAAACTGGTTTGTCGAATGCGTTGAACACTGCGGGCAGATCCGGGCGTACTAAAGTCTTTAACTGGATTGATCGTACGTTGGCCCAGAGTCAAAGCAGGCTTGGTCGGCAGCCGGTTTTGGGCGCCTCGGTATGTCACCAACTGTTGAACGATGCCATTAAAATCTGCAGCAGTAACATTACCTCCTTCGAGTGCAACATCGGCAACGATTTCACGTTGTGGGTCCTGTCCGGCCAATGCCAGTGCCAGATTGGCTTTGGCTAACCAAAGTCCGTGATACTCATCAGGGTATAGCTCGATGAGCTCCTGATACCGTTGTGCGGCGGGAAGAAATTGGCCGGCAGACAAGCGTTGGTCCGCGGTGAGTTGCAGAGCCTGCCGAGCGGACTCTGTGCCAGGAAACTTCTGAGCGATTTCGTTGAGCTCATCGAAATCCTGATTGTTAATGGCTGTGGTGAGTCGTAATTCGGCAAGTTCACTGCCTTCGATTCGCATTTTAGTGGCGAATTCCTCATGGCCGGTAAACAGAGACTTCAGGAAAGTCGTTCCGGACTGATAATGCATGCCGAATTTATCCACAGGGAAGAGACCGGTGACGAGAGGATTATCAACGATCATCGTCATAGCGTTATCGAGATCATTTGTTTCCACAGCCTGTAATAACTCCAGCATGGAATTGACTGTTTCACGGTCGGTTTGCACCTGATGTGAACGTTCAGCCTGAAATCGGGCCAGGTCGGTAGGCTTAATGGCACCTTCCAAATAATCAGCGGCGTCTGCACGTAACCAACGAGCCGTTCTCCATGAGGCGAAATCCTTATCGAAGATTTGCGAGCCATGTGCTGGCAAAGAGAGGTAGTCAATCCGAGTGGCAAATTCATAAAGCTCTTGCCAACGTTGTTCGTTTCGGAGGTGATACAAATACAACCGCGTCAGCAGCTCGGGTGAGACAGGCATGTTGTATCGTTGACGACCACCGGCACCAGCATCGAGATGTGCCCAGTCATCGATTAGGCCTCCTAGCTGTTCCGGTTTGCCCTCAAACCAAAGCCGAGCGGCGAGTATGTCGTAGAGCACGTGTATATTGACCCAGGATGCGATATCCGTGTCAGGTCGGCGGAATTGTAATCGCCGAGGAATACGCACCAACGCCTCTCGAACTTTACGGAAGTCTCGATGGTGTTGCACAGCGTAATGGAGCAGCTTGATCAGGCCTTCGACACGCATCTGCGGAGTCGCGTTGACTTGGAGTACTTTGGCGTAGCATGCCAGCCTCCAATGCTCGGGTGAGATTTGATCCGGGCGTTCCAACTCCAAAGTATCAATGTAATCAGGAAGTCGAGCAGCATTCTGACCTTCAAGCGCGGTTAAATTGGGTACCGATCCGATGGGCAGAACGAAGGAGAGTTGCTCGATCAGATCATCATGGGCCACATGGACTTTGTTTAGATAGACGGTCGACAGCTCGGTCCCGGAATGAATGGTTGGCCCAAAAGAAATTTCTCGCTTGATCGGCACATTGGCGCTAAGGGTAAAGGTATGCCCTGGGATCCAGTGAACGCCATCGGGGCTCATAGAGATGACAAACATGTCATCGGAATATTGAGCTCGCCACCAAATTGGACCTTTGGTACGCATGCCGGCTCGGTACTGAGCGGAGGTAAAAGTCAAGTCGGTCGGATTCATGGACACGGCGAACTCATCGCCCTGCTGTAGGGCGTAGAGATTGTAGAAGACGCCGGTTTGAGGATGTTCAAACCGGATGCCAGCAAGGTGTTGTGGTTCCATCAACGCATAGATTTCAGTAGCACCTCGAAGCTGAACTTTGGTTGATAAGTGCACGGCTGCATCGCCCTGCCCGCGTGACAAGAGAATTTTCCCGTCATCGTCGTAGTCAAATTTAGACTCGGTGTTCTCGTTTTCCGCCTCATCAAACCAGGATAGGTCACCAGCAGGTACGGCTTTTGATAGATCGACAGGCAATACCTGTTGTTGTTTAACCGGCTCAAAATTGAAGGAATCCAGATACCTTAAACGCGATTGCACTTTCATCGTCAGATGTGTCGGAGGCGCATCCATTGGAAGAGACGACATGGGGATATCTCCCCGTGCGACCAGGAATTCATTATCTTGAAACCGGAAGTTCATGGCGCCTCGAGTTAGTGCGTACCAAATCCCGTTGTCGTGATGAACCAGGTCCACAGCGCGAGTGGCCGGAGTTTGACTCGCTTCCACAATAGGTCCATAGCAATACTTGGCAGTGAGCCCTGGGATGGCGTTGTCTTCCGAACTGGTTTTAAAATTTGTCGACGGGATGATCTGCCGTTCGATTTCTTCGGACTCCCATTCCAATCGCGCTTTAGCTTCCATCCGGTCGCTGAAGAACTGCATTTTGAAAGCGTTGGGCCCAGCGTTGAGATTGACTTTATGTGCTACTGGGGCTGTTTCATTGCCTACCGGGCTCCAGCGTTCACCTGCCACGACATTATTTATTTCAAGCTTATAGCCATCATCGACGTCGAGATAAAACGTATAAGCTCCGGCCTTGGGCACCTCTATCAATCCAGACCATTCAATGCTGAAGTAGTCTGAGTCGAGTTGACGATCGTTTACCGGAGGCCCTTCTAACCCCCAGTCAAAATCGATTTGAGGATCCACCCGGGTTTCGACAAAGTGCCGGCGCATTCGATATCGATAGTTGTAAGGCAGGCTTGCCGTGTACTCCGGTACTGGCAGCGCGGTGAACCGCTTCATATTCAAGTGGCCGTCGTAGCTGAGCTCCACTTCCTGCGAGTCATTGATCGCTGTGACAACCAAACTACGTAAATCAGAAAAACGCACTCGGAGACTTCGGCCGTCATTGTTAGGTGGCGGCAAAATGAAGTTGCCCAACAATTCGAAGTATTCAGTGGTGCCATCACGTTGGATGGGCTTGATGGTTCCCGGCTCAACTTGTGCGGGCTGTAAAAATCGTGTAATAGTTGAAGTCCAGGAGTGATCCATTCGGGATGCGGGGTCATCGAAGGCTTGCCAAGTGGGAGTGACAGGCCGTTCGGGTAGCATTAATTCACCAGCAACCGGTGTCATTGGCATCGGTTCTGGGACTTCTTCCGGCATGGGGTCTACATTGTTTGCCGGTTCTTCGGTGGGGTTTTCCTCGATTACATCTACTGGTGAAACATCGGGAGTCTGAGTCCCAATGTTCTCAGGGTCCCCGGTATCTGGCATGTCCGCATCAGTGGAATTTTCAGTCAGAGGTGTTGGCGGAATGTTTTCTGCGAGTTCCTCGTCAACAGGGCGGAAGAAGACGAACCAAGACCCGACCGAGGCGATAAGTAGAACAACAGCGACGGCAATGAGAAATTGGTTAAAGCCCTTTCCGGCGTTGCGGGTGGCTGCTAATTGAGTGAGCCAATCAAGCAGGTCCTGCATTGCGTCTTCATCGTCGAGATCAACAGGAATGACCTCTAGTTTTTGAGCTTTGATTTCCTGAGAAGCCGCGGCAAACAATGAGGGCTGTTTAGCAGCTTCGGCCAGCAGGAATTCCAGCTGATCATCAGACAGGGGGTCGCCAAGTCTATTCTGAAGTAACTCGATGTAATCGTCTGGTTGCATGATGGCCTATGCAGAGAATGGGTTACTGAATCAGACTTCAGTTTAAGGCATTCTGAAATTGAATTCACATTGCTTGTAATAAAACAAGTTGAATGGGCTGTTTAGATAGAGGAAACTAGGGTAGTAATTTCTAAATAAGGAGCTCGGGTTCATGTTACGTCGACTGATTGTTTTTTCTTTTGTTATCACTTCAATGCTTGATGGTGCTTATGCGGCTGACCAGCAGTTGGCGAAAGGCCGTGTCTTTCATGATGCCAATTTCAATCAGGAATTTGATAAAGGCGAGAAGGGGCTAGCCGGGATTAAAGTCTCTAATGGCAATCAAGTCGTAACTACGACGGACGAAGGTACGTATGAAATCTCAGTTACCGACGATACGATTCTGTTCGTCATCAAGCCGGCTGGCTGGATGACACCAGTTAGTGAAAACAATCTGCCCCGCTTCTATTACATCCACAAACCTCAAGGCTCTCCTGAGGGTACACGATTCGCCGGTGTTGAACCCACCGGAGCATTACCGGCGAGTGTTGACTTTCCACTGTATCCAGTCAAGGAACCGGAAACGTTTAAGGCGATTATGTTCGCCGATCCTCAGCCACGGAATCAACAGGAAGTGGATTACTTGATTCAGGATGTGCTGGAAGAACTTGTCGGTACCGATGCGGCATTCGGAGTGACGCTGGGTGACATTATGTTTGATGACTTGAGCCTATTTGAATCGCAAAACCAGGGCATAGCGCTAGTTGGTATCCCGTGGTACAACGTGATTGGTAATCACGATGTAAATCGAGAGGCTAAGCGCGATGAGCATAGTGATGAAACGTTTGAACGGGTATTTGGTCCGGCTTATTATTCCTTTGAGTATGGCAAAGCGCATTTTGTCGTTATGGATAATGTGGACTGGACTTACGACGAGGGGACTAAGAAGCATGGTTATCGGGGAGGGATCAGTAAGGCCCAAATGGCCTTCTTGGAAAACGATCTGAAGTTAGTGCCGCAGGACAAGTTAGTCGTTCTGATGATGCATATCCCGATTACTTCCATGGAACAGCGAGGAGCGATCTTTAAGCTTCTCAAAGATCGGCCTTTTACGATGAGTGTCTCAGGCCATCAACACTAC
>CALKCC010000010.1 GCA_938082855.1 uncultured Pirellulaceae bacterium | reverse complement strand
AGTGGGGGGCACCCGAAGTCGCTGAGCTAACTTTTAGAAGCAGGCGCCGAAGGTGAACTCCGCAATTGGGACTAAGTCGTAACAAGGTAGCCGTAGGGGAACCTGCGGCTGGATCACCTCCTTTCTAAGGATTATCTATCTAAGCGTGGTAACACACTTAGATACATAGTGGATGTGTTCCTAAAAATGAGCACGAGGCGCATTGGTCGCAAGACTCAATGCAACTACCAAACAATCAAAGTTCTCAAAGCCCACTTGGTTTTTGCCAGCCAAGTGGGCTTTTTTATGCGCGCTCGCTAAACTTGCCATACTTGCTAAACCACACAATCTATTTCAAAGCCGCTCTTGGAGCATGTCGCAGCGTTTCACAGCCTCTCGCTGGAAACTCCCGGCTTAGCTTACTTCGCTTGCTAGCTTTCTGGCTTCAATCCACCTTTCAAAACTCAAACCAACCAGGCAAACTCTGACAATTCGAGACAAACTCTAGCAAGCCCTGCTCAACTCGCCGCTCGGACTCTTTGCTTTTGGCTCGCGAAACTATTCAATCCTGTCACGCTCCCTGTCACGTTCCCTGAATCGATCTATTGGCGTTCAACCCTGCAGTGGACCGAAGCAGTTTGGCAGTGATTAAATGAGCTCGAGCCGATTCCCTTTTCATGTCGAAGCGATCGCGTTAAAATATTCTCTTAAATTAAGAGTATGATTTTTGCCGCTCTCGCCCCTAACTTGTTTTACTTGGGCTGGTATCAAAACCACCGTCGATTATCATAAAAGCTCACATAACTTAAAAATCAATAGGATTGATCCAGACAATGAATCAGGCAATCGCTGGCGTTGTTGCATTCGACGAAGAAACGACCGTTATGACCGTCTATCCCTCTATCTCGGAAGCTCCGGGTGGGATCGGTCAAATCATGGGCTCCCTCTTTCAGACCCTCAAAGGCGTTGGAGTAGGTTTCGTTTCGGTCGGTCACATACTCGCTTTGGCATGTGCCCCAATCTGTGCCGGACTTTATATCGGCCGAGTATTGCCAGTGAATCGACTGCCGTTGCTAGGGTTTATTTCCGATAAGCTTGGGCTGAAACCACAGCGATATCGAATTACCACTCAAAACATCATCATTGAAGATGCTTGTGGTGGTTCCCACGCAGAAGTACACAGCGAAGTGGAACTCGATGGTTTTAGTGACATCCGAGTTAAAAGTGCCAAGCCGTATCAACGTTGGTATGATTGCGGTGACTTGGAATTCGTGGATGGAGATAAACAGGTGTTTGTCCTCAAAGGAGTTTCCCGTCCAGAACAGATTAAAGCAGCCTGTATGAAAGCACGACTTAGCTACGTTGGCGTCAAAGCAGCCGTCCTCTAACGTGTTGGGCGATTAGCGGAGATTCTAGTTTCCGTTCACAGAATACACTCGAAGGCATTTCCTTTATTGCTCTAAAGGAAATGCCTTTTTTTACGCCTCTTTACAGTCCTATGGTTGATTGCCATAAGTCCAGCTTCGTAGAATAGAAAAGGTTCGCATGACGAATGCCTCTTAATCATCAATCGAGAGTCAGCGATTGCGACACGTTTTTGATGTAATGGATTTACAGACGCAACACGGAACTTCAACAACGAGTACTGGAGCACTCTTGATGAAAAACAGCTACAAGTTTCTTTTCCTGTTTACGATTGCACTCGGATTGGAAAGTCTGAACCTGCAGGCACTTCAGGCTCAAAGTATCTTTCCGGACAAGAATTTGGAAAAGGTCGTACGTCGTTATGTTTTTGCCAAACGTAACAATGAAGAGCCTCTAACCGAACAGGACGTAGAGAATATCTCCAGCATCGAAGGAAATGCAGCAGGGATCACAGATCTGACAGGACTCGATAAATGTCGGTCGCTTGCACTGCTTTCACTCTCGGGTAACGAGATTACAGACATCACCTCGATAAAAGATCTAAAGGGAATTCAATCGCTGAACTTGGCGGACAATCAAATCACCGATGTCAGTGCCGTCGCCGGACTAACAAACCTGCAATATTTGAAACTGTCTGGAAACCAAATCACAGATATTGCTCCCCTGAAAGCCTTGGCTGCACTCAGGTCTCTTTACCTGGCAGATAACCAACTCACGGATCTCACTCCGATTGCCGAACACAAAAAATTGTGGTCGCTGTACCTCAGTGGTAACAAACTCAATTCGCTCGATCAGATTGCTGGCCTGACACGGGTCTCGTCTCTCGACCTACGAGGCAACGAGATTACTGACCTGGCTCCACTCAAAGGTTACACCGAACTGAAATACTTGTTTATCAACGACAACAAAGTAACCGACCTGGCTGTTTTGGTTGAAATGGCCAAAGCGGATAACGAAGGTCCAAAACGATTCTCACCGTTTTGGAAAATCTACCTCGCAGGTAATCCGCTATCAGACGGAGTCAAGGCTCAGGTCGAAACGTTGAAGTCCCTGGGGGCTCGAATTACCGAATAGCAGCCGAATCTACTTCGTCGCTAAATGCATTATATGGGGCTCTGATTTCAGGAGCCCCATTTTTGTTTTCCGGGGGAGAGCCAGATGTAACTCGATATGGCCAAGCAGTACGTCAGCGAAAGCGAACTGGGGGTGCTGCCCGTCGATGACCTCTGAAAGTAACTCATAGGCCTCCTTTAGTTTGGATTCCTCTACGGCGGTTAGTGCATCCGCATATTGCTCCAGCTGAGATTGGATGGTTGCAGCATCCGCTATGGGTAACAGAGTCGATACTTCGACGGCTCGTTCCAAACCAAATGGACGGACGAGCCCGATAGGGACGACTTGTAATTCCTGAAATTCAGTTTCAATGTGCTTCGCTGTCGGTGCGTCAATCAGAATCGATGTGCCAAATTGTCGATTCATGGATTCCAACCTAGCAGCCAGATTGACGACAGGGCCAAGGACGGAAACTTTCACTTGATCATTGGATCCGATTTCTCCCGCCACACTGCGTCCGGAGGCGATACCAAGCGTCGCTGAAAATGACTCATGCTTGCCTAGGTTGGATAGAATATCCCGAGCCGCAGTACAGGCTTGGATTGCATGCTCTTTGGGAGTGCGAGGGAATGGCCAACCCCAGAAACCCATGGCTGCATCTCCGTGGAAATCGCCAATGACTCCATCGTTGGCGAGAATTTGCTGAGTGATCAATGACAAACTTTCACTGGTCATACTCAGCAATTTCATGAGATCTTCGGCTGATCCTTCACTGACGTGAGTGAAGCCGGTTAGGTCACAGAACATCACACTCAAGTCCACTTCCCGAGGTGAGAGGATTTGTTCAGAGGATCCACTCATCAGAGAATCCACCACGACGTCGGGAAAGTACTGGCGAAAATGAGCCTGCGAGCGTTCCAGATTTTTGAGCGTCCTGAGTTGGCTTAAGGTTGTGGCGGCAAGTTCGGCGTATTTCATGTCCTGTTTGACCTGGAGTTGAGTCAATGAACCATTGCCTAATTTGGACTGTCCTTCCGTCTGGCCGGCAATATAAAGGCCCCAACCGTGGCAGGCAGTGCCTTGAACGGGAATGCAAAATGCCCAGTCGATACCTTGTAGTTCGGTGTACTCGGACTGGGTGTCTTGATTCCAAAAGTGAATCGTACTGAGTTGACTGCCGATCGCCTTATCAATCAAATTCTGGCTGGGACTGAAATAGGTATCTCGTTTGCCGCGGTAATCCCAGTGCATCACTTCGATGGAATCAAGTTCCTGAGTGGGTTGTCTAACAATGGCGATGCCCGAGGCTCTTTGGATACCCTGAAAGAGCCAATTGCTAAGGTTGGATAGCAACTCGTGATCATCGGTCGCCGATGAGATGATCTGCGGCAGTGTGCTCAGCAGTTCAATTCGTTGAGCGGTTTGCTCAAATGGCATGTTATGGAGATCTGAAAACAGAAAGGTTTGCTCGGCTGCTGGGGGAGCGGGAGCAAGCGTCGCTGCTAAATGAGACGGTACAAGCGTGAAGCTTGTTTCACCGATTACGAAGTGCTGATTCAAGTCCAGTGTGAATTCGTCAGCCTCCTGGCCCTGATAGAAAACAGGGTTGCTTGCCTCTGAATGCCGCTGGACTCGAGCGACTTCGCCATCTAATTGCAGCGTGATGTGATTTCGGGAGATTTGAGAATCCCACGGGACATTCCACCGGGACGTTGATCTGCCGATGTTTATCACAGTGCGTTCCGGCACCAGTCGACGCCAGCGATGCTGGGGCTGAATTCCCTGAGCGATCAAATATGGCATGCCTTGGACTCCGAAACCGATGAATCTTTATTCTAACCCGAATGCATGTTGGAGTTTAGAGATTAGGTGTTGTTCAATTCTAGGTAGCCTGTCGACCTTGAGTCTTTGTACAATGAGGTGATTCTACCAGTCTCTATGTTATGACCAGCAATTGAATTACATGATGCAATTTCTTCCGATATTCTCCATCCTGTTCCTAGGTGTAACACTGCAGGATTTAGTTGCACAGCCGGTAGGCATTCCTCCAGTTGTGGACCGTAAGATTGACTATGCCAGAGATGTGGCGCCTATTTTCGAAAAACACTGTGTGGATTGCCACGGAGTCGATGTCCAGGAAAGTAATTTACGAGTCGACATCAAGGCTTCACTCTTGCGTGGTGGTGATCTTGGAGAACCGGCTATCTTGAAGGGCAAAGGAGCCGATAGCTTTCTAATTCAGGTTGTAGCAGGAACCCACAAAGACTTGAAAATGCCTCCTGAAGGAAAAGGGTTATCCGATTCTGAGGTGAGCATTCTACGTACATGGATTGATCAGGGAGTCGAATGGCCCGGACAGGCCGATACAACCAAGCTGACGACAGATCACTGGTCCTTTCAGGAACTTGTACGACCGGCCGAACCCCAATTGAAATCTCCCTGGGTTCGAAATGCAGTTGATAAGTACGTTCTGGCAGCCTTGCAGGAGAAAGGCCTTCAGCCCTCCGATTCCGCCACTCCATTGGAATTGCTCCGGCGATTACGACTTATTAATCACGGGCTCCCTCCTACCGCCCAACAGATGAAGCGATTTTCCACACCAGACTCGTACTCGGAATTAGTGGATGAAATTCTTGAGAGTCCTCATTTTGGTGAGCGTTGGGCCTCTCACTGGTTGGATTTGGTGCGTTTTGGTGAAACGACAGGGTATGAAGTCAATCGAGAACGTCCTAATGCCTTTCATTATCGGGATTACGTCATTGCTGCTTTTAATCAGGACAAACCATACGATGTGTTTGTCAAAGAGCAGATTGCCGGAGATCAAATGGGGAATGGTATTGGGACTGGTTTTTTGGTGGCCGGCCCAAACGATCTGGTGAAGAGCTCGGATCCCAACCTCACTAAAATGCAGCGTCAGGACGAGTTGGCAGACTATATCAACGCGACGGGCACGACGTTCTTGGGACTTACGATCGGATGTGCTCGATGTCACAATCACAAATTTGATGCCATAACACAACGCGATTACTATGCCATGCAGGCTGTTTTTGCAGGGGTTAGACATGGAAACCGACCTCTGTCTCCATCGCCGGATCATTTGGAACGAGAGGCGTTTGTAGATGCTCAGATTCGAAAGCTGGAAACAGAGTTACTTCAGTACGTGGACGTACCACAGGGAAGCCTCATTCAGATTGACGAGTCAGTGTCAGGTCAGACCGGGATGAGAGGCTTCGAAGAACTGCAGCCGAAACGGGCTCTGGGAAAGAACGTTCCTGGTACAGGGCAGGGACAAAGTAGTGATGCCGGAGATGCCTCGCGTTTGCCAAATATCAGTGGTGGATCTTACTTCTGGTGGGACCAACAAGGCCCTTCCGATTTAGGACAGTATCACTTGTTGGCACGCGGTACCTATCGTATCTGGTTGTCGTGGGGATCCGGCCCGCAAAGCCATGCTACGGATGTGCAGTACGTCCTGGATCGAGATGGCGACGTAACCACTCGTGAAGATCAAACTCTGCTCGCTGAGGTCAACCAGTTGAATTTTGCAGATGGTTCGACACCGCAGCAAAAAGTTCCGTTATGGAGCGGTGTTTATGATGCGGGAGTTCATGACCTTACGCCAGCCGCGACAGTCATCCTACGCCGCAAATCGTCAGGTAAGGCCATTACGACTGATGTTTTACTGCTTGAGCCCGCGACCAAAGGGGACAAGACTTCTCGGAAGAGACCGAATCTTCGCAGTGCGGTGACCGCGGCGTTCAATAGAGAAGTCTTCAAACCGGTTCAGGCTCGTTATGTTCGTATGACGATTTCTGCCACAACATCCTCTGAGCCCTGTCTGGACGAATTGTCTATCTTCGCTGGAGAAGAAAATGTCGGATTGGCATCGAAGGGAGCTATTGCCACTGCATCAAGTAACTTGCCAGGTTACCCCATTCATCAGATTAAACATCTAAATGACGGGGTGTTTGGAAACTCCAATAGTTGGATATCGAATGAGTCGGGTAAGGGTTGGGCACAAATTGAATTGCCGGAACCCAGTCACATAACCAGTATTGAGTGGTCTCGTGATCGCCAAGGGAAATATACCGATCGGGTGGCAACTGGCTATCGTTTCGAAGTTTCCCTTGATGGTCAGCAGTGGCAGGTGGTCGCTTCTAGTGATGACCGTGTACCGTTTCAATCCCCAGCGAAGATTGCGCTGCAATATCGCTTCGATGGATTGCCTGCCTCGGAACGTGAATCAGCTGAGCAGAAGCTGCTTCAGCTACAGGCGTACAAAGCTGAATTGTCGAAGCTCAATTCACGGACAGTCGTTTATGCGGGGACATTTACTTCACCGGAAGTGATTTACCGACTCTATCGAGGAGACTTTAATGCTCCGCGTGAAGCTGTGGGACCGGATGCATTAGAAGTATTTGGGACACTCGGGCTCACTCAAGAGTCAACGGATGGTCAACGTCGTTCGGCTTATGCCAACTGGGTGGCTAGTCCAGATAACCCACTGACAGCACGAGTGATTGTCAACCGTTTGTGGCAATTCCACTTTGGGACGGGCATAGTGGATACGCCCAGTGACTTAGGGCGTGCAGGAACCTTGCCAACTCATCCTGAATTGTTAGACTTCCTGGCTTCAGAGTTGATCGACCACGATTGGAGTTTAAAGCATATTCATCGGCTAATCATGGAGTCAGCAACCTATCAACAATCCAGCCAGCCCCGAAAAGAAGCCGTGGCGGTCGATGCGAGTGCTCGGTATTTGTGGAGATTCCCACCGCGACGTTTGGAAGCTGAAGTCATTCGTGACAGCATTCTTCAGGTGAGTGGCTCATTGGACACTCGGATGGGAGGTTCAGGCTTCCCGGGTTTTGAAGTTCAGGCTGAAAATGTTCGACATTATTTCCCGATAAAAGAATTTGGGCCACAGCATTGGAGACGAATGGTTTACATGACAAAAGTGCGGCAAGAGAAAGATGCCGTTTTCGGTGTCTTCGATTGTCCCGATGCAAGTCAGGTCGTAGATAAAAGAAGTCGTTCCACAACGCCGCTGCAGGCTTTGAATTTGTTCAATTCAACATTCGTATTGCAGCAATGTGAGATCCTTGCCGAACAGTTGGAGGAGGAGTTCTCCGATGACGTCGCCGCACAGGTGCGTCAGGTTTTGCATAGAGCATTTGGAAGAATTCCAGACGAAATCGAAATTGACGAAGCAGCTGAATTCGTAAAGGAAGAAGGCTTGGTACAGTTCTGCCGAGCTATTTTTAATGCGAATGAGTTTGTGTTCGTTCATTAAAGCAAAGAGTTAAGTTTCATAGGTATCAGCGATGAGTATTGTAGATCCCCGTTCATTGGTAGGCCGTCACTTGTTGAGTCGCCGTGCTTCCCTGGGGAATATGGCGTTTGGATTGAGTTCTGTCGCATTGGCAGGATTGTTGGATCAGCAAGGGGTTTTGGCTACTGAGCCCGCTGAATCTGTCGCGGACGAGGGAAGTCCGATTCGACCTAGCATTCAGGCTGCCAATCCTAATGCCAGACGGGATCCCCACTTCACGCCTAAAGCTAAAAAAGTCCTCATGATCTTTTGTTCAGGTGCGTGTTCGCATCTGGATACGTTCGATTTCAAGCCCGAGTTGATTAAGCGAAATGGTCAACCGATGCCGGGCGGTTCAGATCTGATCACCTTTCAGGGGAAACAGGGCAACCTAACCCGCAGTCCGTGGGAGTTTAAGCCACGCGGTGAGTCCGGCAAAATGATTTCAACGTTGGTTGATCATATTGGTGAACACGCCGATGATATGGCGTTCATCCATTCGCTGACCAGTAAGACGAACACGCATGGGCCAGGCGAGAACTATATGTCGACGGGATTTACTCTCGACGGATTCCCTAGTATCGGAGCTTGGGCAACCTATGCGTTAGGGAGTGAAGTCGACGACTTGCCGGCTTTTGTAGCAATCTCAGATCCACGTGGTACTCCTCAGTCGAGTGTAAATAATTGGGGCGCCGGCTTCCTGCCAGCAGCTTTTCAAGGTACCGATTTTAATGCCTCGAAGCCGATCGAAAATCTAGTGCCACCAAGTGGGATAACGGCGGATACGGATAAAGCGACACGAGGTTTTCTCAGACGACTCAATCAGCGACATTTGGAACGATTCCCGGAAGATACTCAGCTTGCCGCTCGGATTTCGAGCTATGAACTAGCCGCCAAAATGCAGCTTTCCGTGCCCGAAGTGAGTGATATGTCGACCGAGCCTGACCATATTATGAAACTCTATGGTGCGGATGACACTCAAAATCCACTCAAAGCATCCTTCGCTAGAAATTGTATTCTTGCTCGTAGGTTGATGGAAAAGGGTGTGCGGTTTGTCCAGTTGTTTAACGGTTCCTACCAAACCGGAGGAGAAGGAACGAGCAATTGGGACGGACACAAACAGCTAAAGAACCAATACAGTGTTCATGGCCCGATTTTGGATCAGCCAGTGGCAGGACTCTTAAAGGATATGAAACAGCGTGGTCTGCTCGAAGATACATTGATTGTATGGACGACGGAGTTTGGCAGAATGCCGACGTTCCAGGCCGGCGCGAGTGGACGAGATCATAATCCGTCAGGCTTCACCGCCTGGATGATGGGAGCCGGAGTCAAAGCCCCGTTTGAATATGGAGCGACGGATGAATTCGGTTATCGTGCCGTTGAGAATGTCTCTACCGTCTATGATTTTCACGCCACCATTCTGCACATGCTTGGCCTACACCACAAACGGCTTTCGTTTTATCACAACGGAATCGAACGTCGTCTAACCGATGTGCATGGACATGTCATCCACGACTTGTTGGCGTAAGGTAGGATCATTTTGGTTGTAGGTGCTGTGATGAAGTAAATCGTCTCAGCACGATAAACCACAACGCTCCGACAACTACTAACAACAGTGTGACGGTAAGAATGCCTTCCATGATTAGCTTGGAACCGAGCTCGCGAATGGGAGTTGTCGCATCTTCGTAGCTTTCCTGAATCAGAATTAATAACTCGCTCTGTTTTCGATTGACTTCCGATTCGATGGGGGCTCCGGTATCGCTGGTCGATCTGCCCGGCAGTCGCACCCTTTCAATCACGGCGATCCATTTACCGTCATACTTTTGATATTCGGTGTGCTCGGAGGATTGGCCCACAGGGTCTACATACAGCTGCTGCTGTCCAAGTAATAGTTGTTGCAGCTGGCTTCCATCCAATCGAAATGGCTCGATGGTTGGGTTATTAATTTCATCCATGATCGGATGTTGAAGTATCGTCCCCTGGATTTGCACCTGACCGTTGTGTTTGGTTGTACGCCCATCGATGAAGACAGCGAATTGATTTTCTATTTGCTCACTTCGCAAGTAGGAAAAATCCCCGAGATTGAGCGTTAATGCGATGACACCAAGCAGTTCAGTGGAGTTGTCGTCCGCATAAATGGGAGTGGAAATAGCGATCTTCCATCGTTTGGTCGTGGTACTTTGGAAAGCAGCCGAGAGATGGGTGTGGTCAACCGGCGTGATCGTCTCCGGAGAAGAGTCACGGGGGAGGTCTTCGCTCTGGCCATGATAATAGGTTCGGAAGGAGTAGTTACGTCCCACGGACTGAGATTGAACCGGTTCGTCGTAGGCGATCGATAGCATATCTCCTGCGGCACTAATGACAAATAGACTGGCCAGCTTGGGGTTGGACTGATCCGATTTAACTCGGTCTAAGTACACGCTTAATCGTTGTTCGAGGTAATCGTCAAAGTCGAGTCGACTATCTTCTTCCACGAAGGCTTTTTGTTGTTCGGTAATCGTTTGAAATGGCTGGCGATCGGCTTGAATGGACTTTAGAGTTTCGGAATTCAGGACCGCTCTTAAGTGCGTCTGAAGATCTTGCTGCGAAGATTCGAATGCAATGATTTGATAATAATTTCGTAACTCTTCTTCAACCGACAATGCCACGTGACGAGAAACCCACGAGTTACTTTCGTAGACTCGTTCTCGAACAGCTTGTTCCGCATCTTCTACCGCCTGCTGATACCAAACTCCGCTAAACACCACCATGATAATCAGGAGCAGTAGAGGTCCGAATAATCCCAGGATATTCAGAGGACGTCGGGCGCGGGCTAGTTTACGTTGCTCTAACGCACCGAGTATTTCAGAGACCGAGTGGTAACGGTTGGTAGGGTCGGTAGCCAGACTCTTTCGCAAAATCGTTTGCAAGGCAGGGTCCAGCGAGCGTCGCATTTGGCTGACCGGTTCAGGAGCATCTGTAAGGGCTTGTTGATAGGCTGCCAGGCGTTGCTCCAGGTTTCCGGCACTGTCGATCCGTTGAATTCGTTGCTCGTTACGGTAGGGAGGATGTCCTTCGAGAAGTGTATACAGAATTGCTCCAAGGCCGTAAACGTCCCACCGCGCATCCGGAATCGCATTTAAGTCTGCTTGTTCGGGTGCCATATAAAACAGAGTACCCAATGCCGGAGACTGGTCTGTGCTGAGGCGGGACTGTCCAAAATCCGCCAGACGGGCATTCCCCTCCTCGTCCAGTAAGATATTAGCCGGTTTCAGATCGCAGTGAAGGATTCCTTTATGATGGGCATGCACCATACCCGTTGCGATATCTTCAAACAACTGTAGGCACTTTTCTAGCTCAATGGATGTTTGAGATTCGATATAGGCATCCAGCGAACCTTGCTCCAGATATTCCATCACATAGTAAGGAGGCTCTTCATTCCAACCGACTTCCAGAAGCTGAACGACATGCCTGGCTGTAGCTAACGAGACAAGTTTCTCAACTTCTTTGTCCAATAGTTGCCAGTCCACTCCAGATTGATGGTCAAAGAATTTAACAGCGACCTGGCGATTGGTGTTCTTATCAAGCCCGACCCAGACTTCACCATAAGCACCGGAACCTAAGCGGCGTATCAGCTCATAGCCTGGCAGTATTGCCGGACTTTTGGTTGGCTGCATACTCAGCTGCTGCGAGCGTTTTTGCTCGGCATCGGTTTGCCGTTGAGTAGGATCCGGTTTCATTAGGTGAATTACAGTTGCGAGAGAATTCGGGCATAATAAGTAAGACTTCATTTTACTTCGTATCGAGATGAACGAGAAGTTTTCGCAATGGAAAGGCAAGTACACATGTTTCAACGGAGAAACGAGGAGTTTCATGTTGCTAATTGGTTGGCAAAGGCATATGCCGTCTGGATGACCGTATTTGCAGCTTCAGGATTTCTGTCTGCCCAGGATGCCGAGCTGGATGGGCGAGACGGACGTAATCTCGCTCTGGGGAATTTCCGTCCCCGGCCAACGTTGAAGGTGGAACAAACATTGCTCCAGCAGGCTCGCTTCCCCGTTGTGGATGTACATACTCATTTTCGTTATCGCCTTAAACATGATTTGGGGAAGCTGGATGATTATGTACAGCTAATGGATCAACACAATATTGCCGTCTGCTGTAGTTTGGACGGAAAGCTTGGCGATACGCTCGATGCTCACCTTGAATATCTGGGAAAGAAATACCCAGACCGATTTGTAGTATTCGCCAATGTCGATTGGCAAGGAGACGGTGATGCAGAGGATCCTGCTACCTGGGCATGCCATCAGCCGGGGTTTGGTGAAAAGACGGCGAGACAACTTCAGCTGGCAGTTGAGCATGGCGTCAGTGGACTCAAACTATTCAAGCAATTCGGGCTCAGTTATCAAAACCCGGATGGTTCGCTTATGAAAATTGATGATGTTCGCTGGGATCCAATTTGGCGAGCCTGTGGGCAACTTGGGATTCCAGTAATAATCCATACAGCTGATCCAATTGCTTTCTTTCAGCCCATTGATGAAACAAATGAACGCTGGGAAGAACTGTTTCGGCATCCGGAATGGAGTTTTCCGCCGGACAAATTCCCCAGCCGTGAATCGTTGCTGGCAGACCGCAATCGAGTGATTCAGCGCCACCCCAAGACCACATTTATCGGAGCTCATATGGCAAATTCCTCCGAGGATCTGGCAACGGTCGCCTCGTGGCTCGAGAAGTATCCCAATTTGGTGGTGGAATTCGCTTCCAGAATTGGGGAGTTGGGGCGACAACCGTACACGGCACGTAAGTTCTTTATGAATTATGCAGACCGAATTCTGTTCGGTACCGACGGCCCTTGGCCTGAATTACGTATTACTTACTACTGGAGATTCCTCGAAACATATGATGAATACTTTCCCTATTCGGAGAAGGAGTTTCCTCCACAGGGACTTTGGAGGATTTACGGCTTAGGATTGCCAGATAGAGTTCTCAGGCAGATCTATTACGAAAACGCTTGCCGCCTGATTCCCGGAGTGAAAACAAAGGTGAGCAAATATCGCCGGTAGTTAAATTGGGGATTACAGAAGACCTCTGTTGCCATAAAATAATGAGCTTGAAACTCAGAGCAATGCTTGAAATAAAGGCCAAGGATCTCGCATGAGCGAAACACCAGCAGACAACCCGGAAAACAATGTAGACTCCGCAGAAGAGCAGCAAATGCATGTGGCTAGTCGTCGGGAAAAGATGCGTAAGATTGAAGAGTTGGGACTGGATCCTTGGGGGAGTCGCTTTGACGATCGCTTGCTAATCAGCGAAATTCGTGCGCGAGTTGGTGAAGTTCAGTATCAAAAGGAAGATGGCACGCTAGTCGAACTGCCTGAGCTTGATGTTGATCCCGAGCAACGAGTGAATATGCGAGAGTGGCGAGCAGAGCAGGGGCCTGGGTCAGAGATTGGGCCTAAAGTAAGAGCCGCTGGGCGGATTATGCTTAAGCGCGACAAAGGCAAACTCTGCTTTATCGATATTCAGGACTGGAGCGGTCGTCTGCAGTTGTTCATCGGCAAAAAGCAGGTAGGCGAAGCTGATTTTGAATTGGCAGGCCTCTTTGATCTGGGAGATATCATTGGAGTTGATGGCCGGCTGGGAGTTACCAATACAGGTGAACTCACCATCTTTGCCGAGAAGTTACACTTCCTGACCAAGTCCATTGAACCACCTCCAGCAAAACATCTCGGCATGACTGACCCCGAGCTGCGTCAACGCCGAAGATATGTTGATTTGGCATATAACGAAGGAGTGCAGCAGCGTTTTCTAAATCGAACCAAGATTGTACAGTCGGTTCGCAATTCTCTGGCCGATGAAAATTTTGCCGAAATCGAAGGCCCCACGCTTCATTCGATCGCAGGTGGTGCGGCGGCTCGTCCGTTCGTCACTCACCATAACGCGCTTGATTTGGAACTCTACATGCGAATCGCTTTGGAATTGCATCTCAAGCGACTACTCGTTGGTGGACTGGAACGAGTCTATGAACTGGGCCGAGTCTATCGAAATGAAGGAATCAGTCCACGACATAATCCCGAATTCACCATGTTGGAAGTCTATCAGGCCTTTGGCGATTATCGCTCGATGATGGATCTGACAGAGAAGATTATTGTGGATGCGATCGACGCGATTGGTGGGCAGTATGTTTTGCCGTTTGGTGAACATGAAGTTGATTTCACGCCTCCGTTTCAGCGAGCGACCTATAACGAGTTATTTCAAAAGCATACGGGCGTGGATCCGTCTGATGCGGCAGCCGTTGCCAGCTATGCCAGCAGCATTGGGATTGATACAGAAGGTAGACATCCCGACGTGATTAAGAACGAAGTGTTTGAGGAAAAAGTAGAGGATGCATTGGAAGGGCCGGTCTTTGTAATTGATTATCCGGCTAGTATTTGCCCTCTAACGAAGCGGAAAAAAGATAATCCTGAAATTGCCGAACGATTTGAGTTGTTTGTCCGAGGTATGGAAATTGCCAATGCCTACACCGAGTTAAATGACCCGGATTTGCAGGAACAGCTATTCAAAACTCAGCTGGATGGTCTTTCCGAGGAAGATTCCATGGCCAAGATGGACAACGACTTCATTCGCGCATTGCGTTATGGGATGCCACCGGCTGGTGGTTTAGGGATCGGAATCGATCGATTAGTGATGTTATTGACTAACTCTCAGACAATTAGAGACGTAATACTCTTTCCTTTATTACGCCCAGAATAATAGAATAGTCCGGTGGTTTCGAACCTCAACCTGCTCGGCGTTTAAGGATTAAACGTGAAAAGGGCGAGAGGGCAGCGGACTGACATACCAAAGCCGAAGGATTGGCAGTGTATAAACTTTTACTTTCATGGCGATATCTGAAGAGCCGCTATATTGCGCTTGCTTCGATTGTCAGTGTGACGCTCGGCGTTGCTACGTTAATCGTAGTCAACAGCGTCATGGCCGGCTTCAGCGACGAGATGCATAAACGTCTGCACGGCATATTGTCTGACATTGTGATTCGCAGTCACGACCTCAATGGTCTCCCGGACCCTGAGTGGCATATGGATGAGATTCGTCAGCTTGCGGGTGACGACATTGAAGCGATGACGGCAGCTATTCAGATTCCTGCGATGATCAATTTTCGTGATAACATCCAGGGGCAGTGGATTACTCAGCCCATTACGTTAATCGGGATTGATCACCAAACGTATTCAGGAGTGTCAGATTTTTCAGAATATTTACTACACCCTGACAATCGAGAACAACTAGATTTTCTGCTCAAAGAAAATGATTATGGTCGAGGAAAGAAGGATCGCTTTCCAGTGTCTGGCTGGGCTCGTCGACGAGTCTCAGCCGAATGGGAGCAAAAGGCGGTCGAGGCTCCATCCGATAGTGAAGGCATCGATGCGGCCGACGTCCCGGCTTCACCTTTCCCACTGGTTGATGATAGTGGTGTCGAGGGGCAAGGTGCGACGATCGCTGGCTTAGACGGACAGCTCTCAGGGGTTCCGGACAGTACGGGCGATCTGGGCGTTCCTGGCGTACCCTTCCAAAGTTCGAATGAACCCGAAATCGTCTTTGATCCTGCCAGTGAACAACACACAGGAATCGTGCTGGGGATTTCGATTTGTAGTGTACGTGGGCGGGATGCAGATGGTGAAGTGATGGACTACTACTTCGCTCTTCCTGGTGATGATGTGAAGGTGACATTCCCCAATACTGGGCAACCGCCCAAAGCGGTCAGTGATAGCTTTACGATTGTGGACTTCTATGAGAGCGAGATGAGTGAATATGATTCTTCGTTTGCGTTCGTGCCACTAGCAAAGTTGCAGGACTTACGAGGTATGGTTGATGTGCAGTCGGGGGTTAAAAGTGTCTCGACCATTCAGCTTAAACTGAAAGAAGGAGCGGACCTGAATGTGGTGCGTGATAAGCTTCAGGCTCGTTTTCCCATTCAACAATTTGGCTATCAAATACAGACTTGGCGGGATATGCAAGGACCGCTCTTGGCGGCTGTGCAATTAGAAACAACCATTTTGAACATTCTGTTGTTCTTGATTATTGCCGTGGCTGGATTCGGTATCCTCGCGACCTTCTTCATGATCGTTGTTGAGAAGACCAGAGATGTTGGAATCCTAAAGAGTTTGGGAGCTCCAAGCAGCGGTGTCATGAGTATCTTTTTGGGCTACGGACTGTCTCTCGGAACGGTTGGCTCTGGTGTCGGTTTGGTACTGGGCCTACTGTTTGTGAAGCACATTAATACGATTGCTGGTTGGATAGAAGGAGTGACCGGTCAGGAAGTGTTTGATCCGACCGTGTACTACTTCAATCAGATTCCTGTGATTGTGAATCCTCTGACTTGTGTCTGGGTGGTGATCGGCGCGATTGCAATTGCGGTGATTGCCAGCATTCTTCCCGCTCGCAAAGCAGCCAAGTTACATCCTGTGGAGGCGCTTCGATATGAGTAGTGCCTATGAACTTGCTATTGAGCATCCGGCTGAATCCTCGATGGATCAGAAGAACCAGCTACATCCACGGCTATTAAAGTCACCGGTGGTCTTGAAGGCAACCGGCGTAACCAAAAGCTATCGCAAAGGTAAAGTCGAGGTTCCCGTCTTGAAGGGAGTCGACATTGAAGTTCTGGAAGGTGAATTTCAAGCCATTGTTGGCGCAAGTGGGTCAGGTAAGAGTACGTTCCTGCATTTGTTGGCGACGTTAGATAAACCGGACGACGGTGAAATATACTTTGAAGATAATCGTATTGATAATCTTCCGGCTGCCTCACGTGACATTCTTCGCAATCGATATATTGGGATGATCTTCCAGTTTTATCATCTGCTGCCCGAGTTAACGGCGTTAGAAAACGTGCTGATGCCTGTAATGATTCACCACGGGTTTATGTCCTATATGCTGCAGCGACGTAAATTTCGCAAACGCGCAAAAGAATTACTCGATTTGGTGGGGTTAAGTCATCGTTTGAAACATCGGCCACGTGAAATGTCAGGTGGCGAGATGCAACGCGTGGCAATTGCTCGCTCCTTAATGGCCAACCCTCGGTTATTGCTCGCAGATGAACCGACAGGGAATCTAGATAGAGCGGCTGGGGAAGAAATCATGGAGATCATCCATGAGCTCAATTCGGCCTACGATGTCACCATTGTGATGGTGACGCACGATCTCTCTATTGCCGCTCAGGCAGATCGAACCGTCCGACTGGCTGAAGGACGCGTCGAATCGGTGTCGTTTCAGAGTTAAGCATAGCTAACTGGTACTCAAGCTCGGTTTCGCCGTCTAAAATAATGTCTTGGCCACACTGCGTGTGGCGTTGGATTTTGAAAATTTCTCTTCCTTCTGTAGTTAAATTATGGCTCTGAAAGTTTTCATCAACGGTACGCTTTACAACAAAGAAGATGCCAAAGTAAGTGTTT
Source organism: uncultured Pirellulaceae bacterium (assembly GCA_938082855.1). Classification (GTDB taxonomy): domain Bacteria; phylum Planctomycetota; class Planctomycetia; order Pirellulales; family Pirellulaceae; genus UBA721. The sequence goes on along the minus strand of CALKCC010000010.1, from coordinate 3,645 downwards.
ATGATCATGGTTTCCTTTACGGAGACGGTGTCTTTGAAGGTATGCGTAGCTATGGTGGTTCCGTCTTTCGTATGAAAGAACACCTGGATCGATTATGGGAATCGGCTGAAAAGATTCAGTTGGAAATTCCTATGTCCAAAGAACAGATGGCGGACTCAGTAAACGCCACGCTGGCTGCGAATGAAATTGAAGATGGTTACATTCGTCTGGTTGTGTCACGCGGAGAAGGGACACTGGGATTAGACCCTAATAAATGTCCGACGCCGAATATCATTATCATTACGGACTTTATCACACTCTATCCGGATGAGTTTTATCAAAACGGTCTGGAAATTATCACCGCCAAGACGATCCGAAACCATCCGGGAGCCTTGGACCCCAGAATTAAGTCGCTCAATTATCTCAACAATATTCTGGCCAAAATCGAAGGCCTTGCTGCTGGCTGCGTGGAGACCCTGATGCTGAACCATCAGGGAGAAGTGGCTGAGTGTACTGGGGATAACATTTTTATCGTCCAGGATGGTCGTTTATTGACTCCGCCAGTCGAAGCTGGTGTCTTGGAGGGGATCACTCGCGGGGCGGTCATGGAACTGGCTGCAGAGGACGGTGTCGAAGTTGTTGAGGCGACGATGTCGCTGGAGGATGTTTATGCTGCAGAAGAGGTCTTCTTGACCGGTAGTGCGGCGGAAATCGTGCCAGTGATCAAGGTGGACGGAAACCAAATCGGTAATGGTACACCTGGTTTGCTGACTCGCCGAATTGCTGATCTCTACTCTCAATTACGTACGTCTTAACAACACTCAAGAAAGCGTACCTGAGAAATGGTCAATTCGTGGCCCGGCTTTGTGGCTGCGCAACGTACGATGTGTCTTGAGTTGTCACCGTGGATTTAGTACAAGGTTCCATTGGTTTTCACCGTTGGACGCCTTTAAGGTGGTGTCATTGTTAAGACGAAGGATTTCGCATTGCGCGTTTGTTTGGTACTGCTAGCCATCCTACTGTCCATCTGCGAATGGACGGCTGGGGAGTTATCTGCGCAGCAACCAATTCTGTTGCACCCTCAGGGACGTGAAGCTATCTTCTCGCCAGACTGGAAACGAGGGATTGAAAACCTTGGGCCAAGTGTTGCGAGATTGAAACCTGGGGAACACCGTCGTCCGTTTCCTGAAGAAGAAGTGGATGTTGTTAGCGACAATATTGGATTTTGGGTGCCGACGATTCGTATCGATAAAACGGTCTGGGATGGCACGATGGAATTTGGTGGTAACGGAACGACGGGGAATACCGATACGTCACAACTGTTTGCAAGTGTCGAATTAGAACGGGATACCAGAAAAGGACTACTGGAAATTGATTTGGATTATGTGCGTTCCAAGGCGGGTGGCGTAGTCAATAAACATCACACTCTGTTTGACGTCGGCCATCAATGGTTACGTGAAGGAAGTGATCTAAGTTGGTTCGCGGAATTGGGTTTGGAGTACGATCAATTCAGGCCGTTTGATGTACGACTCACTGCAAACGGTGGTTTACAAAAGCTATTCGTTGACACTGAGACCACTCAACTGAGCTGGAGATTTGGTGCAGGGGTGTCTCAGGAAATTGGAGCTCCGGATGATGCGATTGTGCCGGAAGCCGTTTTTGGATTGATACTTGAGAAGCAGCTCACCGCTCGGCAGGAGTTCAAAGCCGATGTGGATTACTTTCCGGATTGGTCCAACTTCACCGAATTTCGTATCGAAGCAGAAGCGTCGTGGAGAATCATACTCGACGAGCAACACGGCTGGAGCCTTAAACTCGCTGCACTTGATCGCTACGATAGTACGCCCGGTGATAATCGCACTAACGACTTTACCTATTCGTTAGTGCTTCTTTGGGAGATTTAAAAGAGTCCTACTTGGAGGCTTTTTCTTCCCACTCAGGATCTTTCCCAAAAAACATCATGTGTTGCCATGGTAGCTTGTCAAACTCCTTGGTGAGCTTGAAGCCGTTGGATTGATATTCCTTGAGGATCTGTTTTTTGCTCATCTTGTGTAGGGGTTTGATCGGGACCTTTGGGTCTTCTTCACGATACTCGAGTAGCACAATTTGACCATCTTCTTTCAGACTATCTCGCATGTACTTCAACATAACTTCGGGATGCGAGAGTTCATGGTACACGTCGACCATTAAAATCAAGTCGATGGAATTCTTGGGAAGGTGGGGGTTGTGAAATGACCCCAGGATAGGAGTGACGTTTTCAATGGCTTCTTTTTCCATTCGGGCTCGAAGGAGATGTAGCATTTGGGGCTGAACATCAACGGCTAAAATCGTTCCGTCTGGGCCGACCATGTTGCCGAGTTGCAGAGAGTAGAAGCCGTTGCCACATCCCATGTCGCAAATCGTCATTCCTGTTTTGACTCCGAGGTTACCGAGCATGATGGAACATCGTTCTTCATTTTCACGGTTTTCCCGTATGAGCCAGGGGGCTCCGGTGTAGTGCATGGTTTGTGCAATTTCACGACCCATGTACGAGCGTCGAGCAGGTGGGATCTTTCTTGGGGCGATCTGCTGAATCTGTTCCTGTCCTTGGACAGGGGCTGTAATCAATAGGCACGAGAAGGCGGTGATTGCAGCGAGGGTAAAGCAAAGGGTTAGCTGTTTGAACATAGCGAGGCTTTCGTGGACGCGTAGTAGTGATTCTCTGAAACCCAACGGCGGTGTGTACTTATTGTATAAGACAACCGTGAGAAAATTCCAGCCGGTTAGAACGCTTCAATTAGACCGCTTCAATTAGATCGCTTCAACTCATAGAGCAGGGTATCGACTTTGCCTGGGGACTCGACAGCAGGCACTCGCAATTCAGAATGCTCTGATTCTAGAAAGGCTCGGGCAATTTGCGAGCGAATGGTGGAGTTGCTTGAGCTGGAGGGATGCGGCCATTTTCGACTTCCCACTGATACCGTTGATGATCATCGGCGTAGTAGGTTAGCCAAAGTTCAGGATCAGACTCCAAGTCGACCAGTTTCCAAATGAGGTCGTTGTCGGGGAGGTCGATTTTCTTTTCTGTGGCGGGCAGGATGTCCCGGAACAGTACGCAATAGAGCTGTCTGTCAGAGAGATGATCGGTGCATTGGAGGAATATTCGTTGCTCAGCCAGTCGTTCAACGGCATCCCACATGACTTTAGATAAATTGCGATCTGAGAGTGTATCTGGGTGGGGGAGCTGTAGCTCTGGTTCGAACCACTGGCTGATTGGAATCACCGGCGAGCGTTCCCAACATAACATGGCTCGGAGGAATTTATTCTCTTCCTCTGTAGACATCTGTGACGCATCGACAAGTTCCACAGATTCATCCATGTACGGCTCGAGTTCATCTCGAAGCTGAGCATTGAGAAGTAGTTGATCGACTTCGTTCTTAGGAAATCTAACTTCGTTCATGAGTGATCTTGGAGGTTATATATTTCTCAGACTGCGATGAGTGCGGGTCTGTTGTGTTGTCGTAGGCTTATGATTTGAATCGTAATCGGCGGCGAGTGTTTAACAAGGATTAATCACCTTCATTTGTATCGTAAACGAAGATTTATTAAAGTCGGACTCGTCGTGACCGTTACGAAGGTAAATCTCCGACATTTATAGGTGATTGAGTGTGATAACCGTTACGACCT
>CALKCC010000009.1 GCA_938082855.1 uncultured Pirellulaceae bacterium | reverse complement strand
GAAATTCGATCGTGCAATAAACATGATCTTCTACCTCACGGTCCTGACCGAAGATATGACGACCACCGACAGCATGAACACTAAGAGGTTGTGCTTTCTTACCATCTTTACGCAGGGCACTGCAGAAAATACCGGCAGCATCCATTTGGTGACTACCGAGTTCAGCCATCAGGCCTCCACCGGTTCGTTCCCACAATCGCCAGCGGCAAAGTTCTTCCAAGGCGGACCGTGAATGCCCAGGAGGCAATTCAAAATCTTGATAACCATGTTTACGAGCTCGTTCTAACACGCTGTCTTTATCGCTGTCCCAGGCAATGTATTGAGCAAGCTTGCCTTCGAGCATTTGTCGTGCAATTGGATCCTTTTCCGCCGCAACCTGTCGAGTCAGTGACTTAACACCGTCGGCGATCTTATTGAATCGATCGGCATCAGTGCCGCCGATCGGAATCTCACCTCCAGGCAGCGGCATTTGCCAACTATCACGTCCAGGTAGATTGCCTCGGTGCCACTGAGCTCGAATGTGATGTAACTCGCCCAACACGCCCCATTTAATCAAATTGACCGCGTTGTCATACAGCACGCTGTAGTGACGTTGATGCCCTGTCGCAAGATAGAGTCCCTGTTCTTTAGCGACTCGTCCCATCAATTTACATTCCGCCACGGTCTTTGCCATTAGCTTTTCAGTAAGCACATGCTTACCGGCCAGCATGGCATCAATGGCCACCTTTGCATGCAAATGGAGTGGTACAGCAATAATGACCGCTTCGATGTCAGGATCCGCCAACAGCTCTTGGTAGCCATCTTTATAGACTTTGATGTGACTCCGAGCTTCCTTTTCCGAAGAAAAGTTGTACTTTCGTATCAGCCCAGGTCGAGCCGCCATCGCAGCGGGACTTGCGTAGTCTCCGTGGAAAGCGCGATGCACATTAAACTCACGCAGATCACTAATTGCGACCACCTGACAATACGCAGGGTTGAGAGCTCCGATGAGCACACTACCTTCATCGCCTGTTCCAATGACACCGATTCGTACGGGATCATCGACCGTTGAGTAGCCAAAGTAGGCCGCTCCTAAACCACCACCGGAAACGAGTCCTCCGGCAGCAACCGATTTAAGAAAATCACGGCGTTTGACACCAATTGCATCAAAGTAATTACCGCGTCCTACTTCCTTTTCTTCAGGAGTCAGGTTCATGGCTTACGTTCCTTTTTATTTATTCTTTAACAGTCTGCTCTGACGAATTACAGCAGCGTTTGCAAAAGTGATTGATAACTGAATCAAGTGATAGGTATTTGCCCCCGCCGGCAAATGCGACGACGAGTAAAGCAAACATCTCAATGGATTGGTAGTAAACAGGTTGAGCGCCCTCAGCTCCCGGAAACTGGGTGAGGCATACAGAGAACAGGAAACCTGCAGTCGCGATAGCTGCGACGGGTGTACAAAAACCGATTAACAACGCTAATCCACAAAGCAGGTCAAACCAGGGAATAAACTTGTCAATTTGAGAACTTGAAATAGCAGGGCCATCCAGTTCTCCAATTTCGAGCGTATCTCCCTGGCCAAATGAGTTAAGGTCTTTCTCAACCCCGCTCCAAATCAAATCCAATGAAGCTAAATAGCCTGCTCGGGTTGAATTAACTTCTCCTTGCAGCTTTGTTCCCTGACCTTTGAGACTCGCAACACCGGTCATGTCGGACCGTTGAAGCTGTTCTTCACGACGCTCCATCTGGCGAAAGAATTCAACGACTTCAACATGGTTGTCTTTGAAAAACGCATCCAGTTGTCCAGATCGCACCTTGAGTGCTTCTGTGGCGCGTTTTTTAGTCGCCGCATCATAGCTGTGAAAGGTTGCAACTTGCTCCAGATATTGCTTCCAGAACGCCTTTACCTTCGTCGTATCGTAACTCGGCTCAGACCACCCCTGACTGGAATCCGAGGGAACGTAGCAAAGGCGAATTTTCCCGTCTGCATCCCAAAGCATACCCTTGAATGAATCAGCTAAGGGGCCTTTGGCAGCTCCCAGAAAACCTGTAGATGAGAATCCATCCTGCATCTTAGCAGACCCTTCTTTGTAGAAGTGCCAACCTAGGGCAAGACGCAGCAAGACTAAAGCAACGATGGCTGCTGTTCCAAGCTGTTTGGTTGAAGCGCTCAGTGGTCTTCTCCTCGTTTTATATCTAATTCCGGGGCCACAAGTCGTGCCCGGTGTCATCGCATTATCGTGAAACTCTTATTATCCTAGAAAATAGGCAATTCGCCAACCGGATTAAGCTCATATCGGCGAATGTCCTTAGTCGATTTATCAACTATTTCCAATTCCTACTGATAACAAACTACTTTTCTTCCATCTGATTTGTCAGGAATTCCACGAACATGACGCATCCCACCAATACTCCCATCGACGAAAATCAAAAGAGCCGCGTCGTTCTTTGCTTCCCGGTAACAGACGAACAGGTTGCCGAGCTGGATGCATGTAGCGATCAAATTGAAGTGATCAATGCGGGACAGTCCGGGATTGCCGAAGAAATCATGCAGGCGGACATATTCGTAGGGCATGCCAAAGTACCGGTTCCGTGGGCAGAGGTCGTTCAACAAGGACGGCTGAAGTGGATTCAATCGTCCGCCGCTGGGCTAGACCATTGCCTGAAACCAGAAGTAATCGACTCCGACATTCTGGTTTCCAGCGTATCGGGCTTGTTTGCAAATCAAGTAGCGGAACAAACGATGTCTCTACTGTTCGGAGTCTACCGCAGCGCACTCACCTTCTTCCGTGCTTACGAAAAGCGTGAGTTCGTCCGACGACCTACAATGGATTTCCATGGCCAAACCGTCGGGATTGTAGGCTTTGGAGGAAATGGCCGCCGAATCGCAGAAGTACTAGCTCCCTGGGGCAATCGAATTCTGGCCACAGACAAGTACCCTTGGGATAAGCCGGACTATGTCGAGCGTCTGGTAGGAGCAGATCAATTGGATGAAATCCTCCCGGAGATTGACTGCCTGATTTTATGCGTCCCGCTGAATGCCGAAACAAAAGGCATGATCAACCAATCCGTTTTGGAAAAGCTGAAACCTGGCAGTGTTGTTATCAATGTTGCCCGAGGACCGGTGGTTCAGGAAAGTGACTTGATCGCGGCCTTAGAAAGCGGACATTTGGCCGGGGCGGGATTGGATGTGGTGGAAGTCGAACCTCTTCACCCGACAAGCCCACTTTGGACCATGGAGAATGTTGTCATCAGTCCTCATGTCGGTGCTCAATCCAAGTATCGAGTTCCGGATACGATTAAGTTTGTTAGCCAAAACATACAGCGGTTCCTCCGTGGCGAAGAACCACTCAACCTCGTCGACAAACAACTGGGATACCCCGCTCGGAAAAAACCCTGCGTATAACTGAATGAATATTCCATGAATAGGCTTGCCCGAATTATTAAAAACCGTAACGATTACTCGTAAGTGGGAAAGGCAGGCAAACTGCAGTTCGACTTTTTCCTGTTTTACTTTGTCGTGAATATGATGAGCGAATCACAACTTGATGCTGCGGAAGAAATGGAACGCCTGACGGTCACCATTACCCACGCTCCGGAAGGCCAGACGATTTCCTATTCACTGGAACCGAAGGCTACGCTCCAGACGGACAATGAACTTGTCGAACAGTACCAAAACTTCCTGGATAACCAGCGATTAAGCTGGACCACACACCACCATCTGACAAAACTCCTCGGAGCTGGTGGGCAGGGAAAGGTCTACCTTTCACAACGACGTGGGGCAGACAATTTCACACTACCGGTTGCCATCAAAGTGTTCTCGCCGGAACGCTTCTCTAATGAAGACGCATACGTAGAAACGATGCAACGCCACGCGGATGTCGCCATGCGGATTGCTCAGATTCAACATGACAACCTGCTGGATGTTCATAACTTTGTCGATCGCAACCGTATTCGAATGCTGGTCATGGAATGGATTGATGGCCTGGACTTGCGAATGCTGCTGAGTAGTGAACGTATGCAGCGACTAGAGTCAAATGTTAGTCAGAAACGCTGGGACCGGATCAACAATCACATTGTCACGACTACCCAAAACCAACCTCGATTCCGCTCGGGAGCAGCGATTGCCATTGTTCGTGAGTGCTTGAGTGCCCTAGAAGCTTTGCACCGCTATGGGATTGTGCACGGAGACATCAAGCCTGGGAATATCATGATCAAACGCACAGGCGCTGCAAAGATCATTGATATTGGATCTGCATTCCCTCTTGAATCTCCTCCTCCTCAACGCACCTGTACTCCGGCCTATGCTGCCCCAGAGGTACTCAAAGGCGAACTTGCTTCACCACTCAGTGATTTAGCAAGCCTAGGCTATGTGTTGATTGAACTCATTTCCGGCAAGAATCCCTTTGCCGGAAAACGAACCTATGACGAAATGGTACAAGCAAAGCTCGATCTACCAAACCAACTCGAAGAAATACTCCCCCCAAAACTTGGCAACAAGGAATTCCTGATCAACTTCTGCCGGAAGTTGATTGCGGTGGATCCGGCTGAGCGTTTTGAGAATGCCGCAGAAGCCCATATCAACAACCAGGGAGCTGCTGACTATCACCGCCAGTTAGTGATGGACAACCGTAGTGAAAATATCGAGTACGAACATGAAATCGGGCTCTGGCTGGAAGAAACTATGTTGGGCGATGAACCGGCTGCTTAATTTTGACGTTTTCGAAATCTATTTAGATTCAGACTCTGCTAAGAACTAGAAAGCCTTTTCGGCAGTTTCCAACAGACTGTTCTGCTGATGGCAAGCATCACGCATTTCCATCTTGCCTCTGTTGATCATCTCGCGCGTATTGTTCGATGAGTTCTTCAGGCGTACGCCCTCGCTTTAACTGTCGTAACAAACTCCAATTGGTTAGCGTCTGTCGAATCACTCCACGTCGTTGCCATCTTCGCGGACTGACCTCGATCCCGTCTTTGAGTAGTCGAGGAGTAATCGTTAACTGCCTGAGTTTCTCGGCGAGTAGCACATCTTCCATAAAAGGTACATCTTCGAATCCATCGACTCGCTGAAACAACGTTTGAGAAATGCAAATCCCCTGATCTCCATAGGGCCGCTTTTGCCACCGAACACGCATGTTATTGCCGAATTCGAGCAATCGATATTTCATGCCAACGCTGGTAATTCTCTGGCGAAAGCACGCATAGAGTTCCTCCATTTGGCTGGCCGCAATACAGAGCGTCTCTAAGGATGAGCGATGAAGTAAACAATCTGCATGAAGAAAGCAGAGTAGGGGATGGGTACTCTTTTGGGCGCCGGCATTTTGTTGGGGCCCACGCCCCGTCTTGCCTGAGACAACGATGGCTCCGAGCCTGACGGCAATATCTCGGCTTGCATCCGTACTACCACCGTCCGAGACGATAATCTCCTCGGCTCCGGCTAATTGAGCCGATCGGATGCAATCAGCCAAGCACTCAGCTTCATTGACTACCGGGATGATGACACTAACATCCGCTGGAGAGTACAACATAATTGGAACTTCTTGATCAGGGCTTAGGAAGAACCTGGACGCTGGATGTCATACCGCTTTAATTTACGATCGAGCGTCGAGCGTTCGATGCCAAGGACACTGGCAGTCCGACTCTTGTTCCAATCGTGATATGCCAACGTTTTGGAAATGTGCAATCGTTCCATATCTTCCAAACTGATCGGCTTAAACGTGTCGTGATTGGGTCTGATCTCAGATGTATCAGGCGTAGCAAGGTTTGACATTGATAAATCGGAAACTTCAATTTGCGATGAACGGCAAAGAACGACTGCTCGTTCCACCATATTCTTCAATTCTCGCACATTGCCCGGCCAGCGATATTGCTGAAGCTGGGCTATCGCCTCAGAACTAAATCCAGAAATCTTGCGGCCAGTCTCTTCCCGAAAACGGTCCAGGAAGAAATATGCCAACAACTCGATGTCTTCAGGACGCTTGCGCAACGGAGGGACTAAGATCTCAACGACATTCAAACGAAAATATAAATCACGTCGGAAACGCCCTTCGGCCACGGCCACTTCTAAATCTCGATTCGTCGCCGCGATAACGCGTACGTCCACTTCGATCGGTTGATTTCCACCGACTCGCTCGAACGGATGTCCCTCTAACACTCTCAGGAACTTCGCTTGAACGCTGGGGCTCATCTCACCGATTTCATCCAGCATTATCGTTCCATTATCCGATGCTTCGAATTTACCGACTTTACGATCCGTCGCTCCGGTAAAGGCACCTTTTTCATGCCCAAATAATTCACTTTCCAACAAGGACTCTGACAACGCCGCACAATTCATGCAAACAAATGGTCCGTTGCTACGAGGACTGGAATAGTGAACTGCTCGAGCAATTAACTCTTTACCGACACCACTCTCACCACGAATTAGAACTGTCGCTCGACTCGGTGCCGCTTGAAGGACATCCTGCTTGACTCTCTCTAAAGCCGGACTGCCTCCTACTATTTCACTCTCAGCTTCCAATTGACTTCGCAGCTGTTGCACTTCACTTCGAGAAAGCGACAAGTCCTCAGCCAATTCGCGTTCACGGCTCAAGCTCCTTAACGCCAGGCCAATGATGTCGGCTAATGCCAGAATGAATTCGAGATCATCGGGATCCAGAGAGCGTTCGCCATCGGTCGAATAAGCATGAAGCAATCCTAGAATGCGATTGTCATAACGAATCGGGGCACAGACGATGCTCGTGGAAGTAATCTCTCCCTGACTGTCACGACTTGCAATGCGACTATCTTCGCTGATATCAGCCGCCAGCACGGCTTCACCTTCTGTTAGCACGGTGGACGCCAGATAGCTGGTCACTCGATGGTATTTTGATACGTTTTTGAGGACTCGGGAATCGATCACCTTCAGGTCGACGCCTGTGACTTTCCCTTCGATATCGTAGGGAGCCAGCAAGATGGCCGCCGCATGTGCTTGCGTGCTGTTAAAGACGCCGTCGAGAGCCGTTCTCGCAATTTCCTGCTCATCGCTGCAGCCGGCAACATCAAAGGCCAGACTACACAGGCTGGCAACCGATTCCCCCATTTTGCTGCCGGGCTTAGTGTCCGCTCTACGCTGTAATAAATTGGTTTGCCCCTGCCGGTGCGTAATCGTTGCGACACTAATCGAATCGAGTACGTTGGAGTCTTCCAGAAAATCGTTGGTGTCGCTTCCCAAATGCTCCCGCAACACGCCAGTGTCTGCTTCAAAGCTGTCCGGAAATGCCGAGGATAATTCCTCAACGAACGATAACTGGCAATTTGCAATACGTATGGTGTCGTTAACAACTAGGTTGTAATCGCCAGTAATTGGCTGACCGTTAACCAATGTGCCATTACGACTTTCCAAATCCCGTAACACCCAATGTTCGTCACTGAAGAATACTTCAGCATGAAATCGACTCGCTCGATCATCCTGAATGGTGACTTTATTTGTCGATGCACGGCCGATAGTGGCCGTTCTTCCTGCTTCTAAGCGGATGACATCGACCCACTTTGAACCTTCACGTATTACTAAATAAGCAAGCATACAATCCCTACAACCCATTCCATCCGGCAATAACCAGGCTAATTCTTTGTGTTTTTTCCAGTGGTCGCACTTCAATTGCTAGTGTAGCAAAAATGAACACCTCTCTGAGAGGCCAACTGCATTTTCTTGATACAACTGATAGAATCGGAAGTAATATGGAGCAAATACAGTCATGAAGCGCCATTGAAATACTTATTCTGTTTGCCTTCTATCAATCTCTGTCAATAATAATAGACAAAGCATGTTAAGCAGGAACGATTAGGCTGACCTTAAGTGCTTTAATGCAATAGAAGCGTTGCCTAGGCAAACAGATTAAACCTTCGGAAACAATGGCCGAAATGACGAAGGAATATTCGACGGACCATTCTATTCACTTTTCGTGAGTGGTTTTGGTTAACCGGCTACGACTAGATGCTCATTCAACTTGATTTGATCGGGCATGACGAAATTTGAACAGAGAATTATCAATAGTACTAAAACAGGTACTGATTAGGTAGCAATCATTGCTACGAGGAAATTGACTAAGGAGTTCCAACTATGGTGAGTCATCGTGCATATAAACGCATCGCGGGTGTAATCGCCCTGATGGCTGTCGCTTTTACCTTCCAATTCGTCTACGCAGGTGGTA
>CALKCC010000008.1 GCA_938082855.1 uncultured Pirellulaceae bacterium | reverse complement strand
GAGGAATTCATATGCATCCCATGCTCTGAGTGTTAAACGATTATCAATGTCTGCTGAATGGTCATTCTTACCTGCCGGATTTTCCTGCACCTTGAGACCTGTGGTGGTTGTCCAATTCAGGCTCTGGGTGAATGATTTGGTGAGCCCCAGTCCGTAAAACATGTATTCGTCGGTCTGTGCGGGAGAGGCATCTACAATTTCTGATTCGGTTCCGCGAAGGATAAAGTCGATATTGAATCTTGGAGCAATCACTTTTGACAGTCGGTAGTCCCAGATTGTTTGTTGGTCGCTGGTGCCCGTGATGTCGTTTACGTCGACTTGGCGACGAAAGCTGGCAGCATGAAGAGTGCGAAGATTGAGTTGATGGCGTAAGGCGATGCGCCAGGTCGTGCTACCATCAGTTTGTCCGATGTTTGAGACGGAATGAATGTGATCAGTTAGTTCACTTCGTATGCCAGCGTTCCAGCTAGAGGAAAATCGAGGTTCATTGATCCACTTGTAGGTTGCAAATGGTTTGAAGCGCAGGTTTTCCTTCTTGTTATTCAATAGCACTCGTCCTCCAAGGCGAGTGTCCTGTTGAGTACCGCTTTCATTGTCTGTCCATCTATCACGTCGATAGTAAGATACTTTGAGGTCAGTTTCGGTGGGCAGGGTACGTCCTATCGTAACTCCCGCGGTGTTGGTGCGGAAGATCGTCATGTCTTCGTAGTCGCCCGTCGCGCGCTCCTCAAAGTCAAACATTGAAGCACGATCACCTTTGGCCGTTGCCGGTGCTCCGAATTGGTATCGACCGGCTGAGTCCACCTCATCAAAAACTACTGGATCCCATGCGTAGAGGGTGCCATCGGATTGGAAGCTCGTTAGGTAGTTGCTACCCTGAGCGAACTCGACCGCAAAGTCCTCCATTAGCTCGATATCCCAATCTCCGGGTTCAAAGGCGAGAAGAGTTTGGATATGGGATAGATTCCGAGTCCCACCTGAGAGACCTAGTGCTGCTCGAGTTGGATCTTGGAGACCAAAACCATTCAGCCCTATATCTTTCTCGAATGGAAGAGCTACAAGATCACCACGAAACATCAAATGCAGACTCTCGAAAGGTTGGAAAATAATGCTGAACCCAAGCGTTGCAATGCCGAGTGTGCCATCTTCCTCGTCATGGTCTCCCATATTGATGTTGTCACTAAAGAGAACGGATGTGCGAACATCCTGAAAGTTGATTCCTAGCGGGCCTAATGTGATATCAGCCTCGTCTAGTCCCATCTCGCGTTCGAAGAATGGTAGTTCGAAAGCATCAAGGTCGAGGTTGGTGTTAAATCCCTCTGCTACACTTGCGTTTATAGAAGAGCGGTTGGAGGTTGGACCAACCTCGAAGTCAATTGCACGAAAGTCTTTTGGTATTACGGGATGATGAATTTGTGGCTGATTGACTCCGGGAATAAATGGCATTCCTTCTGGAATTGCTACCTGCGCCTTCAGAATGCTCCATGTCGTAATTAGGCATGCAACTGCAACAGCAGGTGTGGGGTTTCGGCTAGACATGGGGGTTCTGTGCAGAAAAAAAGTGCTGTATTAAAGCCCTTATGTTCAAAAATGCGAGAATAAGAATTAATTCAATCTCTACACAAGCTTCGGAAGGTGATTGCCTTCACGGTTCATTAGACCTGTATTTTCTCTGATGCCTGATTATCGCAACAGTGAGCATTTAATTCTAGATGGGTACAATCTCATCCATTCCATGCCTGAATTCAAGAGGGCGCTTAAAGTGCATGGTATCACTGCTGTCCGTGAGCGATTTCAGGAGGCAATGGCCTGTTTGCACGATCCGGGTCGTGTACGACTTACTATCGTTTATGATGGTCAGGGTGGCAAGATTGAGGTCGATCAACCAATTCCTGACGACCCTGGGTATGCCATAGTCTATTCGCCCAGCGGCGTCAGCGCAGATGAAGTCATTGAGCGCCTTGTGGCTAACGCCGAAACTCCTGAGCGAATCCTCGTCGCCACCCGTGATAATGCGATTGCGCAAACCTTTGCAGCATCGGGTGCATTCTCCATTACCCCTGAAGAGCTGCTTGAACGTCTGGATCGCGTCACGTCAGGCGATCTTAGGGCACTTGCCGAAACTCGTAGGAAAAACCGGAGTAAGTGGAATTTAAATCCCTTTCAGTAGGTCTTGCCTTGTAAATCATTTGCTCAGTTTCTGACGCCGTTTGTTTTCGTCTGAGTGGCGAGTTCCTACAACCGCTTGCGTAATCAACTCCTTCAATTCTGTTCATGTTCATTTGTCCTTCCCCTAAAAGGCTTTTGTGAGTAGAGCTTAATTGTGTTCATAAATATTATAAATAAATATTGCGGTTTTGTGCGTTCGAAGAATCTTAATCTTAGAGATGGGATCCGGAAAATTAGCAGAGATTCAAGGCCCCTACGGTCCGCTTATAATCCCAGAGCAGGTTGTGCAGCAGGTGTGGTACGAGAGTAAGTTCTTGTCTGACAGGCTTATCACAGAGTCAGGACGCAAGCTAGAGGTGGTGAATCCGGGTGAATGGAATAAAGCAGAAGGGCCAGATTTTCTCAACGCACGATTGCTTTTAGATGGCGAGTCAGTCGATGGGGACGTTGAGATTCATTTTAATGGTCAAGATTGGCGATATCATGGTCACGATCGTGATGCTAGATTTGAAAGAGTTGTGCTCCATGTGGTGCTATTTCCCGGTAAGACGAAGGCAGTGACTTCTGCAGGAAAAATGCCTGAGACTTTGGTTTTGCTACCGCATCTCATGATGGATCTGGAGCAATGCATGTTGGACTTTAGGCTAACGGGGAGCGATTCTTATGGGGCTTTCCCCGTTGCAGGGCTTCTCGCCGATTTCATTGGAGAAACTATGATTTGGCGTTTAGCTGATGCTGCTTACTTGCGTTGGACTTCTAAGGTTTCTGCATTCCAGAAGCGTCTCAGTGATACGGATTGGGAGAGTACTTGCCACCAGGCTTTATTAGAATGCTTGGGCGGGCGCCGTAATAGAGCTGTGTTCGGACGTATAGCTTTGGAGTTTCCTCTTGAGGCGATGCGGAGCAATCGTCTGACGCCCGAACAATTGTTCAAATCTCAACTTGGAGATTGGCGTCTGGCATCGATGCGTCCGGCAAATCACCCTCGCTCACTACTTAATCGCTACACTCAACTGGTCAAGGAGTCCCCTCGATGGCCTGACTCATTGCGGCACTTGCATATCAAGGAAGGTCCCAAGCCACTCGATCCGTTTCAGACTGCGAAGTATCGAAGGTTATGGTTTCGAGAAATAGCTGAAAATTTACGTGAAAAGGTATTTGTTCGATTACCTCCTGGAAGAGTCGATACGATAGTCGCTGACATGGCACTACCTATTTTATCAGCGGATCGTGGGGATGACTTTTACTCTCATTGGTATCATTGGAAACCCGGAAACTTCCCAACGCCCTTAGCTCAAACTTTGCGACAGCAATCCGCTGAACGGGGTTTGCGGTTACCTCTAAGCAATGGGCTGCAGCAAGGTTTGCTTCAACTGATCTACGAAGAGCGCAGCTGAATTTTGTTAATGCGTCTATTTCTTGACAATCATTCGGGTCAGAACATCTTTTCTCTTTCCACAATTACAAATCCTGAACCTATCCAAGATGGATAAGCGGGTCTCGGCCCGCTTTTTTTATCTACAGATCATTCGCATAAATAACCATGAGCACCGAAATCCTAACAGCCCTCGAGTACATGGAAAAAGAGAAGGGTATCGACCGCGAGGAAATGATCGCGACGATCTCCAGTGCATTGGTCACAGCGGCACAAAAAAGTATCAATGCCGGCCAAGAACTTCGCGTCGAGATCAATCCGAAGAGCGGCGCAATCAGCGCTTGGGTGCTTCTCGAGGTCGTTGATTCAGTTTCCGACTCCAAGCGCCAGATTCATGTTGAGAAGGCAGGGGACTACATTGACAACCCGCGCCTAGGGCAATTTGTCGAGAAGGAGATTGACCCAGGAGCACTCGGAAGAATTGCAGCACAAACTGCCAAGCAATCAATCATGCAGCGCATTCGCCTGCACGAAAAGGAGCGTATCCACGAAGATTATAAAGACCAGGTCGGCCAAGTGGTTTCTGGGATCGTACGTCGACGTGAAAAGGGGGATCTTGTAGTTGAAGTTGGTAAAGCGGAAGCGATATTACCAAATCGTGAGCGGGTACCTGGTGAGGACTACTCTCCAGGGGAGCCGATCCGTTGTCTTTTGCTAGATCTTGATATTGCGAATCGTGGTCCTGAACTAGTATTAAGTCGTTCGAATCTCCGATTTGTGCATCGGCTTTTTGAGACCGAGGTTACCGAGATTAAGGACGGCACCGTAGTTATTGAGAACATGGCTCGTGAACCTGGCTATCGTACCAAGATTGCTGTAACCAGTCGCGACAGCAAAGTTGATCCCGTCGGCGC
>CALKCC010000007.1 GCA_938082855.1 uncultured Pirellulaceae bacterium | reverse complement strand
TCCCAGAAACAGCTAAACACATCGACGATCTTTGCGTGATCCGATCCATGCAATGTAACAGCATCGATCATACGGGCGCTACAATGCAAACATTTACTGGGATGGTTTCGCTCCCTCGGCCTGGCGTCGGCTGTTGGCTCCTTCATGGATTGGGTACGGAAAATGAAAATCTCCCAGGGTATGTTGTCATAGGACCGGACCAACAAAGTGGGTCAGGGACCTACAATTCCCGTTTTCTACCCTCGCATACACAGGGGACTAGTGTTCCTTGGAGATTTGATCAGTTAACCGGAACTCGTCCAGCATTACCGAATTTAACTAATCCAGCGGGCCTATCATTGGATCAACAAAAGCAACAGATAGACCTAATCTCCTCTCTAAATAACCGGCACGCCCGGCAACGCAACGCGAACAACGCACTACTTGCGCGAACTCAGGGTTTTCGACTTGCCTTCAACATGCAAACCGCCGCCCCGGAAGCATTCGACCTGTCTAACGAATCTCAATCGACTCATGCGCTGTACGGGCTGGATCAACAACACAGCCAAGGCTTTGGCGCTCGATGCTTATTGGCGCGACGACTACTCGAGCGTGGCGTTCGATTCGTGCAAGTGCAATGCGGAAAGGGAGATGGTCTGGATTGGGATCAACATGGGAATCTTGAGCGCGATCATCGAAAGAATGCTCTCGCTACTGACAAACCCGTAGCCGCTCTTTTAACCGATCTTAAACGTCGAGGACTTTTGGACGACACGCTAGTCATTTGGGGCGGTGAATTCGGAAGAACACCCACTAGCCAAGGAACCAACGGCCGCGAGCACCATCCACATGGCTATACTCTCTGGATGGCTGGCGGTGGGGTAAGAGGCGGCATGGCCTATGGGGCTACCGACGATTTCGGCTGGTATTCAGTGGAAAACCGAGTACATATCCACGACTTCCATGCAACAATTCTACACCTGATGGGAATTGACCACGAAAAGCAGACGTTTAGGTATAGCGGACGAGATTTTCGCCTAACGGACGTCCATGGGAACGTTGTCACAGACATTATTGCTTAAAGAGACTTTAAGTACTCGATCAAGTCTGCTAATTCACTCTCTTTCAGAGGCCGTGTCCCCGCCACCTTGTCAGGCGCATGATCTTCGGTCAGCGTTGCCTCTAGTGACTTCATACGACCATCGTGAAGTAGCCGCACCTTGCGGTATACGCCCACTAGCGAAGGCGTATTGAATCCCGAGTATGCGTCTTCATCTTCACCGGTACCAACATCGTGTATCTGTCCGTCTGTAAAGAGTTTCCCAGAATGGCATTGGCTGCAACCTGCAAAATCACTCTCAAAAATTGCTTTCCCCCGCCTGGCCGATACGGTTAACGTCCCATCGGATTGACGAAATGGGTTTGGAGGACGCTTTATGGAATTCAGGTATGTGATCACGTCATTAGCCTCGACTTCACTCACACCTTCTCCTTGCATCGTAACCGTGAACGACTTTTTCATTGCGTCTTTGAGATCTCCCTGCCATCCGTGCCATGTCCATGGTCCCGTCCGATTGACGTCGTACAAAGGCAATACCGTTTTATTGGTCAGCTTACTTCCGTCATTCCACGTGTCCATGCTACGAGCACTTACCCCCCCGTTGTAGTGACAACTATGACAGCTATACCATTGGTCAAGACTCTTCGTGCCGTCATAGAAAAGGGCTGCTCCCCGGCGAGCACTACTCTCCTGTGCATCTTTTGATAATTTTATTTCCGACGTAATCTCGCGTGATTCGATATCCACGATCTGAATGGAGTCATTGAGGTAGTTGGCTACCACTACAGAACGATCATCACTCGCCATATCTATACCCATTGGACGTCCTCCGAGTGGAATCCGATAGAACAGATCGTTGTCGGTCAACAAACGACGATCGATCAAGTCGCCTGGCCCTCCGGCACCACTGAATGGTAAATCCGGTTTCCGATACACGAGCAGTTCATGAGTTCCCGACGCTGAAACAATCATCCGGCGTTCATCCGAACTCATTGCGATTCCATGCGGATCCGCGACCGCTTTCCCAGGAACGTCCAACGAAATCGCTTCGCGGTAGGCTGGACCGTCCAGACGTGTTCGACCTATACGACTCGCAAGCACCCATCCCAAGCGAATAAACATCGGCGTAATCGGGTTGTCCCGATAGACCATCCATGGAAAGTACACATACGTGCCATCTTTCGAAGCTTGCAGGTGCCCGATATTAATAGCACCCGTCATATACTGGGTGAACAGCTTTTCACCACGCTCCAAATCAACCACGGCAATACGGCTCTCACCACTTAAACCGACTGCTAATCTAGTTTCGTCATGAGAGATGGCCAGATACCGTGGCCAGTGGCCTACTTCAAAGACTCTTTTGGTCTCCATCGTTTTCGCGGATATTTCAACAACAGTGGCATTCCCCGTCCTTCCAACATAAGCCGTTTCACCGGCGCGGTTTAGGGCAAGTCCTACCGGTTCAAAACCAACTCTTACCCGACCAATCTCACCCAAGGTGCCATCCGCAAACGTCAGTTTGACAACTTCACCGGAATACGTGCAACTCACAAGCGCAAATGCTTCGTCTTTGGCAACCACAATGGTTGCAGGATGACGCCCCACCTCTATTTCATCGACAACCTTTTGTTTATCCCAATCGACAAGGGACACCGAACCTGTGGTCTCATTAGCTGACAATATATAACCAGCGTTTGGAGCAATGGCTATATCCACTGGCGATCTTTCGCCGACACGGCTGTCATCAACAGTCTGTCCGTTCACTGCTGCGGTGAGAATCATACAGATCAACAAACTCAAGCCGAATTTCATGGAATACATTGCCTTTCTATTATTCAAACCTAGGCTATTTTTTATGTGTCGCACGCTTACATCATACCAAAAACCGAACCGTCAGATTTTTGACAAGTCGTTTGCTTGAATGTCTGCCCGCCTAGTTCTATACTGCTAGTGTACAAACTCTAATCATGATTAATCGAGAACAATTTTCTCAGGAGAAAACCTATGAAACGCTTTATTGCTACGACTTTAGCAGTCGTTTTAATGGCTGGAAGCATCTTCGCAGCCGAAGTCAAAAGTGGCTTGCAAGCCGGTGCTGACATTGGCGCATTCTACGTAACCAAAGTAGCTGGTGCTGATAACGATGGCGTCAAAACCAAGGCCAATCTTTGTTACCGTTGTAAAAACGGCAAGCGACCACAAGTGATGGTCTTCACTCGTTCAAACGACGCTCAGGTTGTAAATCTGATCGATCAACTGGATGCTGCCATCGCCAAGAATGAGTCCAAACAATTGCGAGCATTCGTAAACGTTTTGGGTGATAGCCGCGGAGCAGCTAACAAAGGTGTCAAGGCACTTGCAACCGCTAGTAAAGCCAAAAACGTACCATTTGTATTGCCAAATGAATACGAAAACGGTCCAGACAACTACCAGCTAAATCCTGAAGCTGAAGTTACTATCCTGGTTTGCAACAACCACAAGGTGTTTGCAAGTCACGCTGTTGCTTCCGCCAAAGAATTGGATGTAAAGAAGATTCTGGAAAGCGTAACAAGCAGCCTGAAATAGGTCGCTAACTTACGTTCTTTGAAACCATAATCGCCATCATTATCTGTGCGCGGATAATGATGGCGATTTTTTGTTTAGTAGTCGGTGTAGTGGAGATGTTCGCCTAGTAACTTGAGACAGTTTGCATACAAATCAGCGACTTCGATAGCCGCTCCACGTACATTTTCATCAAATCCGGTTTCTCTAACTCGCCTCATCCAATACGAAGAATGGGATAAAGCTAAAATCTCCGGATGGACGCACTTAGGTCCGGAAAGCGACAGGCCTTGGAAATAGAAAATACCCCAAAACCCGTCAAAATACTCCGCTTCCAAAGGAATCGTAACACTAAGCCCATCCCCATCCAGGTCAACCGAACCAGCTAGCGGTTCTACGGTAGCCAAGAGCGCCTCTCTGAGAGCCTGACGATCTGTTAGTTCACACCCAACCTCCGTTGCAAAACGCAACGTCGCAGTGGCCTGATTATCCGATCCAGCAATCCCATAGAGCCTAAGATCCTTCATCTCTTCGGGTAGATATTCAATAGTATAGTGATCTTGCGTGCTCCACTTACCATCAAACGTCATTATCAATTCAGATCGAAACGACTGGTTCGGACTAAATTCCATTTGTAGACAATCGCTGGACATGCTGGCGTTGCGTCCGTCCATCTCTATCCAATCGGCTGTATCAAGACGAGGATCATAATGGTGATTCAATTCCAATCGAACCCAAATCTCATCCTCCAAAAGTCCCTCCCGACTTAGATCGGTAACGATTTGGTCAAGAAATAAGAATCTATCGTTCGGTACATCCGGCGGCAAAGTAGTCTGCTTGATCCCCGTCGCAAGCATGCGTCTTAAGGTCCACCTCGCAAAAAATAATAGCACCGGTATAAACAACAGAGAAAGTATACACGCAGCTGTATCTCCTTCCTCCAAGGCCAACGTGCCAAGTGCGAAAGCACATGTCAAGCTGAGCCCACAGCCAAACACGGGTATGGAATGCCTTTTAAGCGGATTAGCTGTGGATACTTCTTCTAATTCCGCCAACTGGGATTTATCCGCACTCCGGAAAGGTTCAAGTTTGTTCAACACTTCCAATATTGAACCGCGAACCTGCACTGGGGGATAGCGTTCAGGCTTGGGCATATCGCGAGGCTTCATATATAACGGTTCCTCATTATTCTCAGCTGGTAAGTCTGACATCATCGTGTGATATACACTACTGAAGTAACTTATGTATTCACAGGTCAGTATTGGTAGAATGCAGTAACTCAATCACCCACCCATCCAAGATCTCTTAGCAATGCAGCTTCGAATACCACATTTTTTCCTCGTTCTTTTAGTCACTTCCACCGCAGATCACGCGAGTGCCGAATCCGTCGATTTTGTGCGAGACGTCCAGCCAATCTTGGTAAAGCATTGTATTGTTTGTCACGGGCCAGGAAAGCAGGAAAGCGGGTACCGCGTAGATCGCTTTGCGACTCTCATGAAGGGGGGTGAGTCCGAGACAGCCGCCGTCGTAATGGCCGATATCGAACAGAGTCACCTAATTGCACGTGTCACCAGCAAGGACCCGCTAGTCAGGATGCCTCCCAAAGGTACTGGTCTGGATAATAAAGAAATAGAAACCCTCAAAGCCTGGATCCGCGATGGAGCTAAGGGTCCTTCCCACATCGTCTCCAATGCTAACACAGAACATTGGTCTTTCCAGACAATACATTCACCACCTCTCCCACCATCTGCTTCGCCAAATGCGATCGACAACGCTGTGGATGCCTTTGTTCTTTCCAAACTGCATCAAGCAGGCCTCGATCATTCTGTTCAAGCCGATCGAAATGCACTGATTCGCCGCATGTATCTTGTTATGTTAGGCCTGATTCCAACACCTCAGGAAGTCCGTGAGTTTGTGGAAGACCAAAAGCCTGACGCCTATTCACGACTTGTTGAACGCGTGCTTGCTAGTCCGCATTATGGAGAACGCTGGGCCCAACACTGGCTAGACTGTGTCCGCTCCGCAGAATCGACCGGATATGAGATCAACAGACGAATCACCAACATCTATCCCTATCGGGATTACGTCATCCAGGCATTTAATAATGACAAACCATATGATCAGTTCATTCGCGAACAGATAGCTGGAGATTTTTATCAACAGGACGCGGCAACCGGCTTCCTTGTCGCTGGACCGCACGACACGAACCCGAGTCCCGACCCGAGATTGACTGCGATGCAATATCAGGACGGCCATGACGAAATTATCAAGACAGTCAGCGCAGTTACCATGGGACTCACGATTGGATGTGCGCGTTGCCACGATCACAAATTCGACCCGATCAGTCAGGAGGACTACTACCGTTTTCAAGCCGCATTCGCCGGACTGTCCTATGGCACACGGCGACAACAAGGGCCAGAAAACGATCGCATGCTCAAGGAAGCCCAGGCTTTGGAGGTTGAACTCACCTCCCTTCGAGAACAAGCAGCCCAACTACGTGACAAACACCAGCTCCTCGAACCTATCGACCTACGCGAATATGACGAGGATTTTCCCTCGGTCACCACGGATACAATCCAATTCAAAATCAATGCCACCAATGATGGAACGGCACCCGAGTTGGATGACATTGAGATTTGGGCCGAATCGGGGAACGAGACTCCCCGGATCAACGTCGCACATCGTGACCATGGTGCTACGGCGACCTCGAGTGAGACAGCCAAAGGAAATCAAGGAAAGTCAGCCGACTTGCTTCTTGATGGCACGAGACAATTACTACTCTATTTCAAAGCTGCCACGACAACCGATGTTTGGATTCAGATACATCTGGCCAAGTCATATCCAATCGATCGAATCACAATTAAACCTCGTGGTCGCGCAGTTCCTGTAGACTACGAAATACAGGTTAAAACCGACGACGAACAATGGCGAACTATTGTTAACTCTCAAGCTCGTTATCCGCATTTAACCGACTCTCGTACTGCCGATACGATGAAACTTACAGGTCTCACTCCCGAGTCCGTCGCTACAATCGTTGAAAATACCTCTGCGTTACGGAAACTTACTCAAACCTATGACAGACTGAAAGCGGGACCTCAGATTTACGTTGGTAAGATTCAAGCTCCGCGTGTGACACACTTAATGATCGGTGGGGATCCTCAAAAACCCGGCAAGATTGTCGAACCGGGCTTCCTGTCCGTATTTCAAGCCGAGAATCCAGACATTACCGACACCGAACAGTCACGACGTTTATCACTAGCTGAACAAATCGCCTCCAGCAACAACCCTCTCACCGCCCGAGTGATTACGAATCGGATTTGGCAACACATCTTCGGTACGGGGATCGTCGACACACCCTCTGATTTCGGAATCAACGGAAGCCTTCCGACCCACCCAGAATTATTAGACTACATGGCGAGCTATCTAATTCGGAAGAACTGGTCTCTTAAAGAATTGCATCGCCTAATCCTACACTCCGCAACATTTCGACAGTCGAGCGAAACGAATGCCGCAGCTCACAAACTGGACAGTTCAACTCGGTTGCTTTGGCGATTCCCGCCGCGAAGGCTTGAGGGCGAGGCCATCAGAGATTCGATTCTACGAGCCAGCGGGAAATTGAACGCTAAGCAATTCGGTCCGCCATTCCAATTTTTCGAAAAAGAGACCTCTCCTTTTAGTAAGAAAGTCCCCCTGGCTGAATTTACGGAAGAAGGTTGGCGACGCATGATATACGGCGAAAAGATCCGTTTGGAAAGCGTCGGAATCTTTGGTGCGTTCGATTGCCCTGACTCGAGTCAAATGACTCCTAAGAGGACGGTTAGTACATCGGCAATCCAAGCCCTTTCGCTCTTTAATAGCCAGTTCGTTAGTCGGCATGGCCAGTTTATGGCACTCGAGGCACAGACGATGCACCCCAACGACGTTGTTGAGCAAATCAATCTATTGTTTCTCAGGGCGCTTGCCAGAAAGCCCTCCAAACCCGAATTGGAAGCAGTACTACCATTGGTTGAAGAACAAGGGCTCGATGCACTTGGTAGAGTATTGTTCAACCTCAATGAATTCGTATTTATCAATTAAATGATGCATAACCACCTATTAAACCGTCGCAGCTTTCTGGATCAGTCAAAATTTGGCCTTGCCGGCATAGCGTTAACATCGATTTTGAATTCGCAGGATCTTCTTGCAGAGGGCAGCGTTTCGTTTGATCCAACCGCACCATTTGAAAAACGACTGCCGCACTTCACAGCATCGGCAAAAAACGTCATCGTAATTTTTTGTGCTGGTGCGGTAAGTCACGTAGACTTCTGGGAGTACAAGCCGGAATTGATCAAGTACGATGGAAAGCCGTTACCTGGTAACGAAAGGCTGATTTCCTTTCAGGGTGAGAATGGCGCCTTACAAAAACCATTATGGGAATTTAACCGCTATGGAAATTGCGGCAAGATGTTATCGAGCCTCGTGCCTCACATTGGCTCATGCGCGGACGACATCTGCTTCCTACATTCTATCCATACAAAGTCGAGTACTCATGGACCGGCAGAAAACCTCATGTCGACAGGATTTAATCGTGAAGGATATCCTGGCATGGGTGCCTGGGTAACCTATGGATTAGGCACTGAAAATCAATCACTCCCCGCATTTGTCGCAATTGAAGACCCTCGCGGCACTCCCCAATCAGGCCCAAACAACTGGACAAACGGATTCCTTCCTGCCGCATTTCAAGGTACCGCTTTCAGTACGACACGTCCCATTTCACATCTATCGCCCGCAGGAGGAAAACCTATTGATGGCGATCGTGCATTGGATGTACTGAACACGCTGAATCAGGAGCATAAAAAGCGCTATACAACTGATACGGACCTATCGGCAAGAATCGCAAGTTATGAATTAGCGGCCAAGATGCAACTGTCTGTTCCGGAGGCTACTAACGTCGATGGCGAACCTGAGCACATCCATAAGCTCTATGGAGCCGATTCTACAAATCAAACCAAAGCGGATTTTGCTAAGAATTGTATTTTGGCACGTCGATTAGTCGAAAAAGGAGTCCGCTTCATTCAATTATTCAATGGCGCTTATGCTTCAGGCGGAAAGATAAATTGGGATACCCATAACAGTATGCCAGACTTGGTACCTGGGCATGCGGAAATACTCGATCAACCAGTGGCAGGGCTCATTAAAGATCTAAAACAACGAGACCTATTGAAAGACACACTGATCGTATGCTGCACCGAATTCGGGCGTATGCCGATGTTTCAGGTTGGCAATAATGGAAGAGATCACAATCCAGAAGGCTATACAGTTTGGATGGCCGGCGGAGGCGTCAAAGGTGGGTTTTCATACGGTGCTACAGATCCCTTTGGCTATAAGGCGGAAGTCAATCCGTTATCGATCCACGATGTCCATGCCACCATGCTTCATCTCTTAGGTCTCGATCATACTCGCTTGACCTATTATCACAACGGTTTACAAAGGCGTCTAACCGACGTACATGGGCATGTCGTTCACGAGATTATCGCATAGGCTACGCCGCGAGACTCGAACAATCCTAAGCGGGCTAACACTACTTGGAATCTGTTCGTTATGTGGGCATGTCGCGTCCACGGCATATCTGGTCCCACACGAAACGGAGAATTTTCATGCTACCATTGGATGGTGCTG
>CALKCC010000006.1 GCA_938082855.1 uncultured Pirellulaceae bacterium | reverse complement strand
AATGTGCCACTGGTGCATCGCGAACATCGTAAACTGGCCAGTAAGCTGATTGACCGAGTCGGGCGCGAGAAGACCATTTGCTTTTTAGAAAGCGAATTCGATGACTGGGAAGATGTCCCGGTACTGGAAAATGCACCGTCGGCAGCCAAACCACCGAGTATCGTGACGATATTACAGACTTGGCCTTTTGGAATCATTTTGATCCATATCATCATTATTGGCATCGTCTATTGTTTTTATCGTTATCCGATTTTCGGGCGCCCTAAGACCAAATTCGAAGTCTCCACTGTAATCGACGATTCTAACGAACATCAAAGTGTCTCCAATTTTGGACGGCATATTCGTGCTCTCGGGGATTTACTACGACGAGGAGGTAATACGACTTTTGCTCAGCATTGCCTCCAAATGTATCGTCAACGCTCTTCGGAACAAACAACCTACCAACCACAGAAACGCAAAAAGAAACCAACTTAGAGAAATCTCAGCATAGGTATTTCATATGTCCATTGGTACTTTCAATTGTCCCTCCTGCTCGCAGCCCTTAACGCTGCCACCTTCCTTTACTGGAGCTCAGGTACAATGCCCGCAATGTCAAAATATCATCAATGTACCCGGGCAGGGACTACAACCCGCCGTACCACAGCCCATGCCACCCCAACCTCTGGCTCCGCAACCCGTGGCTCCGCAACCCGTGGCGCCACAGCCTGTGGCACAAAACCCTGTGAACGGTAATATTGGAAAAATGTCGTTAGCGGAATCAGCAGATACCGGGGCTGACACTGCGACTCGCCAGCTATTCAACAAAATCACAGCGGAAGTCGCTAAGATCTTCGTTGGGCAGGAAGAACTCGTACTTGGTACACTCGTCTCACTCTTTTCCAACGGCCATGTATTGATCGAGAGTGTTCCCGGTCTGGGTAAAACACTTTTCGTCCGCACTTTGGGACACGTGCTTGGTTGTGACTTCGGCAGAATTCAGTTCACCGCGGACCTGATGCCTTCGGATATCACTGGTGCACCTGTCTTCAATATGAAAACTCAGGAATTCACCTTCCACCCAGGACCTGTCTTCACCCAGCTATTGCTTGCAGACGAGATTAACCGATCTCCCGCTAAGACCCATGCTGCCCTACTGGAAATCATGCAGGAGCATCGCGTCACCGTCGATGGAGAAAGCTATAAGCTAGACCCACCATTTTTGGTCATCGCCACACAAAACCCTGTTGAGCAGGAAGGAACTTACAACCTACCTGAAGCTCAACTTGACCGATTTATGATGAAGCTCGTCGTAAACTACCCGACAGAGCAGCAGGAAGCAGACATCCTCAAACAACATAGCCAGCAGCTCAACCTCGGCCAGGTTTTGGAAAATGAAATTCAAACGGTTTCCTCACCCGCCGAAATTAACGCAGCGATCAAAGAGAATGCGAATGTCCGAATCGATGACGCCTTGGCTGATTACATCAACAAAATCGTTCGCCTAACCCGCCAGTGGCCTCAACTTTATATGGGAGCTTCACCTCGTGCAGGACTCGCATTGATGCAGGGGGCACGTACGTTAGCTGCATTTCAGGGTCGGGATTACGCCATTCCCGATGACGTCGTACAGATTGCACTACCGGTCCTACGTCATCGAGTGATGCTAACAGCAGAAGCCGAAGTCGAAGGACAGGAGGCCGATCAGATATTGACCGACCTGATCCGTACGGTCGAAGTACCGCGTTTGTAAAGCACCACGTTTAGAAAACAAGTCGCTATCGAGACCAACCTTGTGGATGAGAATTTAGAACAACTGCAGCAACAGGCACAGGAGAATCTGGAGATACTTCAGATGTTCCCCTGGCTGACGCTCGTGATCTTCACGCTCCCGCTGATCTTCGTCGCGCGGAAGAAGGTCTATCCGGGTCTGTTCTATGTCTTGTGCCTGTTCACTCCTGCGTTAATTACGATTGGAATGATCTACTCTCCGGAGCTACTGCTACCAGCGATCATCGTGGATCTGGTTATATTCATTGCAGCCGGCGTCGACTTGTTTACCATTCCATCGGCGCGTTCACTTAGCGCCGAACGGATCCATCAAAAAGTCGCTTCTCTTGCCAAGCCCGCTGGCATTTCCTTTCATATCACTAACCACGGAGGCCGCTCGCTCAGACTCACAATGCTCGACGATATTCCTGAGGAATTTGAAACGGGAGTCGTTAAATACTCGTCCAGCATTGCCCCGGATGAGACTCTTGAATTTGATTACAGCGTCACACCGAGTCAGCGTGGTAAATTCACAATGCGTTGTGTGCACGTCCGAGTACGCTCATCTTTTGGATTCTGGATTCGACATATTACTTTGCCGGTGAAAACGGAGTTGCACGTATATCCTGACTTAAAGCAGCTTTCCCACTATGCATTGCTGGCTCGTACGAATCGTCTTGCCTTATTGGGCGTGCGTCGTACTCGGAAAGTCGGACAAGACAATGAATTCGAACGTTTAAGAGAATATACCCGCGACGATCACTATAAGAACATCAACTGGCGAAGCAGTGCACGACACAACAAATTAATCGTCCAGGATTATCAAACAAGTCAAAGCCAGCGGGTCATCTTCCTAGTGGATTGTGGAAGAATGATGACCAACGAATCCGGTGGTATGTCCTTTGTTGACCATGCCTTAAACTCAGCATTAATGCTTAGTCACGTTGCCTTGTCTCAGGGAGATTCCGTGGGACTCATTTGCTTTTCGGACAAAGTCCACTGTTTCGTACCGCCACGCAGTGGTACGTCTCATATGAATCAGTTACTACATGCTAGTTTCAATCAGTTTCCTAAGATGGTTGAATCCCGATACGACGAGGCCTTTTTGTATCTTGCCAATCGCTGTAACAAACGAGCGATGGTTGTCCTGATTACGAATGTCGTCGATGAAGTGAATTCCCAGCAGGTGGTACGCTACATGCAAACTGTTTCTAAACGCCATCTACCTGTCAGTGTGATGATGCGAGACCATGAAATCTTTGCCGAGGCCGAACAAACTGACAGTCTGTACAATGCCGCTGCCGCCGCTCAAATCCTCAACTGGCGGCATGATGTTCTCAACACCTTGAGTCATCAGGGAGTCTTTTCTCTGGATGTCATGCCCGAAGATCTGACGGCTCCATTGATCAACCAATATCTGGAAATCAAGGCGCGACATTTACTCTAAGCGTGTCTCCGAGTTTCGACTCAGGTTTTCGACTTCTATCCATACCGGCCGGTTTCACAACCCGTTGTTTTGAAGTAATTTGGAAGTATGAAGTGACCTTTTTTCAATCGAAAAGTAGAGTGAAACAACCTAAGGATGAGCGATCCATACTTCCAACAGCTATTTGCAGACCGTATCGGTGGTGAAAACTACGGTAAAGGTACGGAGATTTATAAATTCGAAAAGATCAAACGCGCTAAGCGTAAAGCACTGGCTGATTTCCCCGACCGTTTGCTGTTAGATTTTGGAATCGGAGAAAATGACGCTCCTGCCGACCAAGCCGTACGTGACGTAATGGCTTCCGAAATCCATCTTCAGGAAAACCGCGGCTACGCCGATAACGGAATTGCTGAATTCAAAGAAGCCGTCGCCCGCTTTATGCAACGTAATTTCGACGTCGAATTGGACGCTACCATCGAAGTGAATCACTGCATTGGTTCCAAAACCGCGCTTTCGATGATTCCCGCCTGCTTTATCAATCCGGGCGATGTGACCTTGATGACCGTCCCTGGCTACCCAGTCGCTGGTACTCATACTAAGTACTATGGTGGCGAAGTTCACGAGTTACCTTTGTTGGCGGAAAATAACTTCCTGCCAGACCTCGAATCCATCCCCGCAGATATTCTGGAACGAGCAAAACTACTGGTTATCAACTATCCCAATAGCCCCACTGGAAAACTAGCACCTGCTGGGTTCTTTGAACAAGTCGTTCAGTTTGCCAAAGACAATGACATTGTCGTTGTACAGGATGCCGCTCATATCCTACTGACATTCGACGGACGGCCAACTAGCTTCTTGGAAACACCAGGTGCCCGTGACGTCGGCGTCGAAATTCATTCGCTTTCCAAAGGCTTTGATATGATCGGCTGGCGAATTGGCTGGGTCTGCGGAAACCCGCTACTGGTTCAGGCCTTTTCTGATGTCAAAGATAACTGTGATAGCGGTCAGTTTATTGCAATCCAAAAAGCAGCTGCAGCCGCTCTCGATAATGATTCCATTCCGGTTCGCATTCGCGAAAAATACCGTCGTCGCATGACTTCTCTCGTCGAAACATTGAAGTCCTGTGGGTTCCAATGCGAAATGCCTGGTGGCTCTTACTTCCTTTACACGCTTGCTCCAACGGGTGTGGAAGGAGGACCTTCATTTGCGAATGCCGAGGAAGCAAGTCAGTACCTCATCACGGAACACGGAATCGTGACGGTACCCTGGGACAATGCCGGATCATTCCTAAGATTCTCAGTGACTTATGTCGCGGATGACGAGCAACGTGAGCAGGAATTGATGCAGGAAACGATTGCTCGATTGAGCAGTATTCCCTTCACGTTCTAAGCAGACTGAGCTGTATAAAGCGGACGATCCATGTTGCCAAGGTATTTTTCCTTGACAGCTGGATCGTTAATCGCATCTTCGCTGGTACCGTCAAAGAGGAATTCTCCCTGATCGATCACATACACGCGATCGACCACTTCGAGAATTTCTATGGCTGCGTGGTCGGTGATGAAGAACGAGATACCTTCAGATTCTCGCAGTTCCGAAATCGTCTTCTGAATTCCATCAATTGTTACAGGATCGATCCCGGCAAACGGTTCGTCGAGCATGATGATTTCGGGCTCGAGGATTAGACAGCGAGCAATTTCCAGACGTCGTCGCTCGCCGCCTGATACACGTCCAGCCTTTGTCTTACGGATGTGGCTGATATTGAACCGTTCCAGCAATTCATTGCAACGCTGCCGTTTTGCTTTTCCGGTAATATCCTGCAACTCAATCATCAGATTGAGATTCTGCTCGACCGACAGCCGTGCGAAGACACTTGAATCCTGAGGCAGATACCCCATTTGTCCTTCACGAGCTCGGCGAAACATCGGCCAGTCGGTTACATCCTGACCATGGAGAACAACCGAACCTTCATCAGGCCGTTCCATTCCACATGTCATTTTGAAAGTCGTCGTCTTACCGGCACCGTTAGGTCCCAACAATCCTACGATTTCGCCTGCATTGACCGAAAAGCTGACGCCATTGACGACACGCTTACGACCATAGGCTTTGACTAATCCGTTAACTTCAAGAATCGACATCCTGTCGCAACTCACATTAAAGCTGTTGTTCCACCGGCCTGTATCTTACTGTATTACGCCGATCCGGCGAAAGTTCGGAATCAACGGCCACTCCACTATCGGAGCTCCATGTGGGTGCGGCCAGTAGATCAATAAAGCCTCACCAATAAACAGCTTCCGATTAAAGGTATGTCTTCCCACGTTACTATACCATTGTGAACTGCGAGCATCTAAGCTCTGAGGACTGTTGTCCCCCATTGGGAAAAACTCGTCTTCCGTAACTTCGAATTCCAGTGCCTGACGATCGGTGAGAAACTTCGAGTTGTTCCAAGCAGGGAATAGATCCAGATGCAGGCTAAGCTCACTATAAGAGGTAGGCTTTTGAGGTCTGGGTAATAGCCAGATCGGTTCGATTCGAGCAATATCCTTTTCGTACTGTTTGATCAGTGTCACTGTATCTTCAGCCTCTTGATAAGGGCTTAATCCATATTCGGCACCTACAGTGAGAGCGCTCGTGGCAATATAGTAAACGTCTCTGTAAATACGAGCATCAGTTAATGCTACAGCAACTCCTGTTGAATGCAGACCAACAGGTAAGAGATCCCCTGGATCTTCGGCAGACCATCGCGGGCCAAGCAGCCGTTCGGTTACAAAAGTAGCAGGATGGTTAAGTTCGATCAATTCGTCATCGACCCAAACTCGTAGCTCATTATCAAAGTTACTAAATCGTATTTCGTACTCGCCTTTACCACGAATACTCGTTTGGCCTTCGATGACAGGACCCTCGAAGCCGGTCGAGTCCTCGGCATTCGTTGAAACGAAATACTCTTCTCCTCCATCAATCGATAGTGTCAGCTTTCCTGTGGCAACGTCAATTTCGCCTTCGTAATAGACTCCACTTTCAACAATGTCGAATCCAAGTATTCCCGAGTCGTTTTCAATCGTCACATCAAATTCAACAGCCAGATCACCCACCCAGTATTGGCCACGCATTTCACCACCCGGCCAATTGGATTTCAGCTTTTGAGAAACTAAATCGACGACTCTAGCCGGAGCAGGTTGATCGCCTTCAAGAACATCACGGAAACGCGAAACATACTGTGAGCCAAAGTCCACAACATCAGTGTAAGCTGCTGGTGTTAAGTCCGATTCTGAACCTTCCTCCACGGCTTCATTTTCATCATAAGAGAAGATCTCATGACCGTCTCTGCCAATTAGATCCGATAACTCGATCGAAGTGTTATAGGCATAAACATCCGTAATTAATTTGGGTAACGGCCAAAACATAGTCTTTAGCCGTTCGCGAATTTGGGCCGCTTCGGCTGTCTGACCTTCTGCTTCAGCCTGCTTAATAATTGCATTGAGCTGATTGTATTTCACCCAGAAAGTCTGGTCAGGAACATTATGGTGATACCGTATGCTTACCTTGTCAGAATTCGATCCATCGATGGAATATTGAAAGCCTTCAGTGCTAGCCTTCCAGTAGCCAGGCTTTCCTTCTTCTGCCGGTGGATGATAGCCATCGGCATACGTACCAACCATTCGCCACGGTTGCGGCCACATAATGTCATCAAGTGCTTGAGGGCGAAATTGAGTATCGTGCACCAATTGCATCATCGCCAACTGTTTATACTCGGGCTTACGAGCGATCTCATAGACTGCGTTGGTATTGGTCAGTGGCTTCGTATAAACATCTCCATTGGAAACCAATACTTTTTCGCCTGGCAGGCCTACTAAGCGTTTGATGTAATTGATCGTCGTATCGCTCGGATTTTTAAATACAATAACATCCCAGCGTTTCGGATCATTAAACATGTACGCATATTTGTTGACCAGAATCCGATCGCCAGAAAATGCATTCTTCGATGGATCGTTGGCCTTATCCAGTACTTCAGTAAAGCCACACATTGGACAAACCGTCGCTATGATCTCGTCATTCCGATCCGGGTTCTCTGCACTCGCCCCAACACGATATAGATAATCACAAGTCTTGCAATTGTGCTCTATATGAGTGCCCTGCAGTCCGTGTGCCATGGACCCGGTGGGAATGATAAACGCTTCGACCACAAATCCACGAAAGATAAAAGCGAGAATGAAGGCCAATGCAAATCCCTCTAACATGTCCCGGATGTACATCACTACACCGTCATGAATCTCGTCTATGGAGCTCTTGTTACTCATGGTGACCTATTACTGAATCTCGTTATCTATTCCTGGCCGAATCACCTCTTTTACAAGGTTGGCCATATCTTTCAATATACCTAAGAATGAATAAGGTAATAAACGGGTGTTTGTTCGGTCTATTCTCGTTATTCCTGATCTAAAACCAATCCCAGAATTGCCTCACGAGTAATTCCCTCGCCCCAATGTCGACAATCACGCGAATTGGATTGATTATCACCCATCAAAAAGTACTCCTCGTCCTGAAGAAGCTGCTTTGGTGCCCAGCGTGCCGAGGTATAGTCCATCCCAAGCCAATAAATGTCTCGGGATATCGATATCTCGTTGAGATCCAACACACCTTCATTGACTGAAACTGAAACGGGCACTTTTCGCACCAATAAATCCGATTCATAATCGTCGGTCAGCTGAAGTTCCATGAGTGGAAAGTAATCGACCTGATCTCCGATCATCACAACAACTCGACCGTCCAATCGGCCCAGACGAAGAGTAATCACGGTTCCCTGAGGATCCCATTGGATCGGAGTAATCTTAGACGAACCTCTCAGGAAAGCAGATTGATAAACCTGCAAGTTGAACAGCTGAAAATCCAGTTCGACCTCCGCATCTAACATCCGTACACGAACAACTCCGGGCTCAAATACCTTAAGCTGCAGATCGACTACAAAATCGTCCACGAAGTTAAGCCGTGAGCGCGAAATGAACTGATTGAATGGTAGATAATCAAAAATTGCCGAGCTCGTCCCACGTTTTACCCGCGGCACAAATCCAGCAACGATATTCCATTGATGATAATCCAGCCATTGAGGATGAGTTCTTTCTTCCGCATCAAAGGAAAACGACTTGTCGGTGGTAAATATCCATCCTAAGTCATCACCACGTACACCAAATCGGTTTAGTAAATTGTATGCCGGATCTGCTGGTTGAAATCGACTATCAAAAACACGAACTTTCAATTGATCGAATTCATCCAACGTCTTTTGGTAAAGTTCGGTCCCAATGTAGAGTTCACCCCTTTCCAATGCGATTTCTTCGCCCGGCAAACCTACTACACGCTTGATATATTGTTCCTGCTGATATTCAAACACGACTTCGTCCCAACGCTGTAGATCGTGCTGAGCATCCTGGTGAAACTTCACCGAATTAATCTGAGGCGAGAGTCCTTCAATATCGTTGGTCGCTCCGCAGTTGAAACAAATCGGAAGACTTGTCTCACTGACCGTACTGGCGTCCACTTGGAGCGGTATTTCACAGTCATAGCACATTAGAGAGTAGTGGGGACCGGGAGCCGCCGTCGCCATACTGCCGGAGATTACCGGCGCCTCTCGAGTGACTGTCGTTTTAGCTTGTTCCAGCCACCAACCAACCAATCCACCAACTGCCACAATTCCCAAAGCAACAAGATAGACAGAGCGTCGGTTTTGCTGAGCCATTTGAATTATTTCTTATCCTGGCCTTTATCCAGTACAGCCATGAATGCCTTTTGAGGAATATCCACACTCCCAATGCTCTTCATTCGCTTCTTACCTTCACGCTGCTTTGCCCAGAGTTTTTTCTTCCGGGAGATATCTCCCCCGTAACACTTAGCTGTCACATTTTTACGTAAAGCACGAACTGTCTCACGGGCAATAATCTTAGCTCCAATCGCAGCCTGAACCGCCACTTCAAACATATGACGGTCGATTTCCTGCTTTAGCTTTTTACAAACAGCTCGGCCTCGCACTTGAGAATCAGCTCGATGGCAAATGACACTCAACGCGTCCACTCGATTACCATTGACCAAGATATCCATGCGGACCAAATCAGCGGCCTGATAGCCGATGATTTCGTAGTCCATCGTGCCGTAGCCTCGCGTTGCGCTCTTGAGCTTATCGTGTAGGTCATAGATGACTTCGGCCAAAGGCAAATCGTAGCAAAGCATCATGCGAGTCGGCGAAATATATTCCTGTGACTGCTGAACTCCACGCCGCTCGTTACAAAGCTTCATAATGGCACCAACATATTCACCCGGCGTAATGAAATTGACTCTTACGATCGGCTGTCGGAACTCCAGAATGTCTCCAGGCTCAGGTACTTCCTGAGGACGATGAATCCTCATTTCAGTGCCATCTTTCTTAGTAACCTCATAGGTCACGTTCGGTGCAGTTTGGATCAGGTCGACATCAGATTCCTGCTCGAGACGCTGTTGCACAATCTCCATGTGCAATAACCCCAGGAACCCGCAACGGAACCCAAATCCCAGTGCTTCACTGGTTTCAGCTTCAAATTCAAAGCTTGGGTCGTTGATCTTGAGGCGTCCTAAGGCATCTCGTAGCTCTTTGAAGTCCTGGCCATCCGATGGATAGAGCCCGCAATACACCATCCGTTTCGGTTCCTGATACCCCGGCAGTGGTTCTACGTCGGACTTATTCAGGCAGAGCGTATCACCAATGTGAATCATATCCAGTGACTTGATATTACAAATCACATAGCCAACCTGTCCTGCATGCAATGAATCACATGGCGTTTGTTGTGGAGTAAACTGTCCGATCTCGATAACGTCATGGACAGAACCCGCTCGGACAAATTGGATTTTATCTCCTTTACGAATTGTCCCTTCCATGACACGGATATAGGTTATCGCCCCACGAAATTCGTCGTAATGAGAATCAAAGACCATCGCTCGCAGTTCAGCAGTAGGGTCTCCGGACGGAGGAGGCACATGTTCAATCACTGCCTCCAACAGGCCTTCAATACCGATACCTTCCTTAGCACTGACCTTTTGAACTTCAGCATCACCGAGGCCGAATTGTTGTTCAATTTCCTCGACCACTTCATCCACGCGGGCATAATCCAAATCGATTTTGTTAATCACAGGGATAATGGCGAGGTCATGGTCAAATGCGTTATAGCCATTGGCAACTGTTTGTGCCTCAACACCCTGAAATGCATCCACCAAAAGGAGTGCACCTTCGCAACAGGTCAACGCGCGCGAGACTTCGTATTGAAAATCGACATGGCCAGGAGTGTCGATGAGGTTTAGTTGATAGGTGGTATTACCATGTTTGTATTCCACACTGACACTACGAGCTTTGATCGTGATCCCACGATCACGTTCCAATTGCATGTCATCGAGCATTTGTTCTTTGAGCTCACGCTCTGACACCGTGCCGGTAAATTCCAGCAGGCGATCCGCCAACGTACTTTTACCGTGGTCTATGTGAGCAATGATGCTGAAATTTCTAATATTGCGGCAATCCATTATTACCCGATCTGTCCGTCCCTTTGATTCCGTAATGTTTCAATCTAACCAAACTGTTTTCGTGCCACACCTGCCGCACCAATATACCCGCTGTCACTACCGAGTGTTGCGAAGTCAATAATCGTGTTTTCCTCTAATACGGGAAAGGTCAACTCCCGAATACGTTGGCGAATCGCTTCAAGAAATGCTCGGCCGGCACGAGTCTGATGACCACCGAAATTCATAGCTCCCCCTAGTACCACAATATCGGGATCTATTATGTGCAAGGCACTGGTGATACCGGTAGCTAAATAATGCCCCGTCTCACGAATCATTTGATTGGCGAAAGCATCGCCCTGTTCAGCATGCTTTGCCACGTCTAGCGAGGACACCTCTCCGTGCTCGGATTGAATTGCCTGTAAAGACGACTCTGCTCCGTCAGCAAGCATTTCCTGCGTACGCTTCGCCACGCTGGTGGCACTTACGTATGCTTCCAGATGCCCAAATTGTCCGCAGGGACACTGCCGAGCATCTGCGGAACTATCAATGATAATATGACCACACTCACTTCCATGACTATGCTCACCGTCAAGCGTAGTATCGTGAATGATCACTCCACCTCCGACACCTGTTCCCAGCGTGAACATAATTAGACTGTCATATTCCTGACCACGCCCGACCCAGTATTCGCCATAGGCCGCTGCATTTGCATCGTTAAGAAATGCTACCGGTTTGCCTGTCTGTTCCGCCAAATAACTGCGAATAGGAAAATCATCCCAACCACTCATATTCGGCATGTGCAACAGCATGCCCTGCTTTACGTCCATCGTACCGGGAGTTCCCAATCCAACCGCTCGAATCTGCTCCCAATTCAATCCCGCTTCAGCAAACAAACCTTCTGCAAAGTCGATGATTCTTCGAACCCCATCCTCTGGCCCTCGTTCATGGTCAGTATCAATCTTCCCATGCGCAAGCGATCTCCCGGAATCATCAACAATTCCAATTTTGATCGTTGTTCCTCCTACATCTACCCCAAGGTAGGCAGGGAAACTGACATGGTCTGACGATACCATTTATAAAACTGACTCCAGATTAACAGCCGAGGATGCCTCTATTTTAGACCACAAACTATGAATCTGTAATTGACATAAATCTGAATGCATCAGGTTACTTATCTCGTTTCATGACCATCAACCCAATCACCGTCAGGATGATCCCCAAAACCATCCATACGCTAACCGGTTCATGAAATATCACGGCCCCTGAAATCGCTCCTAGAGCTGCCTGACTAGCATTCACCAGGTTATACCGTGTTACCGAAAGGATCTTAATTGCAGACACTAATGCCACAAAGGCTATCGCATTACATATCCCTGCCAGAGTCATCTGAGCAAGGTTTTCAAATTCAAAACTGCGCTCCAACTCCCACGAACCGTTAAGCGAGCTCAGCAACAGGAGAAAAACAAATCCAGTCACACTAATAATCGTCATGATCGCAGGCTGAGAAACACCTCGATTTCCCACCACCTTGATCACTGCGCCGAACACTCCATAGTTAATTCCGGAAATGATGACTGCCCCGATCGCCATTGCTAATAAATAAGGTTGAGCGTCCGCTACATCCAGGACTTGCTTTAACTGTTCAAATGCCTGTTCACCACCGGTCGACAACACGACCACTGCCGTGATTAAAATCACCATCGACCATAAGGTTCTACGAGATGGCTTGTCTTTCAAAACCAACCAATCCACCAAGGCACCGGTGACAATCAAAACACCTAAACAAATTGGAACGGCTAGACTAATGCCAATCTTATTGAGTGACCACTGGAATCCGACATTCCCGACATAGTGGGACACAATAGAGAGAACAACGAGTCCTAATGCCAATTTAGGAGGGCAAAGTTTTTTCTCGATCCGGCAATATCGCCAGATCAACCAGGGAACCACAACAAGAATAGTCGGAACGGCCTTAATACAACTAACCCAAACCGGATCACAATCGTCGACAGCGCGCAAAAAGACATTGGCAGACGAATACCCAATACTGGATACCGCTCCCAGAATGATACCGCGGCGATACAAATCCACGCCCTGAGACGTTGTCTGCTGTTCCAAGTCCGATTCCGCCTAACGTAAATCCCGTGAAGAAACATCCCTGCGAAACTGTGTTTGGTTCACTCCGCTACAAAGCGACTGAAGCGAAGTAGGTAATGACAATGAACCCAACTCGATAAATTTGAGTTCACTGTCGGAGGATGTCGAAAACGAATCGTCCATTGTACGACCGTATACCAAAAAGCGAACCTCTAAATCCCTTAATTCTTCCAAGGCTTTATCACGGGCTTCCTCGCCTGAATAATATTTAGCCTCAGCGATCCTCCCAATGGTATCAACGCCTACTAAAAAACAAACTCCGCCTAATAGCCTTGCCTTGCTTAAAAACGTCGGCGCCCGAGAAAGCACCAAATCATGCTGGACGCACAGCGGTAAGGCACGCTCCAGACAATCGGCAACACTGAGATCTGGTTTATCTACATTCTCAACCGACAATTCAAAATGCACGTCGTGCTCAAGCTCCACGCTTCCATGCTTCAGCATCTCCCTATGCCCCTGATGAACCGGATTAAAGGAACCAGGCAGTAGTGCCTTGATTTCATCTGAGCCGATGACAGCAAACGGACTCTCCTCCTGACAGACTTGAATGGCCGCCTGATGTAACTCGAGTATGCGAACCAGAGCATGTAACACCTTCACCGCCGCTAAACGCTGACGTTCAGTACGGCCTGCCACGGGTAGCTCGTGCTCAAAACAAGCCAAAATGACCTTTGATTCCTGCCTCACCGCTACACCGACAAAAAGCAGACCATCCAGCCCTACAGGAGCCTGCGGACCAAGATGGCCTGTAATGGCGATCGCGATATCTGCTTCCGGTGTTTTATTTAGTGCTCCGGCAGCCATTTGCTGAGCAACCTGTCGGCTTACCGGCCCAACTTGTTCAAGCGTCTCGGGGGTTACGCCGAGCCATTTAGCTTTTGAATCATTGCGATAGGTCACGTGAGAACCGCAAAAGAACTCAGAAATCCCGGGCTGACTGCCGACCGATGCGGCACACAATCCGCTCGTACAACTCTCTGCAAATACAAATCGCAAGCCAGTTTGAGCAGCCTTTTCGCGAATCGCGATAGCAAGTTCTTGAAGCGAGGATTGGTCAGACACGACGAAATTCTTATTTTGAATCCATGGGAGTATCGGCAGCCTTCTTGGCTCTGGATTCAGCTAACCACTTCTTCCCTGATTCTTCCCACCAGGTATTCCACTTCGCATGAGCTTTATCACGATTTTCGTCTTCTGTAAAACCACAGGAATACACTTCATACACATAGATGGGACTTGGCCGTGAGAATCGATATCCGTAATCTGCCGGGTCCTGCTTGGTGAGATGCAATAACATGATTAATGCCGTATCCCGAAGCTGAGTCTTAATCAGCTTACCTCCGGCTTGAGGTGTGCTCCAGGAATGGACCAGTGTCTTCTGCTCCAACAGTGGCAACAGTAACTCGACCTCTTCCGCACCGCCAAACCGAGCAGCACAGATTGCCGCATATTGTTCGCTGGTGGAAAAACTTTCAGTCGTACCCAACATTTTCCGAGCGACTTTCAGGCCGGTTTCCTCGAATCCGTAATTCAAAATGAGCATTAACCCTAGGGTCCGGTTTCGCGATGTCGATGCCAATTCAGCCCATTCGCGAGTCAACCGCTTACTCACATCATGATCAGGCTTATCAATAATCTGCGATTTGATCTGCGAGTAATTCAGTAGATTGTAAACGGGAGAAATTAGCGATTCACGTTCGGCATCTGTTAGCTCGGAAGCCCCAAGCATGACAGTAGCAATACTATAAACCTGCGGCACGGTCGGACCTGTCGGAGTGTAGTTACCATAGGGCTGCAACTGTTTGACTCGATCCTGAAGTAATTCACCCAGCCCCTTCTTGGTTTCGATCGCTCGCAGTACTTTGGACTCCGCTCGTACCATGGAAGCAAAAAACTTGCGTTCTTCCGGTGAACCACCAATCTTCTTCCGATAAATGTCCCACCCTGGTAAATCATGCTCGAGGCGACCCTCGACATCATTGATAAACCGTTCAAGTTTTTGTTCAAAATCCTCGTACATCAAATCGACGTAAATTCGTCGAGCACGACTGCGAATCTCTAGATCCGGATTGCGTAGCGCGGCTGCCAGTTCTCGACGAGCCTTCATTCCTATTTTGACGAGTTGCTCATGAGCACTTTCACGCTTTTGGTACGACGAATCACCCAGGCTTTGAATTAATGCCTGGTAATCAGGATTCAATTCCGACTCTTGCTGCGCAGACGTATCGGTGACTAACAGAAAGATAGTCGCAAAAACTGCCCATAAAGTGCCGGTCCGAAACTGCATGTCCTTTTCCCGTTTCGCCGTCTTTGAAGTAATACGCTTCGTATTTAACAAGAGGCTACAAGGATTGAAATTTATTTCCCTTATTATATGCCAATTCTCCCAATAACTAAGGCTTAGTCACGAATTCCTGATTAGCAATCCACCTGCAAAACCACTGTTTTTTGGGCGGATTAACAACCACGGAGAGATTTCCTAATTTTTTCTCCCAACATCCCAATATTGGGACGTTGCTAACGAATTAGATTTTGAAAGTACTGCTGGAATGGACTTCAGCATTTAATTACCAGGATGTTGCCTCCAACTGGGAATGACTAACCAGTTAGGCATGCACAATTTCAATCGGATTCTCTTGAAAGGAGACCTGACGATGAAAAAGAAAGTTTTGTATGTCGGAGGCGGTGCCGCTGCAGTCATGCTGCTCCTTGCACTGCTATTCGGCAGCGACGCAACAAGTTATGTAACCACTTCCGTTGCTAGCGTTCGCGATTCCGTAAAGAACTCGGTACCAGTTGAGTTTGAATTGGAACGAGCTCGCCAGCAAATTTCAGACATCACACCTGAGATTCGTAAAAACATGGAGCTGATCGCTCGAGAAGAAGTCGAGATTGAAAAGCTCGAAACCAACATTTCTGAGTTTGAAGGAAAGTTGGCTGAAGATGAAAAGTCGATAAAACGCCTTAACGCAGACCTTTCATCGGGTGTCGAATATGTCACCTATCATGGAGTTGAGTACTCTGCCAGTGACGTCAAACGCGACCTTTCGAATCGCTTTGACGAATTCAAGACAGATAACGAAACTCTGGCGAATCTCAAGAAACTCCGGGCAACTCGGATGGACAACTTAAAAACTGTCCGTGGCAAGCTGGCCGGTATGCAGGCCTCACAGCGTAAGCTGCGAGTTGAAGTCGAAAGCCTTGCTGCTCGCAACAAGATGATCGAAGTCACCAAGTCTGCAAGTGAGATCGAAATCGACGAGAGTCAGTTGGCTAAAGCGAATGCTTTACTCGACAACCTGGACTCTCGCCTAAGCACCGAGGAAAAACTGTCTAATGTCAAAAATCAGTCTCTGGATCGAATTCCAGTAGAAACTGAAACGACCACAGACATCCTCGATGAAGTAGCTAACTACTTCGGATCACAGGAAACTGCTGAATCCAAAACTAAGTTGGCTCGGAAATAATGACCTCCGACTTCAGGGACTGGGGTTCACGCCACGAGCGTGAGCCCCTTTTCCTGCGCATCCAACCAAAGTTGATAAACTAATAAGTGAACGCTGTCATGAATACAACCTGGAAAAAACGGCCCCGTACGGTCTCGAACTCCACTCGTGTTCTGGCCGGCCCTCCAAATAACTCGTCCAGTAATAGTCGCTACTTCTTCAGAACAAATAAAAAGATTATGAAAGCTGTCTCTGACCGTTTCTTGATGTGGATCGATGCCGTCGGCGGCTATCTGGTCAGCTTAAACGATCAGGTCGTTCTCGGGCAGGCTCGTCCCGGAACGCAGGTGGATATCCCCTTGGTCGCAGATATCGCCGGCCGACATGCACGCATTGTTCGCCAGAAGGAAGAGGGAGATTATGTGCTGGAACCACTCGCAGACGTGGCGATACAAAATCAAACAATCCAATCACCAACACTGCTACATCACGGCGACCTGATCACGCTCGGAAGCGCCCAGCTTCAATTCACAAAGCCTCATCCATTGAGCCCCAGTGCTCGACTGGATCTGGTCGGCAACACACGTACCAATCCTTTTGTGGATGGCATACTTTTAATGAGTGAATCACTGATTATTGGAAGTAATATGGCCAATCATGTTGTCTATCATGGAGAAGAACATCAAATCGTTTTGTTTCAGCAAGGGGAGCAATTGTGCTGTCAATCCGATTACCCTGTGGAACTCGACGGGGTAGTGGAACAATCCACAGGCGAACTATTTTACGGTTCTCAGATACGCAGTGACCGTATATCACTGAGCCTGGAAGACACAACGTAGTTTAGAAATCTTATCCGGAAATCCAATAGCAAAGACTAAGTTTCAAGCAATCTGAAAACAACAAGAATCATGAAATTCACCTACATCACAGGCGACACTCCTCTTGATGGCTACACCATCAAACGAGGACTTGGACGAGGAGGCTTCGGGGAAGTCTACTTCGCCGTTAGTGATGTCGGGAAAGAGGTAGCACTCAAAAAAGTGGATTTCATGGATGCGGATCGAGGTGACAATCTCGTCCTAAATATCAGACACCCTCACTTAGTTCAGTTGTTTGATATTAAACATGATGATCAGCAGAGCGAATCCTGGATCATTATGGAGTACATGTCAGGAAAGAGCCTGCGAGATGTGCTGACACAACAACCTGACGGACTCACCAGTAATGAAGCATCCGCGTGGTTCTTTGCCATCGCCAGTGGAGTGCACCGACTGCACCTCAATGGATTTGTACATCGTGACCTCAAGCCTGGGAACATCTTTCAAAGTGAAGGAGACGTTAAAGTTGGAGATTATGGGCTCTCCAAGCTCATTTCCCATAGCCAACGTAATAATCACACCCGGGCCATTGGGACTTGCCGTTACATGGCACCGGAAATCGGAAAAGGGAATTACGGTAACCAAATCGACATCTATGCCCTGGGGATCATGCTCTTTGAATTACTCACTGGCGACATCCCGTTTGATGGTGAATCTGATGCGGAAATTCTAACCAAACACCTCACCGAAGCTCCGGATTTAACCAAGGTCCCGTTAGAGTACCAAACGGCCATTCGAAAAGCTTTGGAAAAGGACGCCGACAAACGGTATCAGAACGTTGTCGACATGATGCTTGATGTTCCAGAGCCAAATTATGAATTGGTTCCAGGCTTTAATCGTGCTTCATTGCCTAAGGAGTACTACGCAGGCATTCGCTCTACGACACCAACATCCGTCACA
Organism: uncultured Pirellulaceae bacterium; assembly: GCA_938082855.1. Lineage (GTDB taxonomy): Bacteria > Planctomycetota > Planctomycetia > Pirellulales > Pirellulaceae > UBA721. Next base: position 31,579 of record CALKCC010000006.1, on the reverse strand, counting down.
CCAGATCAGGCCTTGCCAGTTCAACCTGTGCCCACTCAACCTGTGCCTGCTCAACCTGTGAAAAACCGTCAAATCCCCACCTTAGACATCGTACCCGTCATTGAGCCGACACCTGTCCCTCGACAGGGTACGCCAACAAAGAAGCCCGAGTACATACCACCCAATACCCGGCACAGAAAACCGCCTACCTGGATCGACGTCGCGAAAGGAGAGTTAGCTAAAAAGGACAAGTCGCAACGGCTTAGTGAACTCACTTCGTCCATGATCCGAGCGGTGGTAGGTACGGGAGCTGCAACAACGCTTCTATTTGCCGTCTTCCTACAAACACTTAGTAACAAAACCCTTTCGTCGGTTGAGTCGACTCAATGGTTTATTTGGCTGATGTCGGTCATGTTACTGAGCAGCTGGGCCGTTCTAATTCTGGGGAAATTCTGGGAATCGTCTGATACCGAGGATGGACCAAAACGCGTGGTGATGTTCGCGGTCGGAGCCGGACTGGGTGCACTGCACCTGGCAATCGGCAATTTTTTACAACTCGATTTCCATGACCTTCATTCCGGAGTCAGCTACTGGCCCTGGGTCATGGAACATTGGAAGTTTGCGGCTGGCGAGAGCCCGGCTTTGGCTCATTACGCCGTCTTTACCGGCCTGCTCTTTGCCATTTGTCGCTGGTGGAATCATGCGACGCCAGTTCGAACATCTCAGTATGATTTGATGGGGGCATTTATGTTTGCCTTAGTCGCATGGTTTTTGCCCGTAGCCCCTCAGCCACTAATGCCTGGGGTTACAGCTTTAACACTGATTGTCATTCAATTTTCAGCACCAAACTTCACGTCTCAGCAACGCAAAGAATTTGAAGCGATTGCGACAGGGTGGTGGCAAAATGGATAATCGATCGTACAAATCAACGATTCTCGTCTTATTGCTTAGCCTCTCCACTTTTGTAGTAGCTCAAGAATCCGCATCTGTTGAAAGCGACGGGAATCAAACCAATTCACCGAAGTATTACCCGTTTGACCTCGAAAAAAACACGAAGGGTAATTCGGTCGAGCAACCTGAGTTGGTCTTACCCACAGGTAATGCCTATGCGTTACGGATTGAATCGGATTTAAGTATCGATCTACCCAGTGTTGAAGCAAGTTTCCTTGCAAAGGTCGATGCGGCGGTAAACAGCATTATCGATGAAGTCACCGGAAATCACATTAACGGTCGCAGTCTGTTGGAAGAAAGAGGCCTCCAAATCGACCTGGTCGAACTTGTGGCTCCCAGTGATGTTTACTTACAGGAACATACGCCCATCCTGTCCGGACAGCCTTCCAATATTACGAATTACCATCTGATCGCCATTGTCGACTTGAAGCCGCTCCAGGCAGAAATGAAGCAACTCTGGCGGGAAGTTATGTTAGGCGAACGTCTCGTTCAATACATCATGATTGCAAGTGTGGTGCTGATCATATTATTCCTGTTTCGGGGTAATCAGGTTATGCGAAGTCGGGATACCAATCGTGCCATTCGTCTCACCGTCAATTCAGCAATTCTCATCGCGACCATCGCAGCCCTGGCTGGGATCGCCATGATGCTTCACTGGGTTTAGATTCTTGTGAACGACCCTTTCAGCACGTTACAATTCGCTTAGCCCGATAATGTGTTGAGATTAGTCATGGCCGAAATTGACAAGCTGCTTATAGAAGAACTACGCTCAGAATCTCAGGAAGCCTGGATGCGCTTTGTGGAGAGATTCTCTGGAAGATTGTTGGCCTTTGTCTCCCGTCGAGTCGGTGACCGTTCAGCCGCAGATGATATCGTTCAGGAAACACTAATCGGATTTATCCGCAGCCTTCCCAATTTTGATGAAAGCCGGCCGATCGACAGCTTTCTTTACAGTATTTGCCGTTATAAGATCAGCGATTACTTTCGGGTCAGTGGACGAGTAAATATTCCGCTTTCCAACTTTGCTAACGAGTCTCAACAACCGCGAGATCTGTCAGCCAAGGGCCCTCGAGTATCTGCCGTTGCCAGAAGTGGAGAACGCCGGCAGGCCGAAAACGAAGCTCTTATAAAGATTCTTAGCCAAGAAATTGAACGTCTGATTGAACAGCAGAATTGGATCAAACTGAGCTGTTTGGAACTCCTGTTTGTCAGTGGAACTCCCAATATAAAAATCGCGGAGGCCCTCAATCTAACTCAACCGCAAGTAGCAAGTTTCAAGCACGAATTCGTGGATAAGTTAAAACGAAAAATGTTAGGTTTGGGCGTCAATCCTGATTTATTCCCGGAACTTTACAATGATCAGGAGAGCTAGAAACAAGTTATGACCCATTCTTTTAGTGATTCTGAACTGGCTGCCTATCTGGAAGAGGATCTGGATGCCGAACGTGCCTCGGTCCTGGAACAAGTCCTACCAGATGACGAACTCCTGCTACAACGCCTTCAAACCATTCGGCAACAAGCTGCCTCGGGTGAACATACGCTCGGATCCATCTGGCGACAACAAGGTCTCAGTTGCCCCAGCCGTAAAACTCTCGGCGCATACCTGCTAGGAATCCTGCCGCAAGAACAAGCCCTGTTTATTCGTTCCCACATCGAAATGCGCGGGTGCACCACCTGCCGAGCTAATCTAGACGATTTGCAGGAACAACAAACTCAAAATCAGGAAACGCAGGCAGCGCGTACCACGAAATACTATCAGTCCAGTATCGGTTACTTTTCACAACGTCAGGATGAGATGGATTCATGAATCATCAACGAATGATATTAACGGCAATCCTGATATTCGCAGGCACCATGCCACTGCATGCTACTGAACTAAAACCTGTGACCACGATCCATTCCAAGCAACAAACTTGGACGACACCGTCAAAGAATTATGCCATCCTTCAACGAGGTGGAGTTGAAATTGTTGTAGTCAACAATCAGGCGGTCGATGACAAAGTATTACCAGGCCATCGAGCAGGTTACAGCGGAATTGCAAAGATCACTCACAAGCAACAATCGGAAAATCTGTTTGTGCCCAATTATGCCGGCTTGAATTATGAACACATCCACGATGGCAAGACTCGTGACCGCAAGATTCTGTTTGAACCTCGCAATTTGCCAATGCAATTACGACAAATCAACGAACATACTGTGGAACTCTATCAGGCCCCGGCAGGACATTATCGTCTTGAGAGTTGCCAGCGTTACGAATTACTGGAAAACGGCACGATCCAGCTCACCTATGAATGCACGCCTCGGGCTAACTCCTTTGCCAATCAATACATTGGCCTCTTTTGGGCCAGCTACATCCATCAACCTAAAGATTTGAGTATCCATTTCCCAGGGTTCGAAAACGTTGAAGGCAAGAAAATCGACCAATATCCCAAACCCCAGATGGTTCGCGGAGTAACGCCTCAACATGGCACCCATGCCACCCACCGAAGTCGTAATGACCAACGGCTCTTCCAGCATGACTCCGATTTCCCGCTGACATTGGTCTTCGGGTATTCACGCCACCGATTCCAGCAGCCTTGGTATTACGGAGTGAGCCGCTCCATGGGGTTTGCTCAGATATTTCGGGATGCCGATCAGATGCGAATATCGCAATCACCGTCAGGAGGAGGGCAGGGCAATCCCGCATGGGACTTCCAGTATTTTGTGCCCAACTATGAAGTTGGAAAAACCTATCGCTTTGTGATGCGAGCAGTCTATCACCCCATCGACAAGCCAGCTGCGTTTCTTGACCGCGTCGCCGAAGAGTACGTCAAACTCAATGCAACGCAATAAATAGCCACTAATCACTAGCGACTTATTTATTCTGCAGATAGTCGTTCTTCGGCACTTCACCTTTGATTCGATTTGGATTCGACGGCGATGGGAACTGAATGTTTGATTCAGGCGTTCCAGCCAACTCTGTTTCCGCCAGTTCCACAATGGAACGCAGGGCAAAGTCTTCTGGTACTTCTTCATCGAATTGCCCCAGCAACTCAACATAATTGGCAATCGATGGCATCAGGTTTTGGCCTGTATCTTTAGTAATCATGGAAGGGTAATCTTCAAAGATCTCCGTCCACATTTCCCAGGCCTTTTCATATTCTAGCCGAGCTGGTTGTAAACGCGCCTGAACGAACAGTTCGTCTCCCTTGGCTGTTGTTTTCCGCGCTGTGATTGCCAATTCAAGTTGCTCCATCTCACAACGTTTCAACCAGTAATCGTAATTGATCATCGATCGCATATAGTTCACAGCATCTGCCTGGACTGCCATATCTTCCGCCTCCGCGGCAAGCAACATCGCTTGCTCTTTGACCGATTCCGGCATAGCTTCAGCCACTTCTGTTTCTGAAATAAATAATTGTTCATTCGCTTCCTGAACCAAGCCGATGTGATACTCTGTTCGTAATTCCGGAGCAAGATTTAGTGCATCCTGTTGCGGTTTGGAAAGCGAGGCAAATCGTTCCTTACGCAGAGTCTCGCGAACATCCGGACCTAATGCATTTATTTCCTGACGCAATTCATCTAACTTACGCTGGAATTCTGCCCCTTGATTAAGCCGTAGAGTCGTTCCGGTGAAACTGGAAAGAATGTCCAGTGACCCCAATTCCTCGAGACTGGAGTGAGCCACTGCAAACGCCTGCTGAGCATTCGTATCCAAATAGCCTTCATCCTCAAGTGCAATCGCATAATAAATCAAAGCCTGTGGTTTGCGTTCATAGAATCGCAACCAGTCTCCACGAATGCCTGAATCGCTGAACTTGGCAACATCTTCACTTTTCTGATACCAGCGATTGGCTACTTTCCAGTTGTCCGGTTTACCATCCACTCCGGCCACCAATTGCGAGTCCATCTCCAGGCCGTAATTTTCCATCCGTTGATGAAATGGATCATCGGCAGAGAACAACCGACGGAACTGCCGCTTTTCATCTGAGCCGCCGATTTTCGAACCGGTATAAGCCCCTACTTCCTGAACCAACTTGGCATCCTGAGAATTGTATTTCGTCCCTTCCATCAGGAAGTCGATCCCGCGTCGCACCCACTGATAGCGATGGCGGTAATTATCAAAATCAACCGAGATGTTGTAGGCCAGATTGTGTGCCTGGAACTTCCAAATCGAAACGAAGTTTGGCTGTAATTTGGAGATCTGGTTAACTGTGGCCGTGACGTTGTCATAGTCTTCCATCTTTTGAAAACGAGTCGCCTTTTCCCACAAGACGATCACTGCGATTGGCCGTAAACCAAACGTCGCCAATTGCATGGTGGAACTGACAGGATCAATTTCACCCAGATTTGACTGAGCCAGATAATTCTCCGATCGTAGCTGTGCTAGCTTACCTCCACGGCCGCCCTCGGAATCACTGGTCGCTGGCTGTCCCAAATAGAACAATGGGAACAGCAGCAGAACGATACCACTGATATAGCTAACTTTTCGCTTAAATGAAGTTTCTAGATTCACGCTGCAATTTCCCTCGAGGAGATAACAAAATATCCGGCAAACAGGAGGACAAAGAAGTACACCAATGTCGTTGTTATCTGTTTCAATATTAGATCCAGATCAATGTCGTAGCCATAGGCAACTTTGGAAGCCATGTTAAACTTTGGAAAATCCGGGGCCAGTTTCGCGATGCTTTCCATCGTGTCCAGATAGAAAGAGTCCATTGCCTGAATCACCGATGTTGCTGTTTCGCCCATATCCAGGTCAACCGTAGCTCCCTGCTGAGTTATGTTTCGAATGAGTGACTCAATCGGACCGCCGCCTGGTGCATCTCCCGACTGTACTTCTCCGATAAATCCTGAAGATATCCCCATCACCACGATGGCCAAGGTTGCCACCATCGCAACAATTCCGTTGAGGAAGGTACTGAAGAACACGCCAAACAATGTCACTAAAACTAACTGCATCCAAATACCTAAATAGCATTTGAAGAAGTTCATCTCAAACGAACCTTCAGGAGCACGGATATATAAATCTGCCTGAGCCATACCAAAGAACTGAGCATGCTCTCGACAACGCACATGAATTTCTAATTTGCCATCCACGACCAGATCCCGAAATAAATTCACCTGCTCCAACTCTGCCGTTTGCGGATTCTGGCGGCGGATCTCATCGTAATCAATGTTGACCTGAAACGTTTGAAACTCTTCTGCTTCGAACGAAATGGGAGCGCTATAACGATCCACTACCGAAAGTGTTTTCTCCGGATTAACCAGTAACACCTCGCCTTGAATGTTGCCTTCAATATCTCCTTTGGTGGTTCGGAACACTCGCAGATTTAATTCCAGAGGAACTGTCCCCTCATCGCCAGCGGGGCCGGTATTAAACATCTCAGGCGTCAAACCTTCAAAGGTCCAAATTGCCGTATTGAGCGTATTTCCCTCAATGTACTCACGATAGGTCCATTCCTTCCCCACACTCAGACCTCCGTCACCCCCTTCGTCGCTTTCGCGCCCATAGCGGTCGAGGAATCTTAAACTCCCGTAAACTGGAACGCGAGCCAACAAGTCACCGGTGGGAGGACCGAGTACATAGTTCTCTCCGTCTTTGAAGATTGCGTGAGAGTGTCCTTGAGCGACTTCGGTAAAACCGACGGGGTCATCGCCGCCTTCGAGATTTCCATTGATGAAGAAATCATGTCGATGGTGAGAATCGACAGACGTATACCCTGTTCCCATTCCGGTTTCGTCATCCCATTCGATCGAGGCCGTTTCGATCGTGTGGACATGGTCCAATCCCCGCACGACAAACACGTAACTTACCACTGCCATCAAGATCAGTAATACTGTGCCGACTAGACCAAACCCTAACACGCGGCCCAGGAAGATTTCATGGGCTCGAACAGGCTTAGTAGTAATCGTGTAGATAGTTTTATTCTTAATGTCGTTAGGCAAACTGAATGCACTGACGAACATTGCTAAAGCCAACAACAAATAGGTGCTCGTGGAAATCACAAATCCTAGATAGAGCCGAGCAGGATGATCATTCTGTACATCCAGAAACCAACCGGCAAACAGCAACAGGACAACAAACAAAGCAAAGATAATCAGAACTTTGTTACGAATCGCTTCCTGAACGGCCAACCGAGTCATCCCGACGATACGTCGAATGGATGTTCGTGGGAAATCCTCAAGAACGGCTCGCTTGAGGCCACCACCGACGATGGAGACTGCCTGCTGGGGTGTATTTCGAATGGCAGTGAAGGCGAATGCAATGACTGTCCAGGCAACAAAGATTACCAACGCCAGTACAACAAAGCCGCCTACGGCGCTTGCCAACCACTCGCTAAAGGGAATAAATTCACTGGGATCTACGACCATTTGTCTGTATTTCCGATACTACTCTGACTAAAAACCTAAGGCGTTGTGCAACGCAACCTTACGACTGTTCTGCTGACTCGGTGGAGGCTTCCTGAGCCTCTGGTTCACCATCCTGATCACGTTCACGCTTACGGTTGTATCCGGGACGAGCCTTACTATCTCTGACAATTCCTAAGAACAGATCTTCCAGCGTTGTGGTTGGATTCTCCATCGAAACCAGATCAGCCTGATCACCTTCGATGATTTTACGAATCTGCTGCTGAGCATCATCGCTCAGACCTTTCGCCTGGATCTGAGTAATGTCGCGGACGCTTAGTAGATTTTCTACCGCTCCCATTTCTTTCAATTCACCCTGATGTAGAATTGCGATCCGGTCACACACGTCCTGCACATCAGCCAATAGGTGACTACACATCAGAATCGTCTTACCCTGATCACGCAAACGTACGATCAAGTCTTTCATTTCACGCGTCCCGATTGGATCCAGACCAGTGGTCGGTTCATCCAGAACGATGAGTTCCGGGTCGTTGATCAGAGCCTGAGCCAAACCAATACGACGCGTCATCCCTTTCGAATACTCTTTCAACTGACGACGCTTCGCCCACTCAATGTCGATCAACTTAATTAAGTCGCGAACACGCTGCTTTCGTCTTCCAGCCGACATATTGAACAGCCGACCGTAAAAGTCCAATGTCTCTTCCGCATTCAAGAACTTGTATAAATAGGACTCTTCCGGCAGATACCCAATACGCTCATTCTTGGAAACATCAGAAGCATCTTTATCAAAGACCAATGCCTGACCACTGGTTGGAAACAGTAAGCCCAGAATGAGTTTAATTGTCGTCGACTTTCCAGATCCGTTGGGCCCCAACAAGCCAAAGATCTCACCACGACGCACTTCCAGGTCGAGTGACTCCAGAGCGTTCACTTTTGGCCGCCCCCAAAAGTCCTTGTAGACCTTAGTGAGGTTGCGAGTTTCTATGATGACATCCTTTTTGTCGTCGACTGTAGTGGACATCGAATACCTTTCTGGTAGCTGACTCTACTTGGTCTAAATCAACGCTGTATACAACGGAAAATAAACCGTATGGGTAATTAATTTGATACGTAAATATCTCTATGGAGGTTCGCTCGTTTCAACGAACAAATCCATTCGCACCAACATCCTCAATAGATTGTTAAAAAACCTATTGGCGTGGTCTTAAAGTATGCGGCTTGAACACTATAAATAAGGAATAGGAATGCTATCAAAACTGAGATAATTAGCTTGTTATTAACACCTTATTAGGGTCATACAGGTTATATCAATTGATAGGCGGCTTTGAGGCTTTGCCAGCTGCGTATCCCCCCTGTTACTTTGACAACTGTCAAACCAATGCCTACGAACAATTCCATTCAATCTTATGCTGATGCCCAGGCATTTCTGTTCAGTCGATTTGATCTGGAACGGACGATGGTGGAAACTTCACCCGATACGTTTAAGCTCGAGCGGATGAGACAACTTGCTGGTCTGTTGGGTAACCCGCAATCACAGATTCCGACCATCCACATTGCAGGCACCAAAGGCAAAGGCTCTGTTTCCTCTATGCTGAGCCAGATTCTGACAGAAGCCGGATACACCACCGGCCTATTTACCTCTCCTCACCTCGAGCATCTGGGCCAACGATTTTGTATCAATGGCGTTGCCAGCGGCGAACAGGAAATTGTTGAAATCCTGAATCAAATCGTCCCTGCCGTCGAAGAGATGGATCGACGCGATCTCGAGAATCCCGACATCGATCTCAAGCCTACGTTTTTTGAGATCACGACTGCCTTCGCATTTTTATATTTCCTCAAACACCATGTCGATATCGCAGTTATTGAAGTGGGACTTGGGGGTCGACTGGATAGCACCAACATTTGTGAACCTATCCTGACGGCCATTACCAATATTGGTCTGGACCATACCGAGATCCTCGGAGACACCCTCGAATTAATCGCGGGTGAAAAGGCGGGCATCATCAAAACCAATGTCCCGGTAGTTAACGGATGTGACCTATCAGGTCCACGAGAGGTGATTGAACGTATTGCTGCGACTCAAACAGCGCCATTGCTGAACGTTGCCAACGAAATCGCTTATGAAGTAGCAACCTCCTCGTCCATGCATCCCGAACTATCCTCAGTACGAATCAACGATCAATTACAGTGGTCCGATCTAACCATCGGACTGCCAGGCAGCCATCAAATCAAAAATGCAGCTGTCTGTTTGGGGCTAATTCACGAACTAATCAAACAAGGCTACGTCCTAAGTCCAGACGCGGTCCGTGCGGGGCTACGCAATGTAAGATGCCATGGCCGCTTGGAAATGTTCGAAGGCCAACCCAACATTCTCTTGGATGTTGCCCACAACCCGAACTCCACCGAAGCACTAGTCGAGTTTCTCAACAGTCACTTTGCCAACAAGAAACTACATCTCATCCTTAGTTGTAGCCGGGATAAGCAATACGACGAAATCGGAGCGATTTTAGCTCCTCACTTCCACAGTCTGACGCTCACCAAATATCAGAAAAATCCCCGATCGGTTGAGCCTCAGGTCTTATTCAATGCAATGGTCACCAGTTGTAATAATCTGGCCACTCGAACCCAAATCATCGACAGCCCAGTGGAAGCATTACAACAAGTGCGTCAACAAGCAGCACAGGACGACCTCATCGTGGTCACCGGATCGTTCTATCTCATCGCAGAACTCAGACCGTTGGTCCAATCCAAACCAGAAGTCTCTTAAGTCAGAATCGGTTTGATGACTTCACCAGCCACATCCGTTAAGCGGAAGTCACGCCCCTGATATGGAAACGTTAACCGTTCGTGATCCAGTCCAAGCTGATGCAGCATCGTGGCATGCAGGTCATTAATATGCACGACGTCTTCGACTGCGTTGTAACCTAACTCGTCCGTCGACCCATGGGTGATTCCTCCACGGATCCCACCCCCCGCTAAAAACATACTGAATGCACGCATGTGATGATCTCGACCTACTGCACCTTTATTGGTTTGCGCCATGGGGGTACGACCGAATTCACCACCAAACACAATCAAAGTATCCTTCAACATATCCCTCTGTTTAAGATCTTTGATTAACGCCGCCGTTGGTTGATCACACAACCCACTACAAATACCCATGTATCGCACCAGATCGTTGTGATGATCCCAACCGCGGTGATATAGGTGAATAAATCGCACTCCACTTTCAGCCAACCGGCGGGCAAGTAGGCAGTTATAAGCGAAGGAACCGTCCGCTCCACTTACCCCATAAAGATCCAGCGTATCCTGAGTCTCCTGACTAATATCCATTAATTCAGGAACCGACTGCTGCATTCTAAATGCCAGTTCATATTGCTGGATACGTGTACGAATCTCTGGATTGTCGACCAGACTATCTCGATTTCCATTGAGTCCGTTGATCACCTCAATCACATGCTTCTGTTGCGCCGAGGCCACCCCTAAGGGATTCCGCACGTAATGCACCGGATCCCCTGATGAATTGAATTGAGTTCCCTGAAAACGCCCTGGAAGAAATCCACTATGCCATTGTCGCGTTGCAATCGGTTGAGGGTTTCGACCTCCTTTACTGGTCAGGACGACAAAACCCGGAAGATTGGCTGATTCACTTCCCAGCCCATACGTGATCCAGGACCCCATGCTTGGACGACCAGAGATCGATGTCCCCGTGTTCATTACTGTATGAGCAGGATCATGATTAATCTGGTCCGTGTGCAGGCTGTTGATGATACAAATCTCATCTGCCACCGAACCGATGTGAGGGAAGATCTCTGTAATTTGCTGTCCAGATTCACCAAATCGTTTGAAGGGAATCATCGGAGCCTGACAAACCAGTTTTTTGCCCTGCAGTTGAGCGATGGGCTGATTCGACGTGTAGGAAGTCGGCATCGGTTGCCCATGCATTTCAGCCAGCTTTGGCTTGTAGTCGAAAGATTCTAAATGCGAAGGGCCGCCTGCCATGCAAAGGAAGATGACACGTTTGGCTCGGGCCGGCAGATGAGGTGTCGATGCTGTCCCTGGTGACAAACCAACAGACTCGCCTTGTCCCTGTGCCTCTTCAGCCAATAAGCCTGCTAAGGCGGCCATCCCCAAGCCTCCGGAAGTACGCCCCAAAAACGCTCGGCGAGTTACATCATTGATAGGTTGTGTATGCTTCATCCTATGATCACCTTAGTTTCTGAATATCGCTTCGTTGACATTGAGCAAAACACGGCTGACCATCGCCCACGCCGATGCTTCGCTGATATCAATTCCGGCTTCCAATTGAAAATCTCCGACCTCTTGCAATTCAGTAGCCGACTTCATATCCATGGTGTATTGCGTTTTACACTGAGCCAGTAACTCTGCCACTTGTGGAAGATCTTCCGCAGTCGGATACCGAGATAACACGGTCATAAACAACCAGTTAATTCGTTCCACATCGGTGTCGCCTCCTTCCTTGAGGACTCGCTGAGCCAACGCACGAGCCGCCTCGACATAGGTTGGATCGTTGAGCAGTGCCAATGCTGCCGAGGGCGTATTCGACACAGAACGCTGAGCAGTACATTCTTCTCGAGTCGGAGCATCGAAAGCTAACATCGATGGATGGACAAACGTACGTTGCCAGTGCGTATAAAGTCCCCGACGATATTGCTGTGAACCACGATCCGCTTTCCAGCTTCGAGTCGGAAAATTCAAATACTGCCAATAGCCAGCCGGCTGATATGGAAAAGCACTGGGACCTCCCACCGTCTTATCTAATAGTCCGGAAGTAAACAGAGCCGTATCCCGGATAAATTCAGCATCCAATCGCCAACGTAATTGTCGAGCAAAATACATATTCTCAGGATCGAGTGCTGCCGTCTTTTCCGTCACAAGTGAACTTTGTTGATAAGCATGAGAGGAAACAATGAACTTAATCAGATCTTTGACATCCCAACCAGAATCGATAAACCGAACGGCCAGATAGTCCAATAGTTCCGGATGAGTTGGAGCTTCTCCCTGAGCCCCGAAGTCATCAAGCCGTGAAGAAATTCCACGTCCAAAGAGCATCTTCCAAACTCGGTTTACGAACACTCGGCTCGTGAGAGGATTGTCTCTAGCAACAATCCAACGAGCCAAATCCAGTCTGCTTAATCGGTCCATACCTTCCTGCGGTGGCGATGACATTTGAGGCAATGCCGTTGGATATGCTGGGGTTACCACTGCGCCCGTTTTATTTAACCAATCTCCCCGAGGCAAGATACGAATTTCCTTCGGAGCAACGCTCTTGGTAATCATCGTGCGAACAAACTGTTTTTCAATCTCGGCTTTCGCCTTGGTCAGAGAATCAATTTTGGCCTGATCCCCTGATTCAGTGGCCTGCTTCAACTCAACTTCGAGCCTCGCCAATTCTGCCCGTTGAGGTAGCGTTGGCACACGAATTTCAGGTTCTCGTCGCCCGCCAGTGTATTGCCCAACTTCCTGTATATCAGCGAAGAAAGCTCCGAAACTATAAAAGTCCCGAGCGGTAAAGGGATCGTACTTATGGTCATGGCATTCTGCACAACCTAATGTGATTCCCAACCAGGCTCCTGATGTAGTACGAATACGGTCAGCAGCATATTTCACGATGTATTCACCGGGCTGGGCTCCGCCCTCTTCGGTTGTTTTATTCAACCGGTTATAACCCGTTGCGATAATTTGCCACTGTGTTGGTTCATCCAATAGGTCACCTGCCAGCTGTTCGATAGTGAACTGATCAAAAGGCAAGTTGTCGTTGAACGACTGGATCACATAATCACGATAAGGTGATATGTGAACGGTGACGTCACTGTGATAACCTCCGGAATCGGCATATCGTACAAGGTCCAGCCAATATTGCGCCATCCGCTCACCGTAGCTTGAAGAAGCTAAAAATGCCTCGACCATCGATTCATAGGACTGCCCCTGACTAACAAAGGCTGTCACTTCTTCCAACGTTGGGGGAATGCCTCGCAAATCAAAGCTGAGACGACGAATTAACGTGACCTTATCAGCGGCTTCACTTTGAGTAATCTCCATGCCGCTTTGTATTAACTGGGCTATTAAAAAACGATCAATGTCATTTCCAATGTGACCATCTGTGATCAATGGCACGTCTGGCTTGCGAAGTGTTTTGAATGCCCAATGCGAGTCCCACTTTGCGCCTTCTTTGATCCACTGTTGTAACGTGGCCATTTGTTGGTTCGTGAGAGGCTTTTGGAAATGCGGCGGCGGCATTTGCAGTTCTGCATCCTCTTCTTGAATTCGTGACAACAACAAACTCTCAGATGGTCTGGTCGTATGAATCACAAAACTCCCATCTCGGTCCGCTTTGGCAGCTGCCTCGATATCAAGTCGCAATTCTGCCTCACGTTGCTCTGCATCCGGACCATGGCAGGCAAAACAATGATTTGCCAGGATAGGAAGCACATCCCGATTGAATGAAATGGCTTGCTCCCCGCCCCAAACAGGACCGGTCACACTAAGGCTGACTCCCAACCACAGTATCATTAGCCGCATCTACTTTTACTCCCTTTGAACGAGCTTAGATAACCTATGCCGTTAGCTATTTGGGGCGTAACGGAAGGAAACCAAGCAAAATATTAAGAGACCACAATCAAGAACGTAACTTTGAAACTCTGCATCACTTGAGTCTCAATTTTAACGCATTCAGCCGCCGCAAGGCACTCAACGTTCCGAAGAGAAAGACTGTTTTAAAGCCGTTGGCAGTCGGTTGGGTAAAGGCTTTTCTTCGGGTGGTAGAAACCCCGCCGCTCGCTTCGCCTGGATGATCTGCTGGCCTTTGAGAAAGGTCTGCCGGTCAAGTTCCTCAAAGTCATGAATTCTGACTCCGATATAAATTTGAGTCTCACCTTTTTGTGAGCCAAATGCTCTGTGGTTGAGCAATGGACCGACACCAACGATGGGAATGAGTCCTGGCAGACCTCGCTGCATCATCCCTTCCGCTCCGTAGTGCACGTTACCCAACAAGACAAAGCCACCGTCGGGTACATTCACTGTCGTTCCAATGGTCGTTGCCTGACCGGTGGGTAAAATAATCACTTGGGCATCAGCCTGTTGAGCAAAACAGGCCAGAAGGATTCCGAAAATCAGAATCTTACTTCGCATCGGCTGGCTTCGCTTCTAATCGACAAATCTGAGCTGCACCATTCGAACTCGCTAGTGCGACCTGAATACCATCCGGATGCATCGCTAATTCACGAGCCACATCACTCACTTTGAGACGATGGAAATCTTTATCTTCCGTCGGATTAATAAAGACCAAATGAGCTCCGGCTGAACCACCCACGCCTACGACCAAATAACCGTCCTCGTGTTGGTACAACTGCCAGGCAATCGCTTGCAAGCCATCAATGGACCATGATTTCCCAGCTTCCTTAGTCTCCAAATCAAAGGAAATCACCAATGGTGTCTGAACGGCACCAAGTGGGTTAGTCCCCTTGTGCAAACCACATGCGAATAAGGTCTTTTGGTCCGGACTCAACGCCATCCCTCGGATGCCGCCGTAACTAACCTGCTGGCCGCCGTTGTAAGTATGCAGAGCCTTGCCATCGTAAGCCGAAGTCTCTTTCGCCTCTGCAACGTTCCAACGCTTAATTTGCCCGGTTAGATCTCCGCTAAGTAGCGTACCATCTGTTGGGTGCCACAGAAGGCTGTAGATATCTCGTTCGTGACCTACCAATTCCTGAGTAAGCTTCCCTGATTCCATATCCCAGATTTTGACGATCCGATCGTTACCACCTGACGCGAGTAACTTTCCATCGGGGCTAAGACTGATCGCTCGGATCCAGCCTTTATGAGCTACGATTTCACGAATTGGTTTGGGTTCATCTCGTTCATCCTCTACATCCCAGAAGAACAGACGATCATCATACCCACTGCTAACGACTGTCTTTCCATCCAGAGAAAACTCCAGACCGCGGACCCATGAATTATGGGCCTTATAGACCTTCATGGAATCGTCAGCCAGCGTCCAGCGAATCACAGAGAAATCCTGAGAAGCTGCAAACAGATAGCGGCCTGTTGGATCAAACCGACAGGAGACAAGCGGCTTCTCATACTTCAATGTCTTCGAAAGATGAGTCGCTTTCGGATCTGTTTTAGCTACTGGATAGGTCATTAGATCAACAATTCCTCAATCGGAGCGTAAGCAGGGTCAGCAACCGGAATATCCTGTCCACCGATGTTAAAGTGCCCTAAAGAATCGACACCCACGGCTCGGAGATAAGTGTGGAATAAGTGGCCGTGATCAACTTCACGATCTTCAATCTGAACACCATCGGCACCTGTCGCACCGATCACAGCTCCTCGCTGAATCCCAGCTCCGCCCAGGCAGATCGACCAGGACGATCCCCAGTGGTCTCGACCAAAGCGTTGATTAATCCGAGGTGTGCGTCCAAATTCACTGAGAACGACAATCAATGTACTTTCCAGCATCCCACGATCTGCGATGTCCTGAACAAACGTACCAAAGGCACGGTCAAATTCACCCAGTTGTTCGAAGTGGAAATTGAAGTTCTCGTTGTGAGTATCGTAATTTGAATGAGTGACTTGAACCATGGTCACGCCGTTTTCCAACAGACGACGAGCTAACAAAGTGTGTTGCCCTAACTGATGGTCACCATAGCGTTCATGGTCCTTTTGAGGTTCTTTCGAAATATCGAATACATCCCGACGAGCCATCAATTGCTGAGCCTGCTCATAGCTTTGCGTGTATGCGTCCGTCTGAGCACTACGACGACGAAGGGAAAAGTCGTCATTAGCTAATTTACGGAAGTCATTACGTAGCATGTCACGTTTTTCATCGATGGAATTAGGTCGAGCGGAATTGGCCGGTGGCTTGCCACTGGCAATTCGAATACTCGCAAACGCCGGACCAAGGTAAGCCGCGTCGTTGCTACGACCACCGGTACTGCTGGAAACCTGAATATATCCAGGTAAAGCGTTCTTATCTCCGTCCAATGCTTTGGCCATGACAGACCCGATTTGCGGGAATTCCTGAGCCGGAGTCTGACGACGACCGGTGAACATCATGTAACGACCCTTACCATGATCGTTCTCTTTGGTATTAATACTTCGTACTAACGCCAGATGATGCATTTGTTTTGCGGTGATTGGCAACAGCTCTGAAATGTGGATTCCAGGAACAGAAGTAGGGATCGCTCGGAAAGGGCCACCCGTGTCCTGACCAGGCTTAGGGTCCCAACTCTCCAGCTGACTCAAGCCACCAGCCATGTTAAACACGACCACGCGCTTTTGCTGACTGGATAGTTGCTTTGCAATCAATGGATTGGTGAAAGCTCCCAATCCCCCTACGACGGAGGAGGCAGCACCTGCGGCTCCCAACATACCGCCGAGGAATCCTCGACGAGCCATGCCATGTTCGGCAGATTTACATGAGTAGTTACATTTCATTTTCGTTTTCCCTTCAAAAATGACTAAGCCCTAGTGATTAAACCGGAACTCAGCTGATGCCAGTAGTGCCCATACCATGTCCTGTAAGGCCTGTGATTTCTGATCTCCTACCGAATCCAGGAACTCCTGCACTCGTTGAATTTCAGCTCCGCTAGGTTTACGGGAAAGCACACTGATATATAACTCCTCTGCTATTTGTGCAGAGTCTTCAAGTTTTAATAAACCGCCGACAAGATAACTGTTGGATGCCACCCAGCCAGTAACTCGCGAACCATTGGTAATGTAAAGTGCCTGATCAATGGTGGAGAAGAAATCCGTTTGCACTTGGCCGGCACCGGCTCCGTACAAAGTAACGAATTCATTACGGATCGCCGCAATCTTCGCCTCCACGCCTTCACTGATTTCTCGCTCTCGCTGAATCATGATGGCACTATCATTCTTATCGGCATCTGTAAGTGGCTTGGCTTTATCTAATTCCGCTATCACTCCTCGGCGATAAACAGCCGTGACGCCCAGCGATTCCATCATCGCATTGGCTAGTTGCTCCGGTGATAAGGCTCGTAGATCACTTACAACAAAGTGATTCACTAGTTGACGCGAGAGCTTTTCTGTCGAATCCTCATACTGACTGGAGAGATCGATCGCCGTTTGCGTTGCGGTATTTAGTGAAGTCGTTAGCTGTTGATAAGCGGTTTGGGCAACAGCCAATTGATTCGCCATCGCTTCCTTCTTTTCAATCGCGATGTTCGCCTTCTCTGTCTTGGAAGCGACATCCTCGGTTGCCTGACGCACTTGCTGGTCGAGTGCACTTAATTCAACCTTTAATTTTTCCTGACTACCTGCCAATTGTTGCTGAGTTGCCAATACTTGCGGATCCTTGGCAATCGTCACGGTCGCAGTGGTTGTGGACTCCACTACCGCTGCCAGCAATTGGATCGCTTCAGACTTTTTGGTTCGGACATTCGTGACTTTCGTCAATTCAGCTTGAGCCGCCTGTCTTACGTTTACAGCAGCTTCCATTTCGGACTGTGCTTGAGCCACTTGTGTTTTTAAGGCTGCTACTCCGGCTTCAGCTGCAGTCACTTCACCAGTTATTGATTTAACTTTTTGTTGAGCTGCAGCCACCTCCAGTCGGAGATCGGCATTGGATTTGATTTTGCCAAACTCATATTCTTGAGTTTCATATGCCGCTACAAGCGTCTGCAATCTTTCAAATTCATTACGCAATGACTGGACTTCTGTTTCCAAGGCAAAGAGCTCTGCCTTGGCGGGCTTCCAAGCAGTCCAGGCCGTATCCAACGTAACCTGCAAAGGAGCTAACGCTTCCAGTTCTTTCTTACCCTGTGCTTCGGCTTTTGTTTTCGCGTCGGTTTGTTTCTTTATCTCAGCCAGAGAAGCATCTAACTTGGCTTTGAATTTAGCTGCCGCATCTTTGGCCACGGCATCCTCAGGCAAACTTTCTAACACTTTGGCGATACTCGCGTGGGCTGCTGCATAAGCATCTCGCAACGGCACTTGCTTATCCGTTGCTGCTTGAGCGGCAAAAACCGCACCGTCCTGTGCCAGGTACTTATCAAGCTGAGCTGTCGCAGCGGCGTCAGCAGCCAGGTAGGCCTTACTTAATTCGGCATGCTTTAATCGCAACGCCTTTAACTCTTCAAGCTTGGCTTCCCATAGGTCCAATGCTTCATAAGCCTTTTCGTCTGTTTGCTCACGCAGTTGTCCAATCTTGTCGATTTGAGACTGAAGCTGCTCTGGGCTACTTTGCAAAGCCGTCCCCAAATCAAAGCTCCGTTGATAGGTTTTGGACAAAGCGATCTCTTTAAGAAATTGCTTCACATCAAAATCCATATCCACGATGGCTTGTTGGAGCACTGACATCAACGCGGGATTGGAAGGTGGATTCGCTGGGTGATCCAGATCCACCGGCATCACCAACGCTCGACCGTTCATCATGCCCCATAATCGGTTGGCGATGTTTCGGTTAAAGGCAATGTTCTTTCCGTTCGTGGCTAGGTCGGCCAATTGCTGACGGCGGCTATAGGTTGGCTCACTAACTCGGTCACCATTAGGACGAGTCTTATATTCTTCCAGCTTTTGTAGGTAAGGCTCGATCACCGGATTGTCACCTGGAAGATGAGGGCCTGTTTCACCAGCTTCCTGTGTAAAGACACTTTTGAAACTGACATTACCCACACTCTTTTCAGCAAAGTAATTCTGCTTTGCCTTATTGGTAAACAGCTGGCTGCGATTAAGGAAAGCAAACAGTCCGTAGTAATCTGCCTGATAGTAGGTATCGATTAGCGGGTGATTGTGACACTGTGCACATTGCATGTCACGTCCCAGAAAGATACGTCCCACATCCCGAGTCAATCGGTTTGTTTCACCTGTCCGATCCAGATAAAACTTAGCTGCCACACGCATCTCCGGATCCGTACCACTGGCCGAGAGGATCTCCCGAGCTAATACGTTGTATGGCTTGTTGTTAGCAAACGACTCGTAAAGGTACTTTCGCCAGACTGGCGATTTGATGGCAGAGTCTCTCGTTCGCTCCATCAACATCACATCAAAAGCGGTCGCCAAGTGGTGATTCAAACGCGGGTCATTGATAAGTCGCTCGACTAACTGCGCCCGACGATCTTCCGATTCATCGTTAAGAAACTGCTTCGCCTCTTCCAAAGTGGGAACGGTCCCCAGTAAGTCCAGATAGAGTCGACGCATAAATTCTGAATCACTTGCTAGCAATTGCGTCGATACGGGCTGCTGACCAGCGACCGCAGCGTCAATCCGCTGATGTAGCGGTTGTTGAGCCTCAAGTTCCGGACTGTTTACGAAAAACAGACCAGCCAGAATTACGGAAAGTGTGATGGATGGTTTCATAACTATCTCTGATTGAATTCAGGTTCTTCATAGGAGGATGAACCCGAGAACATTGGTTTCGATTATTATCCTTTTGCCAACGAAAGGTGGGCTTAGGTGTTGGCTCAGAGTTGCGTGTGACTACCTTCCATGGTCTGTCTTAACGACATCTTTATTTTAATTTAGGGGGTTTAAACCGGTCAAACTCGATTACACCTAAAAAACAAGGGATTCGGGGAGGGGGCACCCCTAAATTGACTATAAAACTGCCGTTGAGGCATACATGGAACGAAGTTCAGGATTGCATAACCCGATTCTGTCCACTGGGCTTATCAGCTCCCGTATTTGTTGTTCAAACAAAATCGGTTCAGTCCAATCGTCTGACGATTCGATTCTGCACGCCAACTCAAACCCCTGTTCTATTAAATCTACCACTTGAGAATCGTCAGAGAGAAATATTCCGGGAGCCGCTCGACTCGCCTGTAATTCCAATCTCTGAGTTTCATAGTTATGAGCAACCGCGAAATACAACATGCAATAAGCCTCAAAATGACGCTTGCTGGGCATTAACTTATAGCAACCGGAAATGAGACGATCGATGAAATGTAATTCCTTATACACGGCACTTGTATAAGCTGACACGTCCGCTGATGTATCTTGCGAGTGAAGGAAGATATCTGCCAGCCGCTCCACTCCACTCAGTGAGTGCGCGATTCCCGTACTATGCAGTGGATCCACAAACCCGATCGTGTTTGGTAACGCAACCCAATTCGGACCACATCCTTGATTGGCCTGACGTTGCATTCGTCCCGAAACACGCAATTCGGGAGTGGCCGCAGACGGGATTGCCTCTTGTAGCAAAGTTGCCATCGCAGGATACGTGCTAAGCATCTCTTCCCAGTCACTCTCGTTGCGGCGATTCAAATCGGTAACCAAACCCAAACTGGAAATCCCATTTTCAAATCGTAGATTCCATAACCACTGTGCGGCGAACATATGGTGCTGAGCTGCATCATCCGATGGAAAAGGAAAGTCCGAAGTATCCAGACCCGCGTCATTGAGCAAGTCGTCGTAACGGGGGACATTTCTAAAGTGGCCATAGCAGGCTGATGTATTGGTTACAAAAGGAGCTTCCATTCGGCCTGGTCTTCCAGTCAAACGACTCATTACTTCGCCTGCTCCGGAGGCGTCAATAATCCAGTCAAATTGCCGCGGAGGGCCTGTTGAATTGAGTCGAACCTCCCAATGTCCAGCGGAGCTGAATTTGGCGTTCGTCACCGCGGCGTCTGACATACAAACTACTCCATGGCTCGCGGCGTAGTCGAACAAAAACGCATCAACGTCTTGGCGGTACCAGTGAGTATCTGCTGTTTCCCGGGACTGACTTGCGGCGACCAGTAATTCATTGTCGTGCGCGGGAGTTATCCGAGGTTGGCTTCCCGGTTGATGAAAGAAGTAACTGAAACCACGCTTCACTCCACAACCAATCTGTGGATACTGGCTGCTCCATAAACCATACTTGGTCAACGGTACCAATTCTGGAAGATCAAATCGTTGTACCAGTGACTTGAGAATAAATCCCGCCGTCGGCGTCGAGGACTCTCCAATAGCAAAACGAGGATGTCGCTCGCGGTCAATCAGCGTTACGTTAAATCCAGATTTGGCCAGAATCGTGGCAAGCAGTGAACCACTGAATCCGCCTCCAATGATTAGAAACGATTGCTTCTTACCGACAGCTGTCACACTGCACCTCCGGAAGTACCCGTTGCTGTTGGTTCATGCCTGCAATCCGCTCCAGCCGTTGCTGCCTACAGCAGGCTGCGCCCAACCACTGCTCGCTATCCCATAAATCCATAAAGACGCGTCCCCGTTTCATCTGCAGTCCAGTGGCCAGAACTTGCTCCAGGCTTGCAATTGCAGGAGGCGTAAATTTGTCGGAACTCCGCAATTGATCCATCACACCGTTTCCCGAACGCATGGGCACCATGGAGCAACACTCTACTCCGCAATCGAAGGCAAACTTCATCGACTCGACCGCCCAGTGCACTCCTTCACTCTCACTCAATGCAGGGGGTTTCACTAAGATAAAAGTCCTGACTCGGATCTCATTCGCTACTAAATTCTCAACGGCCTGCTGATACTGGGAAAGCGTCATTTGCTTGTTTAGCCAGGGCAGAATCTGTGGATGGACAGTTTCGAGCCCCACTGCGACTTCCAATTGCCCGGCAAGGCCTTGCTGAAACTCGAGCACGGGTGCACCGCAAAAGGCTGGGTGATTCTCTACGACGACTGTCTCGAAATGCCGGACTAGTTTTTGAATTTCCGGCCAATCCTCACGCGGCACAGAACGAGCATCAAAAAAATTGCTGCTGTTATAAAGTTTGATGGTGGAAACACCAGCCGACTGAGGGTCCTGCCAATCAACACCCAGATCATCTAAAGCAAATTGAATTTGTTCAACAAGGGCACCAACAGGCGTTTTATGATCGAGAGTGTTTTTCCAAAGGTCACACATCGTACACTGAAACGGACATTCACAGCCGGTCAGAAACAATGTCACTACCTGTTTTAATTCACCAAGACTGTCGCATTCAGATTCCACCATCCAGGCATAAGGGCGATCCTCCCTGACCCGATTTTTTGCGGGGCGATGGGCTTTGATCTGCTCGGAATTAAAAACTGGCAATTCCATTTAGAAGATTTCAGCGAAGGCATCCCGGTAAGCTTGATCCGAATCGGGAAACGACCTTTGGAAAATATCTTCCGAGGCCGCACCGTGCTGGAAACGTCGCTTTTCAAAAACTGGCATGGTGACACCGGTCACGGCCT
This sequence comes from uncultured Pirellulaceae bacterium, assembly GCA_938082855.1. Taxonomy (GTDB): domain Bacteria; phylum Planctomycetota; class Planctomycetia; order Pirellulales; family Pirellulaceae; genus UBA721. The sequence continues at coordinate 9,151 of CALKCC010000006.1, read as the reverse complement.
CTACACCCCGACGAACAATCTCGCCTTTGAGCTCATATAACCTCTCATGATCCCAATCTGTGAGTTCAATAAATGGAATTCCTTCTGCCACATTGATGACCGAGGGTAATGCGAATGGGCTAAAGCCACGAAATCCCAGAGTTGCTGCTGGTGCATACGTTCGAACGTGTCCTCGGCTTTGGCCACCTGAGTAGGTGAGAGAATGCTTTATTGACTCGACTCCCCAGCCCTCCTGATACAGCATTAAGTTATTCAAGACACTAACAATCGTCAGTTCAGGATTATCTTCAATGGGATAGTCTTTCAAATTCTCATCGCCACCATCTCCATCAACGAGATAAACCCAATCCGGATATAACTCTCTGATCTTCTTGAGTAGCGCGTGGGCCATCGTAGCCGACTGCACATCAAGCGGCTTGTAGTCTTCAATGACTTTGATTGTCTCTTTGAAGTTGACGTCCTCCTGAGCCACATCCACCACTTCGAGAAACAGGCTCATGTCTGTTTCATCGACAAATTGTTTGGCCTGGCTGGCATCGGCTGATGTACCGGCAACATTGAGAGTGAATGCCTTTAGGCGATTGGGGGCCTGTCCACGCTGAAGTAACAAGTGCCTGAGGACGATGAGAACCGCTCCGCTATCAATTCCGCCAGAAAAAAGCACTCCTAACGGCGCTTCTTCGTCGACGGTATCTAGCCACTTGTCCATTTCGACTGCAAGCTGACGGATGTAACGCTCGCCGATTTCATCCAGGTTGGTTCCCAGAACATTACGTTCCGGAGTGAAGAATCGAGTGTTAACAGGATTGGGATCCGGACAGCCGATGAGGGCAATTTCAACGACATAATGGGCGGGTACCATACGCGTGTATGAGGGATGAAACTGATCTTCCAGCCCTTCTTCTGCGAGAGCCGCTCGCAATTGTTCCATGCGTTCCGCGACGATCAGGCAGGGACCTTCAGCTCGTTTCGCCAGAAAGTATCGCATGGGCCGCCCGATCGACCTTGCCATGCGTACGATATTTCCTCGCTTTTGCATAATCGCAAACTGACCATCGATTTCCCCCACCTGCTCAGCATCACCAGAGGCAACACGCTCGGCAGCATCTTCATAAGACATATTGAGCAACACATTTTCCGTGGGATCCATCAAATCCACGACTCGTTCGACATACCGGTGTTGATGCACAGTGACACTCCTTTTGGAAGAATTTCCCTTATTTCATGCTTCGTATTCTAACGCAATCAAAAGAGTTTGTGGTTTCTTGGATTTCTTTCAAGATTTCAGGGCGCCCTTTGGCACTTTAGCGCAACTAGGTAAGTGAGCCCCCATTTCTTGTTTAAGAACCTTTAACAAATAAAAGGAGTTATTCTCATGGCGTCAATCTCCCGAATGCCAAGACGATATGCAGGACGCGCTTTTCAAATTGCTGAACAGATTCGAACAGGTTCCCGCGTTACCGCGGATGATCTGGCTCAAAAATTCAATGTCAGTAAGCGGACCATCTATCGTGATCTTGATTTATTACGCAAGTCAGGAATATCTGTTCAATTTGACAATCTCGCAGATAGCTACTGTATCGTGGGCGAACGATCTTTAGCAGGCAATGGTGACCTTCAGATCCGGCGCAGATGCAACATCAACCACCTGCGTGACTTAATGCTCGCCACTCGCTGCTCGCCTTGGATGCATATCGATGGCATTCAAGAAACAATCGATACCATCTTCTCAATGTTCATGGATAAACTCGATTTGCCACAACGCCAGGCCATGGAACGTCTTTATCAAGCCTGCACTTTTGAATCACACCAACCCAGACATTCAACGCTTGAAAGGGATCTATTACGAGCATTGGCCAAGAGCATCATGGACCAGGCTACTCTGGAAATCCTTGTGGTGGATGACCTGATCAGTAAGAATTCCGATATCCACCTCGACAATTGGGAAGACTATGCTGTCTGGCTTCGTTTTGAAGTCAGAGAAATCTATGCACATGAAAGCAATTGGTTCGTATCCGGGTTCTGCCACGAACATCAGGGAAACCGCTGTTACGCCTTACAAAACATTATGAATGTCAATTTCAACGAAGGGCAAACTCCTGCAAACGCTCGTAAGTTAGACGGCCCCTCGCGGCATGGCCAGAGCATGAACTAGTTTGCAGGTCGCCGGCTAAATCCCACTGGCGAAAGACACGTCACCCATCCGTCAGCAATTAGCTCCTACTATTGCTGAATACCTTAGAGCAGTACGGATGTGGTGGCGTGTTTACCTGCAACTAAAATTTACCATCGGTAATCTGAAATTTCGTTGGCTTGCCTAGCGACTCACCGCCACGCTGTAACCACTGGACAGACCATCGAATCATGGTTTCCAACTTGATTAAGGGCTCACCGATCGAAGGATAATTGTGTTGTGCCTGACTTAACAGCGCCGTCTCCAATTCCTCGCCTTTCCATGTAACCGGTTTCCCAACCAATTCGCTTACTTGCGAAGCGACTTCACGAACCGAGATTACATCCGGGCCGGTCATGTTGATGAAACGAGCAGGGGCTGTCGCAAGGTCCAAGCAACGCAGAGTCATCGCATTGGCATCACCTAGCCAAATCGCATTCAGGTACCCCATCGCCAGCGGCACTGGCTGACCCGCCAAAACTTTGGAGGCAATATCGATCAGCACACCATATCGGAGCTCTGTAGCGTAATTCAATCGCAGAATGGCCAGAGGGATGTTCAACGCCTGAGAATAGTATTCATACATGCGTTCACGGCCTAACGCTGCCATCGCGTATTCACCTTCCGGCCGTAATGGTGATTCCTCCAGACTACCCCCGGACTGAACGTCGACCATCCCGTAGACGTTGCCTGTTGAGAACGCCGCGATCTGGCTAGTTTGATAACGACGGCATATGGCAGAAGGAATTTCACAATTCGTCGCCCAAGTAAGGCCCAGATTATCGGCGGCACCAAACTTAAAACCTGAAAGATTGAGCACGTGGGTCGCATCCGGCAACGCGGCAACAGATGAAGGGTCTAGTAAATCACAAACGTGAGTTTGGACTCCCCAACTTTCCAGCTTTTCCCGAACGGCCGGATTCGAAAAACGAGAAACAGCTACTAAGGTCATGGACGACCCCGAGGCAGTGATTGCCCGCTGGGCCATGCGAGCCATCGTGGGGCCCATCTTACCGCCAACACCCAGCATCACTAACTGCCCTTCTAATCCGGCGAACATGTCAATGACTTCATCGGTAGGTGTACTCAGCATATCCTCCAAAGCCGCGGTGGACTCCGGAGCATTCTGTTGATTGGTGGCACGTATTTGCTGACTCGTCACCGTTGATTCTCCGATTACCTGCGACTCAGCCAGAAGGCCGGCGAGAAGAGAATTAAGATGGAGAAAATCTCCAGCCGCCCCAGCATCATTAACCAGGTAAACACTAGCTTGGAAAACGGCGAGTATGCTCCGTAATTGGAAGTGGCTCCAACAATTCCCAAACCGGGACCAATATTATTGAGCGTTGCGATGACAGCACTCGAATTATCTACGAGCTTGTTGGAAACGTCATCCTGATGCCAGGTTGTATCTGGTTCAACGGCCATGATGACCAGCCAGGTCAGCATGAATAAGGCAGCAATGAATCCAAAGTATGCCAGAATGCCACGACGCATATCCTTGTCATCAAAGGTCTCATTTCCAAGCTTCAACGGACGGATAACGTTTGGGTGATAAAGAAGCTCCACCTCGTGACGCAGGATTTTGACAAAGAGAATATGGCGGATCACTTTCATACCTCCACCCGTACTCCCCGCACAACCCCCGATGAACATCAATCCCAGCAGGAGTGCTCTTCCAAATTCGTTCCATTGATTAAAATCGTGAGTGCCAAACCCAGTGGTCGTAATGATGGCTACCACTTGGAACAAGCCATATCTGAGAGACCGCGTTATCTTGTCGAACAAGCCTATTCCTGCGGCTTCATCACCAGGTAAATCCCAGTCGCCATAGGACAGCCCGTAAACCATTACGAGTAACGTCACCACAGCGATAATGCTTAAGTACACTCGCAATTCATAGTCTTTAAAGACCTGTACCACTTGTTGCTTCCAGCGAACAAACCGACTCCCGTTGCCCGCTTTGAGGATGACTAATAAGTACAGCAACGCAAAGTTAGTCCCCGCCAGAATCATGAACAGTGTAATGATGTAATCCACATAAGCGCTATTGAAGTAGCCAACACTCGTGTCATAAGTACTAAACCCTCCGGTAGCCATCGTGCCGAAGGCATGGCATAAAGCGTCAAACAAATTCATGTCAAATAACAGCAAAATGGTCAGGGCTGTATTTAGAGCAATATAGAGTCCGCCAAACCGCCACGCGGCGTGCTGCATTCGGGGCGTGTTGCCTTCTTTGGTTGGCCCGGGCATCTCGGCACGCATCAGAGCCTTGCCTGCTGAACTCCCTCCTAACAACACGACAAACAAGACGATAATTCCCAAGCCGCCCAGAAAGTGAGTCGCACTTCGCCAAAACAAAATGCAGTGAGGTACAAAATTCGGGTCCTCTAGCTTACTGATGACTGTCGCACCTGTCGTGCTGAAGCCAGACTGAGATTCAAACATTGCATCGCCGAATCCCATCGATATCCACTCGACAGTGACAAAAGTGGATTGAAGATTCGATGTCCCGGAATCATCACTTGTATGTAGTTTGCTACCGATCCCCTCGAGTTGTTGTAATTGGCTGACAGTACTCTGAACTAACTGAGAATCCAAACCCGTGTTGTCTGCGACTTCTGCTAACGAAATTCCCTGAGATGGAAGACTCGGGTCGTCAATGACTGCCTGCAGTACCTTGAATTGGGACTCCGACAGATTCAATTCATGAGAGGTCCAGTTTTGCCGCCAGTGGTAAGGGTGCTCAAGGACCTCGGCATAACCTGGGCTTTCAAGTCGAATCGCCGGTGCATATTTCACTCCGGCAATCATGTAAGGCAGGCCCCCTAGTAAGGTCGCAATCACCCAACTTAAACCGACGGTCGCCATCGCTTCCTTGCGGTAGAGTCCTTCACCTCGGACTCCTTTCGCCCAGTGACGCAGAAGAACACCGGCAAATACACTCACAGCGACACTGCTTAATAGGCCCCTCACTCCATCCGACTCGAACGACAGTTCAGAATAGATCTCGCTGGTTCGATGACCTAACCATGGAAAAGCGAACAAACAGCACGCTGCCATCGCTGCTGCCACAAAGAAGCAGACGATACTCAGATAATAGCTAACGACACGAAAATTCATTTCCGCTTACCGACTAGACCCGCTGAATTTTTCAACCACGTCATCCACGGCATCCGCGTGAATCAAAGCAACCACGTAATCTCCTGCTTTGAAATGGTCGTCTCCCCGTGGTACCCGAGCTTCTCCTTGACTGGAAACTGCAGCAATCAAACATTTCCCCAGAGGCAGGGCCAGATTCACCAGCACATGTTCCTCCGCCGCGGACCCGGGCTGCACCTCAATTTCATAGACTCCGATATCTGTGTCCGGCAAAGGATTCGTGGAAATCACAGCCCCAGTCGTCAAAAACGTCTGAACCTGTTCGACCATCGCCGTTCTGGGGCTGATCGCCCGATCGATTCCCAGTCGGCTAATCACCTGAGCGTAGTCAGGTCTGGATACCACACAGACAATCGTTTTATCATCACGCTCAACACCGTCGGTACTGTTAATGATGTCATCGACTTCCACGCTCGTCATGATGTTACTCTCATCGTCTCCCATACAGGCGACAAAGAAGTCCGTCTTTTCAACATGCTCTTCCAAAAGCGTTTGGCGGTAAGTGGCATCGGCATGGAGGACAGTGACTTCTGGCAATTGAGTCGCAAGCGTTTCACTACGTTCTAAATCGCGTTCAATCAGAATCGCATCGTAAGGTCCTGATTCGAGAATAGTGGCCAGATAAACCGCAACGTTTCCACCTCCGGCAATAACCACTTCTTTCTTCTTCTTGTTTTTCAACGCTTTGTCCAACAAAGCATCGACATCGTCATCATCGCCGATCAGCAATATCTGGTCGCCTGCCTGAAGGACGTCATCCGCTGTAGCCAGTCGAGTTGTCTTCTCCTGAGTTTCTTCATCCACTCGAGTGATGGAACCGATTCGAACGGAACCCGGCAATTTCAATTCCTTGAGCGAAACGCCAAGGATCTTGGCCTTCGGGCTGAGCGTCACGCTTTGGACTTTAATGGAACCACGAGCGACATGTTCCACGACGACCGAACCAGGAGTTCTAATTTCCTGAGCCAATTCAATCGCGGTCAGTTCTTCCAAACTAATCAAACGATCGATTCGAAATTCCGTCTCGTAATCGAATGTGCTTTTGTCAAACATGACTGGCGAATGGATTCGAGCTACCGCTCGGCGACACCCCATCCGTTTTGCCATACTCGCAGCTAACACATTTTTAGATTCATCTCCGGTTACCGCTAAACACAAGTCCATGGTCAGAGTCTGAGCCTGGAACAATAAGGTCGAGTCGATAGCTGAGCCAACAAAGGCCTGGACATCCAAATGGTCATTCAACCGCTGAATCACTTCAGGGTTTGTGTCTATCACGGTGACATCATGATTTGGACAAAGAGTCTCGGCTATCCAGCTACCCACTGTGCCGCCGCCAAGAATAATGATTCTCATATGAGGTGTGCGATCAACCTCCAAGTTGGTTTTGATAAGACAGCTTCTATCTTACTAAGCCATACAAGAATGTGCCAAGTAACAGAATTCTGAGAAACAGGGCCAAAAACTGCATCCTGTATGATTAAAGCGAGGATTCGGGTGGTAACACCGGCTCAGTTAAAGAAACTAAACAATAAGACAACCACAAAGACACATCCTGTGAAAAACAGTAGCCAGGCTGCTAATTTCAGGGATTCCTTAGCAATGATCGACCAGTCTTCATGCCGAGTCGCCCCGTAAACAAGGCTGGAGCATACAACCAGTGGAATCAAGTATAGGATTTGTTCCCAACCCGAGATCGCGTCAGGGCCTGCACCGAAGAGAAGTAATGCGGAGAGCCAATTCATCATGCGTCTTGACCTCCCTTACCGTCTGACTCTTCTTTCCTGTACTCCTCGTACCAATAAGCCGGTCCGCCATAGGCGTCAAAAATCGCAAACATGTTTAACACACCTGCGATCAGCGTATATAGAGTTCCGATATCGTAGTAGGCGTGATAGTCACGCAACCAATCAGTTCGCTCTGATTTAGATGCAGGAGGTGCGAATCGACCTCCAAATAACGGTTTTTCATCCGACCGTCGTACTCGATTTTGAATAACGGCTGGGACAGCTGCGGAGCCGATAAAGGCCTGGCCTACAAACTGCCAACGCAAATCATCCCCCGTAAAGGAGCAGTAAACCACCTTGCCGCCACCCATCTGTAAACCGACGACAAATAAGAAAGAAATGCTGACAAAAATAGCAAGGCCTTTAGACATCCTTCCTTGATACATGTGTCCCAACCCCGGAACGAGCCAGGCAAGCAACGCAGCGAAACCCCGATTCTTTAAATCGACATGGATATCGTCTTCAGGATGTTTGTCAGCGGTCATTAAGACTGAGCCTCAATTCTGTATTCCAATTCTCTGGCCTCAGAAGGCTTTATTGTAAACGACGAGGTTACCTTTCGGTATGGGAGATTTACTTGCCAAGTAGGACTAGAGACGCAATTGCTAATGCCGCTGTCTCAATTCGTAGAATCCGAGCGCCTAAGTCTAAAGCTTGCCAACCCTGTGCTTCTGCCTGTTGCACTTCGTCCATACTAAATCCCCCTTCCGGACCAATCGCAATGGCGGCCTGGCCTGTCGTAGATTGCAGGGAGGAGGGCGACTGATGTTCTGACGCTCCTGGAGCGGAAAGAGGATGAGCGATCCAACGCTGACCTTCCGCTTGTTCGATAAACTGGCCGAAAGATTGGGGAGCGGTGATCTCCATGAGCTTATTGCGACCGCATTGTTTACTGGCTTCGATTACCTGACGCCGGAGTCGGCCGATCGCCTTTTCGACTGGCTGAGCCACACCGTACTCTGTGGTCAGAGGCACAACGCATTGCACCCCAAGTTCTACCAATCTGGCAATGACCCACTTTTGCCGATCACCTTTAGGTAAAGCGATCCCCAGAGTGAGCGCGATCGACGGCTCCCGGGACATCAATTCCGAACTGAGCAATGTCAAGGTAGCGTCGTTGCGGCGAATGTCTGTTACCTCTGCCTGCCATTGCATATCGGTGCCGTCAAACAGCTCGACGACATCGCCGGGTTTGGCACGCATTACCTTGATTAAGTGCTGCGCTTCCTGACCACCCAGATCAATCGTGGTCGTATCCGGAGCTGGCGAAGATTCCAGAAAAAATCGTTGTCCCATCCTAGTCCTTACCTCTTTGGAGAATCTCTATAGGGCGTCAATAGTCGAGGCTTAAACCTGCAGTAAAATAATCCGTTTCAAAAACTCCCAAGCGTAGATGCTCGTAGCCCACGGACAGTCGTATCCGTTTTATATACCGTGAATAGCTGGTTTTAAATCGCGTTAAACCAGCGTCGCCAATACGCCCCAAATCAATGTCAAAATCCAGGACACTCGGATTATCCAAATAGAAGCTGCCACCATAGGTGAAGTTAAACCCCTTACCGGAAGCATCGGTAGCAGCCATCCAGTTGTAACCAACTCCTGTGCGGAGTTCCGCAAATTCAGCTTGAGCAAATCTCCATGTCAGGTTTATGTCACCCAGCCAAAGTTGGTCGTGCTCACCACCGCCAAGTTGCTCGCGCAAGTAATCAAACGAGGAATCAATTCCGAGTCGGTCTTTTCGATCGTATTGCAACCGAGTAGTAATCTTTTGTTGACGGTCGAAGTTGTCGCCGTATTCCGTCCCAAACCGAAGTCGGGATGTCTTTAGGTTGGGATGCCAAAGTGGTTCGATAAGTAGATTACCGGAATACTGATTCGCAAAAGGATATTCGGTGAAATAAGCTTCTTGCCCAGTGTCTTCAAGAAAGTAGCGGGGGCCGGAGAAGGGAAGTAAAAAGATGGCGCCTAGGGGATTCCACTCTCCTTGTGAATTTGGCGAATAACCATCGTCATCATCATCGTCATTTCG
>CALKCC010000005.1 GCA_938082855.1 uncultured Pirellulaceae bacterium | reverse complement strand
AACCTGCAGCTTCCAACAGTTGTCGTTCATACAGACATTGGTTGGCCATCGTTTCTGGAATACTGTGAGCTGTAAAGTAGACGGCTAATTCATCGCCTGCTGAGATGCCCAAATTATTGATTGCCGCTTCAATATTCAATTGCGTTGCCTGGATAAACCCCGGCGAATTGTAAAATACTCTGAGCTTATCAAATCGCGGGGCCAAGTCTCCAAACGGCTTACTTTCTCGTTCCAGGTCTTCTAGATATTGCCGGCACCCTGAATACGAACTAAAAGCAGATGTAACCACGACGAGCACTCGTGTCATTTCGGCCTTTACCATTTCACCGATGACATCGCTCAACATTGGATGCCAGTTCCGATTTCCAAAGAAGATCGGGCATTCGATTCCCCGCTTTGCCATTTCACCACCTAACGCATCAATTAACTGGCGATTTTGGGCGTTAATCGGACTCACGCCATCGAATTGATAGTAATGCTCAGCGACCGCCAACATGCGTTCCCGAGGAACATTGCGACCGCGCAGTACGTTCTCAAGAAACGGTATGACGTCCGCCTTGCCTTCGGGGCCACCGAAGGAGAGCAACAGAACAGCATCGTAAGGATTGGATGTTAGAGACACGGAATTTCTTAGGTGTTCAATACGGCAAAGTACTCCTTCATAATAATCCGTTTCATCGATTGTGTAAGCCACCGATGGAGCAGTTTGCTGTCTAACAAGCCACTCGTCTGCTCTGTTACAATAGAACCACCATTGTTGTAAGGAAACGAATATGAAGGCATCAAGCGGAACTACAGTTATTGAAGGCTGTCGTTTATTTGACGGTACCGGCGCGGCCGCACGTGACAACCAGGCGATCCATTTCACCGATGGCGTCATAACCTATGTAGGCGATCAGGACGGACAACCGGCTTTTGATCCAAGTCACGTAGAGCACATTTCTGCTGAAGGAATGACCGTGACCCCTGGACTGGTTGAAGCACACTTCCACCCAACCTATTTCAACGTGTCTGAATTGGCAGACCTCGATATCAAATATCCAGTTGAATATGTGACCCTGTTGGCCGCTGCCAATGCAAAACTCGCATTGGAGTGCGGTTATACGTCTGCGCGCAGTGGCGGCAGTCTATTCAATATTGATGTCTGGTTAAAGAAAGCGATTGCCGAAGATGTCGTAGTCGGCCCCCGTTTGTCTGCTAATGGACGGGAGATCTGCGGCGTGGGTGGGCTGATGGACTGGAATCCTGACTACCGAAAGATTGGCATGGAAGGTCTGGTCCTTCTAATTAACGGCCCTGAAGAGGCCCGTTCAGCCGTCAGGAAATTGGTAAAGGATGGAGTCGAATGGGTCAAAACCTATCCAACTGGCGATGCCGCTGCCCCGGATGTTAATGACCACCACACACTCTGCATGACCTTCGAAGAAATGCACGCAGTGGTTGAAACGGCTCACAATCATAAACTCAAAGTCACTGGGCATTGCCGCGCGACCGAAGGGATTAAAAATGCGTTGCTCGCCGGATACGATTGCCTGGAACATGGAACATTTATGGATGATGAGACCATGGACTTGCTACTCGAACGTGACGTACCGGTCGTTCCGGCTCTCTATTTTGAACTCGCCAGTATCGAAAACGGCCCTGCCTTCAATATGCCCCAAGCCGTGATTGATGGCCATCAGGAGACACTTGATGGAGGCGTGGAAAGTGCAAAACGCATCCTAAGGGAAGGTGGTCGAATCGGTCTTGGCGGCGATTACGGATTTGCATGGAATCCTCATGGCGATTATGCCAAGGAAATTTCCTTCTTCGTAAATTACGTCGGTTTTACCGCTGAGGAGGCTCTCATGTGTGCCACCAAAACCGGAGCGGAAATCATGGGCGCGTCAGATCAAATCGGCACGTTAGAAACCGGAAAGCTAGCTGACCTGTTGGTCATAAATGGGGATCCGTTCGATGACATTCGAATTTTGGAGGATCGTACGCAATTCTACGCGGTGATCCAAAATGGTATTATAAAAGCTGGTCAGGCTCTCAATTAGAACATTCAAATACGGAACTATTCGCGTTATGAATCTCAAGATCTTCATCGCCATATTGGCATTAGTCCAATTCTCTAGCGTCGGCATCGCCGCCGAACCAAGCCTTCACTGGAAGCTCGTTCCCCTAGCGGTCGATGCCAATGAAGGCATTGATATTGCTGACTTCAACGGTGATGGTAAACCCGATGTGGCGGCTGGGAGATTCTGGTACCAAAACCCAGAATTTCGTCCGCGTCCATTACGGAATTTCAAGGATGTCAACGGCTACGTCGAGAGCAATGGTGACTTCGCATACGACGTTGATGCCGATGGTGTCAACGATGTTATTGCCGGAGGATTCTTTTCGACCGAAGTCCATTGGTACAAAAATCCAGGCACGGAAGGCCTACGACTAGGACATTTATGGGAGCAACGATTGTTGCTGGATACCGAGGAATCCCAAAATGAAGGTCAATTGATGGCCGACCTCAACCAGGATGGGAAACCAGAGTGGATTGTAAATACCTGGGCGAAAGACGCTCCGATATACATCTACGAGCTAACAACCAAAGAGTCAACGGTAGAAGTCATTGAAGCCGGACAGAAGAAGACCGTCACCAAAAAGGAACCAGCTTTAAGAAAAAACCTGGTAGGTATGCGGGGCAATGGCCACGGCATGGGCATTGGTGATATTAACGGGGACGGTTACAAGGACTTGCTTCTCGGACACGGTTGGTATGAAAGCCCAGGGAAAGATTGCCTCACGACCACTTGGAAGTATCACAACGACTGGCAAATTCATGGTTCGGTTCCGATGCTCGTGTATGACGTAAACAAAGACGGGAAAAATGACATCCTTGTCGGAGAAGCCCACGCTCACGGTTTGTATTGGTGGGAAAATCAGGGCGAGCAAGATGGGACGATTGCTTTTGAAAAGCATCTAATCGATGACAAGACCTCCCAATTACACGCACTACATCTGGCTGACTTAAACGCCGATGGTGAGCCGGAATTGATTACCGGCAAACGATATTTTGCTCATAACGGCGGAGACAAAGGGGCCCGCGAACCCATTGAAATCGTCTACTACTCTATAGACCGAAAGACCGGCACGTTTTCCCGACACTTGATTCATCAGGGGCGAGCGGGAATTGGCTTGCAAATTCGTTCCGCCGACATTGACGGTAACGGCTTTGTTGATATTGCAGTGGCCGGCAAATCCGGAACTCATATCCTGTTCAATCAAGGCCCGCGTAAATAGACGCCAATTAAGCCTAACCTAGGAACGACTACACCATGCGCGCAACAATTTTCACACTGGTGGTCACGGCCATATTACAAATCCCCCCCGCCCTGTCCACCGTACAGGCAGAAGTCATTAATGTGGTGATCTGGGATGAGCAACAGCCGAGCCAAAAAGAGGCCTATGACAATTTCTTAGGAAATGAAATAGCTAAATATTTGGGTGCTCGAGATGGCATATCCGTTCGTTCCGTCAATCTAACATCTCCCGAAAAGGGGATTGCCGATAACGTGCTGGATTCCTGTGACGTCCTTATCTGGTGGGGACACGTACGGCAGTTCGAAATCACGCCGGAACAGGGAAAGGCAATCGTAGAAAGGATCAAAAAAGGACAACTGTCGTTGATTGCGTTACATTCCGCGCATTGGGCGACCCCTTTTGTTGAAGCGATGAAGGATCGAACTCTCACCAACGCAAAGGCTCGATTCCAACAAATACCATCCGAAAAGCTTTCCCTCAGATTCGTTGAGCCACCTCGCCGATATTATGCTCCTGACAGAGATGAGCTACTCACTCCGCGGTTTTATCCTCGCAAGTTCCCGGATGGTCGCACGGACTTGGTAATCCACTGGCCAAATTGTTGCTTCCCTGCTTACCGAAATGATGGCAAGCCAAGCACGCTATTCGCTATCGATAAAGATCATCCCATTGCTGCAGATGTTCCCGCTCAATTCCAACTACCCAGTACTGAAATGTACGATGAACCTTTTCACGTTCCCGAACCGGACGAAATCGTGTTTGAAGAACGCTGGCCCACCGGCGAGTGGTTCCGAAGTGGGATGATTTGGAATATCGGTAAGGGAAAAGTATTCTATTTTCGCCCGGGGCATGAGACGTTCCCGGTCTATAAGCAACCTGTCGCTTTGAAAATTGTTGAGAACGCCGTGCGGCATCTAGCGGCAGATAAATAAAACGCCAGCAAGTGCGTTATGACTTTATATGGCGACAGCCCCAGGCTATCAGCCCTGCTAGGGAGTCGACGCCAATTTTATCCTTGAGACGCTGCTTATAAGTGTTCACCGTCGTCGCTTTGACTCCCATTTCTTGTGCGATATCGGCTGTCTGTTGCCCGGCAATCAATTGACGCAAACATTCATGCTCGCGGGGCGTCAATCCGATCTCCTCATCTTCCTCCAAAATCGGTACGGAGGTGGTCATGACGGTGACCTCGTTGGTATCCACCGGCACAGCGTGACATTCATAGAGCGTGGGTTCACCGCGGAACACAAACGTAGCTCGAATTGTAATGGGTTCGCGATCAAACAGCACCTTCTGAAATGCATTGCGAATCTTAGTTCGTTCATCTTCGGTCGCCACCCATTCCCAGGGCTGGCTGTACAACACTTCAGCGGCAGAATGAAAGACGAGAGGCTGAGCAAAAACAATCCGGCCTCTGGAATCATGCAGCGTGACCAACGGGTTTCTATCTGAATGTTCCATTCTGCTTCCTCTAATCTGTATAGCTTCCGTTATTCCACAATTCAATTTATGGAATTGCGAGAGTCATTGCATAGTTCGATGCGGTTTAACGGTCATTTCCGTCTCGTGACCCCTATCACCCTGCTGCTTCATCCAGGCTTTCAACACTCCATCCATCTTACGAATTTCTTTCCTATATGTGGGATTCTCGGCCAGATTATTCAGCTCAAATGGATCGCGCTCTAGATCATAGAATTCCATGGCAGGTCGTTTAAGGTATCTGCCAACCAATTCTGCTGCGGTATCGTCATTAGCTGCATCCCGTACCCAACTGCTCCAGTAGCTACTGCCATCGCCTGCAGTAAGTACATTTTGAAATTCCAATTCGTGATTCAGGTTTCTGATTAACTTGTAGCGTTCACTTCGAACCGACCTGACTGGATAGCTTTCTGTCCCTAGGATAATGCCTCTCGTAGTATGCACCCCGAAGACGTACTGATTGTGTACATCAGTCTTTCCCTGAACCACCTCGACGAAGCTATTGCCATCGAGTCCTTTTGGTTTCTCAATTCCACACAAGTCCAATAACGTCGGCACTATATCCACATACTGCACCATGGCTGAGCTTGCAGTACCTGCTTCAATACCAGCCGGCCATCTCATCACCAATCCAACATGCAACCCAACTTCATAACACGTCCATTTTCCAAATGGGAATTGTGCTCCCTGCTCACTCGTATAGATAAAAATCGTATCGTCCACTTTACCGGCCGCGTCGATCAACCCGTCTAACTCTCCAAGTTCTCGGTCAAAGTCTGTTATTTCAGCATAGTACTTGCGTAGCGCTGCTCGAGTCTCAGCATTATCGTGGAGGTGTGGTGGGAGCTCAAAAGACTCGGGGTCATAAGCTGATGGATCTCCATCATTCCATGGCAAGTGTGGACTATTGGAAGCATAGACCAGAACAAAGGGAGACGATTGCTCAATGAATTGCTTGAGTTGTTGTTTGGGGACGGTTTTGAACGGAAAGCTCTCAGTTGGACCAAAGTGTTTCTTCCCACAAAGTCCGACCGAATACCCCGCATCTTGAAAGTAATGCACGAGACTTTTCGTGCCGGGCTTTACCTTGCTGTGATTTGGAAAGGCGCCATTTCGTACTGGAAACAGACCTGTATAAAGCTGTTGGCGAGTCGGCGCACACATAGCTGTCGCCGTAAACGCTCGATCGAAACGCATACCTTCACGCGCTAATTTATCAATATTCGGCGTCTTAACAATTTGGCTACCATAGCAACCCGCATCAAACCAAGACTGATCATCCGCGATCACCAACACGACATTTGGTTGCTTGGCATTGCCTGTACGTGTTACTGCCAGTAACAACAAACAAAGAATGATTGCGGATTGTCGAATATTTGGAATTGCACTTCTATTCACTATCAATGACTCCATTCAGGTCAAGGTTGAGCAAAGTAAGCCCACTTTGGCATGCGATCATGTACTCTTTGAAGCTCTTGGCGGACCTCAAGTTGCTTGCCCTCCACATTGGTCAGTTCATGGCGTTCCTCAACGTCTCGTTGGATATCATAGAAACGTCCATCGGCGTAGAGTTTATAGCGAGCCGTTCTTGCAAAGGATCCCGCCATCTTTTGTTCAATTAACTTGTCCTGCTTTTCCCGAATCTCGGACTGCTTCGTTTCATTCTGTGGACGGTTCGGAAAACCATTTCGAATGTAGTGACAGTAAACCCAGTCGCGTCCCGACGATCCCGTCCCATTAAAGACAGGCACTAGTGAATGTCCATCGGTCTCCACTTTGTCTAGCCTGATTCCTGCTACATCACAAAGCGTTGGAACAATATCCGTGAAGTCGACTAACGTGGTCTTATCAATTCCCTTCGAAAACTGAGCTGGCCAATGGGCGATCATCGCAACATGGGTTCCGTTGTCAGGCAGCGAGGCCTTTCCACCCTTGATTTTTCTACCCTTCATTTCCGAGGTGATATTGATAGCGCATCCGTTGTCACAAGTGAAAATGACAAGTGTATTTTCCAGCTGCTCGCTATCCTCTAAAGCCTTTACTATCCTACCGGTCAATTTGTCGAGGTAGTTAACCATGTCGGGGAAGTACTCCTCGCCACCTGCGCGTCCATCGTACTTGCCACTTCTCTCGCGTGACCCACCTTCTTCCGAGTCCGGTGTCGGGACAAACGGCCAGTGTGGTAGTAACATGGGGAAGTAGAGTAAAAATGGATCTTCCCGATCTTGCTTAATAAAGTCGCATGCGAAGTCAGTCATCACATCCGGGCCAAAGGACTCGTCCAGGTTTTCTAACAACTCACCGTTTCGTGAGATTCGAGGGTTCCAGTATCTAGAATCCCGCCCATCCAAATGCCAAAGGCAGTGCGTACTAAATCCAAACTTCCGAACGGTTGCCGCATCGCCCCCCAATTGCCATTTTCCACAGATTGCCGTTTCATACCCAGCCTCTTCTAGATAGTTTGCAAATGTCTTTTGCGAAGTATCCAAAAGGCCAAACTTGACGTAATTACGAAAGTTGTATTTGCCCGTCATAATCTGCACCCTCGAAGGCGTACAAATTGGAGTCGAATAGGCATGCTTAAAATACAGCCCTGATTTTGCGAGTGCGTCCAGATTGGGAGTGTCATAGGTCGACGATCCGTAAACACTCACTCCTTCATAACCCATGTCATCACACATAATCAGGACGATGTTAGGGCGTGTCGCGGCCAAAACTGATGTTTGACCAAACGGACTCATAATACTGGTCAACAGGATAACGATTAGGGATACTGTCTTTATTCGCATGAAGAATAACCTCTCAAGAACATCTTTGACCCAATAGTCAGCCTCTATGATACCAGCAAACACGTTATGCAAAACGACCCTATGGCTCTTACTCGTGCTGACCGTGCATTCCAACCAAATCATTGCGGCAGCACCTAGTCAAGAATTTCAACGACGTGACAAAGACCGGAATGGCGTTCTCACAGGTAGTGAACTAAACGGTATTCCCGCCGGGCTCTTTAAACAACTGGATTCCAATGCCGACGGAAAGATCTCGGCGGTAGAGGACGAACGCCACTTTCGTCGTCGCAGCACCAACTATACCGTCACCGAATTGCAATACGCGGACAATGACAATCCACGGCAGTCGCTCGACCTATATCAACCCAACAAGCCCTCAAAGAGTAAGCTTCCTTTAATTCTCTTTATTCACGGAGGCGCCTGGCGCTCTGGAAGTAAAACAGCTGGCCGGCAGCCACTCGAAAGCTATGTTAACTCCGGTGACTATGTTTGCGCCAGCATTGGTTACCGACTGTCCCAAGAGGCGACCTGGCCCGCGCAACTCCACGATTGCAAAGCCGCAATCCGATTCCTATACGCCCACGCAGACAAATACCAGATCGACCCAACAAAGACAATTGTCATCGGGACCTCAGCAGGTGGACATCTGGCATCGATGGTCAGCGTAACAGGGAACAATCCGACGATGGAAGGAAAACTGGGCAAGCACCTTGATCAGCATTCCCGTGTCACGGGTGGAATTAGCTATTTCGGGCCGACCGACTTCCAGAAGATGGATGACTTTCCCAGTAACATTGAACACAACGCTGCGAATAGTCCCGAGTCGCAATTAATCGGAGCTCCTATCCAACAGGTACCGGCACGAACGCAGGCAGCCAATTCAATCACGTATATCGACGAAGATGATCCACCACTGATCTGTATTCATGGCAGCCACGACCGCCTCGTGCCCTTCAACCAATCCATCCTTCTCTACAACGCCCTCAAAAAAGCAGGCGTCCCGACCGCATTGATCAAAATCCTCGACGGGGGGCATGGAAATTTTAGAAATCCGCAAATTCATCGAGTTGAGAAGGAATTCTTGGAACACTGTATAAGTGGCGACCGCCCGATCCCTAAAAACACCACGCTGCCAAACACTTCCAAAACTACTGCTAAATGATACAGTGCAGCAAATCGCGTCATTTTGATGTTCAATAATGCTACACAGCTCTCCCAAAGCGGCAAGAAAAGTACTTTACCGTCGAATATTTGTTTTTGGCACGCAACGTGCACTAGTAATTACGTATTACAAATAGAAGTTGGTATTAACCAACTGTACGGTTCGAATTACGAAAGGAGAGTTGGTTATGGTACGCCTAGATCCTACTCCAGCACAAATCAAAGAACGCTGTCAAAAAATTCGTAACG
This sequence comes from uncultured Pirellulaceae bacterium, assembly GCA_938082855.1. GTDB lineage: Bacteria > Planctomycetota > Planctomycetia > Pirellulales > Pirellulaceae > UBA721. Next base: position 2,063 of record CALKCC010000005.1, on the reverse strand, counting down.
AATGGACCGCCGACGAGTTTCGTCGTAGGTCTCATCCGAAGTCATTGGCAGTCTGGATGCCTAAGCTTCGGCGGTGGGCCTTTTTAACTCATGATGAGGTGGGAGTCCTACACAATAATGGAGAGTCCTTTAATTAACCAATGTGAGTCCTACTCGACCCTCACGCCAACATCACTCAAAAAAACGCTCTTAGTCACAGGATGGTAGATTCACCTGAGATTAAGAGCGTTTTAAGTTTGACCGGTATACGAAGTAAATTCCGCGTATCGTGATCAGGTTAGTTTTTGTTAGAATATCCAACATGACGCTTAAAATGCATCCCCCATTCCAAATTAGCCTCCGCTAACTTGACCTACCCATGTTATCCATCAGCCAACAACTTACAGGATCAACCCAAGGCTCACGTAGCCGCCGGGAGTTTCTCCGTATTGGTGGAGCGGGGTTAGGCGCGATTACTCTTCCATCCATTCTGGCGGCACAACAAAACACCTCCTTCATCAAAGACAAGGCGGTCGTGCTACTGTTTCTTCAGGGTGGCCCTTCGCACATAGAATTCTTCGACCCTAAGATGGATGCTCCTCCAGAAATCCGGAGCATCACTGGGGAGATTCCAACCACGACACCGGGCATCACGTTTGGGTCCACCTTCCCTCGCCTCGCATCCATGATGCACCGTTTCTCGATCCTTCGATCTTATCAAAGCAGGAATTCCGGCCACACTTATCAGGATGTCATTAGTGCTCGGAATCCATTCAAAGCTACGATGAGCGCGATTTACTCAAGAATCGCAGGAACGAATCACCCTGAGACGGGGATCCCCAGCAATATCCTTCTCAAGCCAGAAGCGATACAGCCTGACTTGAAACTTGGTAATAACTTCGAAACCAATGCTCTTCCAGGTTTAACTTCGCCCGGTACACTGGGACAGAACTTTGGAGCCTTCGATCCTGCCGGCGGAGGCGAACTCAAAGACAATCTCCAGCTTAAGATCGATTCAGGTCGGTTTACCGATCGACGTTCTCTCTTGTCACGACTAGACCGAATCAAACGGTTTGCTGATACCAGTGGCATGCTCGAAGGTGCCACTAAATTCCAGCAACAGGCATTTGACGTCATCGCTCAGGGTGTTGCCGATGCTTTTGATTTGCAACAGGAATCCAAGTCCACTCTCGACGCTTACGACACAACGTCATACTTTGATATGCGAGATATGAATCGTTATGGTGATTTGCGGCGAACCTCAAATTTACTCGGACAGCAAATGCTGCTAGCACGTCGTTTGGTGGAACGAGGTTGCGGTTTCGTGACGGTATCCGACTGCGGTTGGGACCACCACGCCAATGGAAACAGTCCCAAAAACATGACCGCCTTTCCTGCCATGTCCAGACAGGTTGATCATGCCGTAGCCACCTTTATCGATGATATTTATGAACGTGGACTACAGGACAAAGTATTATTGATCGTAACCGGTGAGATGGGACGGACGCCTCGAATCAATAAGAACGGCGGTCGCGATCACTGGGGCAATCTCACAAGCCTGCTGATTTCAGGTGGAGGTACAATACCCGGACAGGTTATCGGACAAAGCGACCGGCAGGCCGGAGAACCGATTAGCACACCTTATCATCCAGAACATCTTCTGGGGTTGGTTCTTCATACCTTCTTTGACTTGGGCGAATTACGCCTCCAGTCCCAATTCCCAGCCGAGCTCATTCGGATTGTGGAAGAGTCACCAACGATCCAGCCTCTTCTTGGTTAAAGGCTAAATCTGACTCGTCGCTTATAGCAATACATGGCTAGGGCCACAAAACAACAGAAGACCAAGTTGTAAAAAACAATTGGCTCCCATTTCAACCACTGCTCACCGAATATGGGCTTCAACATCGGTTCTAGATGTTTCGCAGCTTCTGTCCGCAATGCCGCTCCTAGCACCCTCTCCAGCACATAGACCAAGGCACTACAAAGTCCAACGGCAACCCAGGGTGTAAAGAATACTCTCGACTTCGCGGAGTGCGTCAAGATAGTTGCCATTGCCAACAATCCAAACGCAAACCCTGCTGCCA
>CALKCC010000004.1 GCA_938082855.1 uncultured Pirellulaceae bacterium | reverse complement strand
GAGCTTATTCGTCTGTCAGTAGGCCTCGAAGATCCAATTGATTTAATCGCCGACCTAGATCAGGCTCTCGGTAGTTAACGTTGGCTCAGCAAGGTTGTTTAGAAACACATTTGCCTCTTAAGGCCTTGGTTCGTTACGATTACAACATGTTCCATAAATTATTAATTGCGTTTACTTTCGCCGTGCAATTGCTCTGCATTTCTACGGATTTCGCGCAGGCAGATGACCGAGACCTGTCGACATTAGTCGAACAGCTTGCATCGAAGAAATTCGCGTTAAGGCAAAGTGCCATGGCGGAGTTGATACAACGCGGCGCCGAAGCAATACCCGAATTGGAGCGCGCGTTAGCTTCGGATAACCGTGAGCTTCGTTTTCGCGCACAGCGAGTGCTCAATTCCGTGGAACAGAATGCATACCAACTCAAACTCGAAGCCTTTATGCAAAATGGCAGTGCTGCTGTCGAACTACCCGGGTGGGAGGAATTTCAAGCGATCTCAGGTAGCAATAGCGAAGCGCGACGATTATTCGTATTAATGTGCCGCGCCGAGCCTGACATCATGCGAAATCTCGGCCGTCCTCCCTCAGCCATTTCCAACCTAATCGCAAAGCGTTGCCGTGAATTACAGCAGATCTTCCGGACTTATAAACGCGATAGCATTGAATTGGGTACGGTTACCACCCTCCTCTTTGTAGGAGGCCTAGAAGGTATCCGAGTCGACGACACATCCATTAAGACCATTTATTCTGTGTGTAATTACAACGCATTTCGAGATGAAATGTATACGAGGCAGTCAAACAGCACCATACGCTATACTTCCACTCCTCGCTCTGAGATATTGCGTCAAATCTTCGCAATCTGGATGAAGCACGGTCAAAGCTGGGATGCACAAATGGCCTTCAATCTTGCCATGCAGTATAACATTCGCCAATGCTTGCCTCGTGCGTTAGAAATCGTACACGACGAGGCGACTCCTTGCCATGTTGCACAGATAGCGTTAGTCGCCGTAGTACGCTTTGGAGAGAAAGAACACATCTTAGATCTTGAATCCCGAATTGATGACAAGAGCTTTTGCGGGGTCGCACAAAAGATCGGCAACAAACTGCACCAAACACAACTTCGCGACATCGCGTTGGCCGGCGCGTTTCTCCTTGCTGACAAAAACCCACGCGACTATGGCTTTGACAGAGTATCCTATACCACTTCCAAACAACTAAATTATTCGACCGTCGGTTTCGCGGATGACGAATCACGCGGTGCCGCGCGTAAACAATGGGATGAGCTGAGGCCTACTCTTAAACTCCCTACAACCAAAGCTCCAACAGATGACGCTGAATGACGATCTATCGGAATACGCAGCCCCACTAACTGATCATTTCTGGGGTCCCATTGATGAGAGTTCCTGCGAACTAAGCACAGATGTACAGAAGCAGTTTCACGAAAAGGGCTATGCTGTAGGTTCAGCAAAGATTGGCGCCGAAATGCTCGCCAAACTGCTGTCAGATCTCGATGTATTGATGCAGCCTGGCCATCCGGGAGATCATCTCTGGCACGAATATCACACCAATGAATCGACCAATCCGGATACCATCCTATTTCATGCGTTAGGTGCATGGCGGATAAAGCGGTCCTTTCACGATTTATTATGGCATCCCGCGATTACCGTTCCGGCTAAACAATTGCTGAAGTCCCCCGTGCATTTCTGGCATGACCAACTATTTTGCAAGCCGGCCCACCACGGAGGCGTCGTCGCCTGGCATCAAGATTACTCCTATTGGACACGAACCACACCAATGCAGCATCTCACTTGTTGGATTGCTCTGGAAGACGCGAGCGTCGACAATGGATGCCTGCATTACATTCCCGGCAGTCACAAATGGGAACTCCTGCCAGTGACGGGCTTGGCCGGGGACATGGGCAGCATCAAACGCGTCCTTAATGAGAGCCAGTGGGAAACCTTCCAATCACCGGACCCCATAGAGCTCGAGGCGGGACAGGTTGTATTTCACCATCCCCTGACGATCCACGGTTCCTTTGAAAATCGCACCGACCGTTCACGCAAAGCTGCAGTAGTGAATATGATCGGCGACTCCGTGACCAGCAATACCGATGAGCCGCTGCTGGAAGGCATCCCAGTGATTCCAAAAGGCGAGCTCCTTCGTAATAACTTTTTCCCCTTGCTACGTCCGTAAACCCTGAATCGGGGTAATCAACAGATTTCTATGGCCACGTTTCTTTTCGTTGCGTAGAATTGATCACAGGCACAATGGGAGTTTGATTATGAAATTCTATGCATTCATATTGGCGTCCTTTTTATTAGGATTAACCGGCTGTGATTCCGTAGGCAAGTATTTGGCTACAGTCCTTCCCGACAAGAGCAACCGGACAGATACCCCCAATCTAGCCCCAGCAGAAGACGGACAATTTGTGGATCCAACCCAAATTGGTTCACAACCGAATAACGCTACTCCGCAAGACCTCCCTATCGGGAATAACAACGCTGAGCTCTATCAAGACCCGACTCAAAGCTCCGAATACATGGAAATGATCGGAGGCCTAGAAGACCCCTCCATGGATCCCGGTCAAGCAATGGGATCCTTCGCCGGAGAAGGGGAATATAGCGAAGCCATGACGATCGATGAGTCAGACCTGTCAGAGGGTATCAATGATCCAACATCCGAATACCAACAGCAAATTGGTGAGTTTTCGATCCCCGATTCCTCCGAAGGAGGCGACGTAACCTCTCAATATCTAGCAGCCGGCGGTCTGGAAGATCCAGCAGAGAGCCAAGAGGGCAACCTAGATCCCGCATCACTCTATCTGGGAAACAATGGTACTGGAGCGAGCACGAATCCCTCTGCCCCTTCCAAGAAACCTAACCCACAGGGCGCACCGCCCAAAAAGAATGTCCCCGCGGCACTTCGTCCGAAGGGCGGCACAAACACTCCTTCTAGGCCATCATCTCAAACATCCCAGACATCTCGGCCTAAGGAGCGTGGCTCCATTCAAATTGGCGTCCCCGGAAATATCAATCCAAGTTATGCCGCTTTCGATGCTCCCGTTGCTGTTCATCAATTGCTCGAACGCGGAACTTCCATGTCTTTTGAGGCCAACCTCCAACAGACA
>CALKCC010000003.1 GCA_938082855.1 uncultured Pirellulaceae bacterium | reverse complement strand
GCAACAGAAGCAGAAGAGTCAAACGACGCTGAAGACACTGGGGATGACGCAACGTCAGCATCATCGGAGTCTGACTCAGATGAATAATACCCAAAGTCCGGCCAGACTTCTTGCCTTTCAAAAAATCACTCGAGTAGTTTGCCTGTTATGCATAGCAACCTCTGCATTCAGCCTTCCGACAGTCACTGCTCAGGAATCTCCCGATCCAGAACTCCCCTGGCAACAGGATCGGCTAAGCGATCGCGTTATACCGTTTTCGATCGCTAACTCCACAACGGCCAAGCAGATGTTAGAGATTTCAGGTATTGGTGACAGCCAATTGAGGTTTCTGATCGACTTTGAACCGATTGCAGGCAAAGACATCGATACTACAGGATTTGTCCTACGGCACCTTCACTCGCTGGACACTAGCGATGTAAAACGCTGGTCGGGCAGTCACACGCTGGACACTGCCTCATTATTGACTGCGTTTACAGAGACACCGGATGATTACCGAGTCGACTTTTATCGCATCCCCGGACGAGTGCAACGCATCCAACGCCAACCTATCGTTGAAGAGGCGGCTCGCTTACTGGGCTTTCGCTCTTTCTTTTGGGTTTGGATTAAACCGGAACATTCCGAAATCTCTGTGCGTATAGCCACACGAAAACTGCCCATCGCCTGGTTTCCCGATGAATGGAAATCACCGGCACAACCGGCCAATTCAGAGCAAGCCCAGACTCAAAAATCAAATTCTCTGGCCCCAGACGCATCCTTTGAATTGGACCACCCCGTAGCCGTCGATGGGCTTTTCTTAAAGGTAGCAGAAGAGCAGGGTGCTCGTGAAATTGTCATGGCAGCCAAGCGTATCGAATGGTTACCTCAAGCTCCCTCGGCGGAAGAGAAAATCAATGACGGGATCGCGTTGCTCAGTCGTTTTGGCTTTGATGCGGGATTGCTTGATGACCTTCGGCGATCGAACGGTAAGACGATGAATATCGCCGATACGGAAGCGTTCTTTCAGATTCTTTCGATCCTCAACACGGAGGAATCCCGCCATGAAATCCAAGCGACCGCTAATCAAACTAACGTTCCTTCGCCCACCGTATCTGAATTCCTGCAGTCGACTCGCAATCTTCAGGGGCAGTTTATTTCACTTTCTGCCGATGTGCGTCAGATTACTAAAGTCGAAATCAACAATGAAAAAATGCAACACCGCCTGGGGCTGGACCATTACTGGCAACTCGATGCTTTCGTCTATCTGGGGGAGGAGGCCATCCAATTAAAAGCGAACGAAGCCGATGAAACAGGACTCATCTATAAATACCGCTACCCAGTGCAAATTTGTGTAATCGAATTACCGGCAACTCTACAAACTGCCCACGAACAGATTCAGCACGGCACTTACCGCAGCAATTCACTCCACGAAGAAATCACTCTGCATGGATTTTTCATCAAGCTCTGGACCTATCAGTCTGCCCGGACCATGCAATCCGGTAACAATCGAGTCCAATTGAGCCCTCTCTTTATTGCCAGCGATATCACCGTCCACGAACCGGCGGATATTCGAGGCCGCCGAGCAAGCATCTACCTCGGAATTGGATTTGTCGTAGCATTGCTGATCATTTCCGGATTCCTGGTGAAAACCAAGCGTGTCGACGAAGGAGCTCGTAAGCAGACCGAAGCAACCAGACACCAGGGGGGAATCGATCAGGACTTCCTGTCGAGTTTGGAGCAACCTGCAGACACTGAGGTCGAAGAGTAAAACTGCCGAGATTCCGCTTGCCACATCTTGACGTTGAATCTGAGTCACGGACAATGTCAGGCAGTGTTGTTTTATTGAAATCAGATAACAATTAGTGCCTGAAAAGGAGTTTCTTTCATGCGACGTGCGAAAATCACGATCATTGGGGCGGGTAATGTAGGAGCAACAACTGCTCATTGGTGTGCAGCTGCTGAATTGGGAGATATCGTGCTTGTCGATATTCCCGCAACCGAAGATATGCCGAAAGGCAAGGCCCTCGACCTGATGGAATCGTCTCCTGTCATGGGATTTGACTCGAACATTGTGGGCACAACCGATTATGCTGATACCGCGGACAGCGATGTGATTGTGATCACCGCTGGTATTCCAAGAAAGCCTGGCATGAGTCGGGACGACCTGCTGGCCACCAACGCAAAAATCATGACCGCTGTCTCTGAGCAAATCAAAGAGACGAGCCCAAATGCTGTCGTGATTGTTGTCAGTAACCCACTCGATGCGATGGTTCAACGCTGTGCTCAAGTCACTGGATTTCCTAAAGAGCGAGTACTAGGGCAAGCCGGTGTTTTAGACACCGCTCGATATCGTACTTTCCTAGCAATGGAATTAGGTGTTAGCGTCGAGGACATTTCCGCCTTATTGATGGGTGGACACGGCGACACAATGGTACCACTGCCAAGCTGCACGAGCGTCGGTGGAATCCCGATCACTCAGTTGATCTCGAAAGAGCGGCTTGACGAAATCGTTGATCGAGCTCGAAAAGGTGGTGCAGAGATTGTTGGACTGCTGAAGACAGGGAGTGCTTTTTATGCTCCGGCCGCAGCCTGTGCTCAAATGGTCGAAGCTATTGTTAAAGACAAAAAGCGAGTCATTCCTTGTGCCGCTTACTGCGACGAAGAATATGGCGTCGGAGGATATTACGTCGGAGTTCCGATTGTGCTGGGCAGCGGAGGCGTCGAAAAAGTCGTCGAAATTGACCTCACCGAAGAAGAAAAGGCCGCATTCCAGAACAGCATTGATGCTGTGAAAGGATTGGTCAGCACCATGGCAGAACTTGTCTAAGCTCTACCGAAAGCCACCCATTCAGTGCACTGACCTGAATGGAATCTACCAGCAAATGGTAAAAAATGCAGAAAGGCAGCTATTAAACCAATAGCTGCCTTTCTTCATGCGCGGCTAACAATCGAAGTTCGAGAGAATATCTGCATTGACGTAAGTAAGCCGTTTTAAGTACAAATTTGCCGCGAATATCCAGACGATTAATTGTCAGTTTGGGAAATGGCCAATGGAGTCTGACAACCTGAGCTTTTTTACACAACGGCAACACCCGCAATGGGAAGTGGTCGACGTACGGACTGTCGTGGACGAGGCAATACGCCGTGTAAGTACGAGACTGGAGGAGTACCAATCTAATTGGGAATTCGTCTGCAACGACGAATCCATCCTCACATACGGCGACCAAAATTGGCTAACGATGGCTTTGGAGAATCTCATGCTCAATGCAGTAGAGCATTCGCCTAAATCCTCAGCGTTATGCATCGAAGTCCAAGTGGTAAATCAAACGATTGAATTACATATTATCGATCGTGGGCCGGGAATTGTTCCTGGAAATGAATATCGCATTTTTAAACCGTTTTATACGACTCGCCCCGGTGCTACCGGCTTGGGGCTTGCCAACGTAAGAACCGTTATGGAGAAGCATGGTGGTGGAATCCGCGTCGGAAACCAACCTGACGGCGGAGCTGTAATCACGCTTATCCTACAAACCATAAGGCGAACACAAGCGGCTTAAACCGCTTCACCAGATTATGAATCGAATTCAGCAACTATTCATCCCAGCCTTCCAACGCTTTCGCGAAGCTAGCTTTCGCGTTCGGGCGACGGCTGGCATATGCCTGTTGTTGATTATCGTCTCATTCTCGGCAATGGCGTTACGCACGCCATCGATCGAAATGGTACCGCTGCACGGGAATCATGAATTTACAAACACCGAAATTACACAGATCACTCAGCACTTTGTCGCCGCCGGATTAAATCACTGGGAATTGAAGAGCAAACAGATCTTCATCCCCAAGCAGCAACGTGTTGAATATCTCACCGCACTTAACGGTAAGTTTGAACCACATACTCTCAATTCAGACGTCGACTCGGTTCTAAGTAACGGAAGCATTCTCGACACTCAAAGCTTACGTGAGATGCGACTTCGCAATGCACGCGAAAAAGATTTGGCTCGCATCATTATGCAGATCCCTGGCGTAGAAGAAGCTCAAATCAATATCGACGACCACCAACAGCGGGGATTATCGGGCAAGACTGAAATGACTGCGTTGGCAGCCATCAAGGCCAGTCAAAACAACGAAGTCACTCTCGAAATGTCAGAAGCGATTCGCGAAGTCACTGCCGCAAGATTCGCGGGGCTTGACCGTAATCATGTTGTTGTTGTCGATCTCAATACTGGCCATACGTTTGGAGCCACCGATTCAAATTACAACACCTCCAGCCTAGACATGGCACTACGGAACTACGAACGCTGGTGGCGAAGCCGCATTTCCAATCTACTGATTGACATTCCCAATGTACGGATTGAAGTCGGGCTTTATCCTGTAGCTCAATCGGAGCCGGATACCGCCTCTCAGGCAGTCAAAGCGTCAGTCTCCGTAGGGATTCCCGATTCATACATTCAGCAAGTCGCGAATAATCGTCGTGCAACCTCCATCCAACAACAGCAAGCGACGGCCACCGAAGTCAAACAGAATGTGATTGAGCTAGTGCAAGGTGTCATCCCTGTCGTCCCGCACACCACCATTGAAGAGTTTGACGTCCACGTGGCTACCATCCTTGATCTCACCGCCGATCAAGCAAACAACTCTGCTACACACTGGACGGCCTACTTAGAAAGTCTGTGGCGAGAAATCATCATGTCCACGCTGGTGCTCTCTTTCATTGCCACACTGGTATGGAAAAACAACAAACAGTCGGCTACAGAAAGTCGGGACAAACAAGCCCTGCAACCTCTGAGAGA
>CALKCC010000002.1 GCA_938082855.1 uncultured Pirellulaceae bacterium | reverse complement strand
GCTTCAGCGAGTCCGTGCCATCAGGAACAATACTCGGCTCGACCCACTCGTCCGTTCCCGGGCGGCTTATATGATGGGGCAACTGCTGGCTAATGCAGACACACCAGATTACAAACAGGCCATGATTCATCATTCCGAATCCATTCAGCGTGCACGCGAGATGATGGAAGACGATGATTTACAAATCCAATACGATGCAATTCGGCTTGTCATTGAAGGGCATCTGGCAGTAGCCAGTGACATCGCTCATGGTACATTCGCTGAAGAAGAAAAAGCATCGGTCGTCCCGCGGTGGGCAAATATTGCGTGGGAATTGACCGACCATTTGTTACAGAATGACTACCACGATAGCACGCTGGGACTGGAAGTTTGCCGCCGTTCTCTGGCAGCGTTGGCATTACTCGATGAAGGCGTCGATTTAGCACCGTGGATTGACCGAGTCGATCAGCTTTCTGCCGAGTTACAACAAACAGAGGGAGCATCACCTGAGTATCTGGAGCGTATCAAGTGGGATTGGGCGTTGGCTCTGGCTCACGGCACTGAAGCGGCTCGAAAAGGAAAAGATGGTGATCGGGTACAGCAACTGGGGATGGAATCTTATCAGCTGTTTCAACAGTTCCTCAAAGTGGAAACCGTCTCACCGCAATGGGAAAATGCTCAGACGCATGCTGCGATGGGAGCTCTGTGTTATTCGTTGGGCAGTGTCAAAGCTATAGACAACCAAAACCATGAAGAAGCCTGCCAATGGTACGATCAGGCTGTAGAGTATCTAACGTCCGAGCATGTCGAGAAGTACACACGTGGCATGGGATGGCACGGTGAACGCATGGTAAGCATGGGACTTTCCTACTGGAAAGATGGGAATCGCCCAAAGGGCCTCAATCTCACCAAACGTGGAATTCAGTGGATCGAACGAGCGGTGCAGGTACAGGAATTCTCGAACCAAAATCTCAAGATTCCGTACAACAATTTGGCAATCATGTATCGAGCTTTAGGCCAGCCCCAAGAAGCCGAAAAGATCTCTGATGCAGCAGAAGCTCTGTCTAAACAACGCTAATCGTGACAGGCAGTACCTGGCCTGATTAAGAAGTAAAAAACCATGGGAATTCTCTTTGTTCTGTTTGTCGCTATGACACTTACAGAACTCTATCTCATCATCGAAGTGAGCGGAGCGATTGGCTGGGATTTTACGATCGGGTGGTCCATCCTTACTGGTTTAGCAGGTAGTTGGCTAGCGAAGCAGGAAGGCCGTCGAACGATGGCCAGTATTCAGCAAAAGATGGCACAGATGGCGATGCCGGGGCAGGAAATGGCAGACGCTTTATTGATTGTGATTTCCGGGGCTCTGTTAATCACACCAGGCTTCTTAACCGATATCATCGGGTTTACGATCTTAATTCCGGTGACACGGTCTTTATACCGCCGAGGAATTAGCCGCTGGTTTAAATCTAGAATTCGCGTGAATGAGTTTTATCAACAGGTTCCGCGGGGATTCGATCAGGTAGATCCGTCTGAACCGGACATCGATCCTTGGGAAGACATTGTCGAAGGCAAATTAGAAGAGTAGTCTCCAAAGCTTCTTAAGCCACAATTGTCTAAGGGGCTTCGGCCATTCGGCCTACGCATTTTAGGAGAAAACCTCTGATCCGACTTCGTCCTACGGACTACGACGGATAAACTCCCTGCTTCTGTAGCACTAACCATTTGAGTGGGGATGAATTCCTCCTTCAGTTTCGATTACTTCAATTGTCCCGAATACATCCCGAGGACGGAGTTTATCCACTGAAGCCCAACGGGCGAAGGTGGAACGGACGATCTCTTTCTACAATTAACCAGTTAACCATGTGACAATGGTCATTGGGACGTTTAGACAATTGTCAATTGTTTCAATTGGGTTCGAAAACCAGCCTGACTTCCAGCTCCGCTAGTTTACCCGTCGTAGTCGGGCCCAACTGCCTAACTGCCCAACTGCCTAACTGCCTAACTGCCTAACTGCCTAACTGCCCAACTGCCTAATTGTCTAATTGTCTAATTGTCTAATTGTCTAATTGTCTAACTGGCTAAATGGAAATCATTTTCATTTCCATCGCTTCAGAAAACAGCACTTTGAAGTCTGGGTTACCAAACTCAGGGACGAGTGTTTTCAGGATGAGTTCCAGCAGGGAATCAATACCGGCTGAGGTCTGGGCTGAAACGACCAACTGTGCCCAATCAGGCACTTCCGTTGTTAGATCGGCCTTATTGCCGATCACCAACATTTGTTGATGAGGAATCTGTTCAATCCTGTCCGCTTCCCAGGGATCCGTCAGATCATGAATCCACAGTACCAAATCTGCCTGACTCAATTGGCCCTTTGCCATTTCGACTCCTGCCACTTCGATCGCATCTTCACCCTGACGTAAGCCAGCGGTATCGACAAATTCAACCGGCCAACCGTGAATCACGGTCTGAGCTCGCAAAACATCCCGAGTCGTGCCTGGTTGCTGGTTTACAATCGCTCGTTGATACCCAACCAATTGGTTCATCAAGCTGCTTTTTCCGGCATTTGGTTTTCCCGCAATCACAACGTTCCAGGGTTCGATTAAATGGCGTCCTCGTTGACTGGCTCCTTCGTAGGGCTGAAGAATTTGACGAACCTCCTGCGTTTGCCCGGCCTCTTTCAGTTTGGCGACTTGTTGCAACACCTGCTCGACTTCACCCTGGGCATGTTCCATGACGAGCCGAGTGGACAGAGCGGTGGTGGTTTGTGGTAACAATTGCTCTGCCTGTTTCCAGTAAGGCAACTCTGCACCGAACTGCAATTGATCGAGTTCCTTCCAATTCAACTGCTGAGCACCAGAGTTTACCAACGACGCAGCCACGGCTTCGACAGCGACCATCCCTCCGTGACAGTGAATTTCCAACTGATGATCCGCAACACGCGAAACTACCAATTCCTCGTATGTACCATCCGGATGCATCCACTTGCCAAAGACGATGCGTTTCAGAGGGTAGTCCGTCAGTGCTTTGCTGCCGAGTGGCTGAAAGTAAGAGGAAACAACTTCAGCCGCCTGGTCGCCTACAAGTATCAGAGTTGCAATCGCGGATCGACCGACCGGAGTAACCTGAGCGAATCTTAGGCTGCCAACACTGCTCATGACTGCAACTCAGACTGCACGGCGATCGCAATCCCATGAAGGCATAAGTGCGCTGTCACTTCGCATTCAATGTTTAGATGACTTGCCAACCATCGGTCGCCACCCGAGACGAAGACTGGAGTGTCTAAACCCAGCGTTTTCCGTTGTTGGTTAATGAGTTCTTTAATGGAGCCTACCAATCCCCAGAAGATGCCTGCAGAAATTGCCTCGGACGTGTTGGTACCGATCGCTGACGGTGGATGTTGTCCATCCGGATTCACTTCAGGTAATTGCGAAGTGCCAGCATTGAGGGCTCGGGCGATAAGTGCCGAGCCTGGCATGATCACTCCACCGGCGAATTCCCCCTGCGTATCTAACACATCGACGGTCACTGCCGTACCGGAATCTATCACAATGGCTGGTCTTGCCTGCGGGAATAATTCCCGCACGGCTAACACAGCCAGCAAACGGTCAGTGCCGATCCGTTCCGGTGAATCCAGCTTGGTGCTTATCGGCAGCATCGAGTTGTGCAAGTGTGTGATCTTTGCTGACGGGCAATCTGTCTTTAGCAGGTTAGTCAACGCATCGCAGGCAGATTGATTCACACTGGCAATAGCCCAGTGTGAGTTTGCCGCAATCATTGCACAGAAAGCGTTCCAGGAAGGGCTGGCGAGTTCTTCTTCGCTAAGTGTCAAAACCTGCGAAGGGGGTAGCTCGCCGGACGTGTACCCGTCGGGAAACCAGCCCAATTTAATACTACTGTTACCGACATCAACCGCGACCAGTGAATTCATGATTCAGATGCCTGCTGCAAAGCCTGAAAGATCGCATTGGACAGCTCGTTGAGTCCTTGGCCGGTTACCGAGGAGATTAGAAACACGTCGGAGTTGATTGCCGCTGCCAACTGGTCCCGTACCTGCTCTGCGTCAGGAAGTTCTGCTTTGGTGACAGCAACAAGTTGCGGGCGTTGGCCGAGTTGTTCGTTGTACTGAACCAGCTCATCGGTAATTGCGTGGTAATTTTCCAGTGGGTCTGTACCATCCATCGGTTGTGGCTCGACCAAGTGGACCAGAATACCGGCTCGTTCGATATGTCTTAAAAATTCGTGCCCCAGTCCAACACCGTCACTGGCTCCTTCAATCAACCCAGGGATGTCTGCCATGATAAACGTGCGTTCCCAATCCAGGACGACTCTTCCCAAGTTTGGAAACTTCGTGGTAAAGGGATAGTCCGCGATTTGAGGAGTTGCTTTGGTCACACGACTGAGGAGTGTACTTTTACCGGCGTTGGGTTTTCCAACCAGCCCTACATCAGCAATAACTTTCAATTCCAGCTTGAATTTCCGTGCTTCACCTTCAGCACCTGGAGTCCACTCGCGTGGCACTTGATTGACCGAGGATTTGAAGCGTGCATTCCCTTTGCCGCCCTTGCCCCCCTGAGCGGCCACAAAAGAATCACCGTCTTCTACCAGGTCCTTAATGACGAAGTCATGTTCGGCATCAATGATGATGGTCCCCGGTGGGACTTTGACTGTGACATCGTTCCCATCTTTACCACGACGATTTTGGCCGCTACCGTGATGGCCTCGATCTGCTTTCCAAAATTTGCGATGGCTCAGTGCGGTCAGGCTATCAACTCCGGCTTCGGCCTGAATGATGATACTCCCTCCGTTACCACCGTCGCCTCCGTCCGGGCCTCCTCGAGGCACGTACTTCTCCCGACGAAAACTCAAACACCCATCTCCGCCTTTTCCGGCAATGAGTTCGATGGTAACACGATCAACAAACATGGCGTGGTGGGTCCCGAGCTATTTTTGAAAGCAATAAAAAAAGGGATATCCCCAACAAATGGAGACATCCCTGTGCATGTATTGGAGAGTGATTAGTTACTGGCCGCTACCACGTTGATGCGACGACCTTTGCGGTCAAACTCAACTACACCATCGGTAAGTGCAAATAGTGTGTAGTCTTTTCCCTGCCCAACGTTTTTACCTGGGTGGAATTTATTGCCCACCTGTCGAACGAGGATATTACCAGCGATGACTGCTTCGCCACCGAATTTCTTAACTCCACGACGCTGTGCATTTGAATCGCGACCGTTTCGACTGGAGCCTTGTCCCTTCTTATGAGCCATGGTTCTGACCTATTGCTAATCTGTTTTGTTGGAATGTTGTATTTCTATCCACCAAGGGTGGAAAGGTCTTTTTTAAACTGGCTTGGCCAACTCATCAAGAGGCTATTTCAGCTGAATTTGCCTTAACACCGGTTTCCCTCGTTCCATTTCCTCTTGTCTTCGGGACGGAAACGGATTTTTGGGTCTAACTATCGATCGAAGTATCATTCCCAATCGGCATCGCTTTTGCCACGAGCCTACTTGGTGATTGGTTGTACTTCCGTGGTAGCAGGATTTTCAGCACTGCGGAATACCGGAGAGTTGGTTCCGGTATAGATCCACTGACTTTTGGAGAACTTATTCATTCCATAAAGTCGCATAATCCTTACCTGCCGCAACGTATAAATCTTGTAGATATCCTGTTGGGCATTGTTTGGACGATTAAGACGATTGAGATTAACCGGAATCATCACAAGCTCGCCCGCAACAGGTTCCTCTCCAACTGCGATGTAATCTGCATTGATTCTTCGCAGGTCAATAACCTGAACATCGTAAGTCTGGGAAATGGTATCCAGTGTTTCGCCTGTCCGAGCCGTATGCAAAATAACGGGATCCAGGTCGTTGTAGCGTTCCTGGTTATTTCGAGGAAAGCGGATCAACGTCCCTTCAGGGAGTTTATTTGGAGTCGATAGAACATCCCGGTTGAGTTGATAGATTTCAAAGGCTCGGGATTCGTCACTTAGAAATCGCTTAGCAAGTGATTTGAGGTTATCTCCCGGTTCAATGGTGTAGATAATTTCCGGTCGAGGTACGGCATTTGGCAAACCAAAGAACACATTGTCTTTTGTTAACTCGATCGTATCTCCCGGTCGGTAAAAATTAAGTTGCAGCGTCTTTAACTCAATCTCCCGCCCAGCAGCAATTTGATCTCCTACCTGAGGATCTTCGGCTGTGTCCTGATAACGGTAGGCGTTCGTCAGTCCTTGAATGTAGAGTGAGAAGAAATTAGTTCTGGGATCGATATCTTCCCAGGCAACCACTCCCCAAATTCCTTTACCGGATTCGGCGTCCTCTTTGGGAATCTTTGTGTTAGACATTTGAATCGAGTTGAGCAGAGGGCCCGGCACCTTTTCAATCTCTGCAATTTCGTCGATTGCCGATGGAATCAATCGATCAAGATACTCTTTATCTTCCAAATGACTTCGCAGGGTGAAGTAAGGAATGAAATAGCGGAACTTAGCATCTTTACGGATGTTGCTAAATCGAGTGTATCGAGGATCACCATCACCGATGTTATCCGGTTGCGATTCGAAATGAACTTCTTCCCCTAAATAACGAACTCGATAAACCATATACCAGATCGTCTTACGTTGCATTTTCCCGGAGGCCTGTGGCACGTCCACTTCAGCCATTCGAAACGGCTTAAAGGTAAATTCCAATCCCCAGACATTACGACGTAATGGAACTTGCAACGAACGTTCAAACAACGTCCGTGTGGCTGGGGTGAACTTTGGCTGCCATTGCAGGAACGACCGCGCTTTGGAGATTTCAATCAGATCTGCTGGCGTCGAGTAGGTTTCCCCTTCCTCAATTACCGGAGCAATGGTGGTAAGCACACCCGGTGCGAGGACGCGTTCTGCCTGCTGAGCAGTTGCTTGTCCCGGGGCAAAAAGCCACAGGGCCAACAGTGCTGCGTAGCATGTCGAATTTGCAAAAACAGTATGTATGGATGATCTGGTCATCTCCGGACCTTTTCTCTGGCGAACTCAAGTTCAAGAAGTTTAATGACTCCTTGCGACTTGTGCTCTCATTTCGAGTATAAAAACCGCGTTTTCAAACGGTCAAGTTTTAAATGGGTTGAAGTCTCTTAACGTTTGGTCGTACTAGTAGCTGCGGAAGCCGGAACAGGCTGCTTTTCAGCCTGTTCTGCACGAAAAACAAAAGATTCAATTATGTTTCGATCCTGCAACTGGAACTGTGTCACTTTGTCACTGGGAATCGTAAATACAAACACGTATTGGTTTCCTGATAAGTCGGTGACGTGATGATAGGACCACTGATACGTGGCTTCCCCTACCAATCCCACGGCCGCAATATGTGTCAGAGGGTATTTGCCATGCAACCGTTCCTGACGAGAATCGGTGATCTTGGCTAACTTGTCTCCCTGAGACTTTTGAATTTGCTCTTTCAACAACTCGATGCTCATACGTTGGCCATCACGCAGTGGTTGTAGGCGGCTCAGGCTACATTGTGCCACCAATTCACCGCGAACCACCTGCCTCATAACTAACAATTCAGGCTGATCCATCATGACGTGCCAGTCTCGATTGAGTTTCAATTGGATCGAGTTTACCTGAGGAATGAATTCAAGCATTTCATCGGATGCGGTAATCGGGCGATCACACTTTTCGATAATCGAATCTGTCAGCGTCTTAAAAGAGTCTGTTGGTTCTAGGGCAACTACGACTGTGGCTTCAACATCCAGTCCCGGTTTGGCGTATCCGATCTCGCGTCGTTCCGACATTTTCAAGGAGACTTGAGTGAAGCTATGGGTTGTCAGGTTGTATTTTGCGGAAAGCTCAAGGTCGATTTGAGTGAGCACGCCATTGACACCTCCACCGACACTTCCTTTACAAACGATCTGTGCTTGATTGGCCGTGACTGATTGAAGTGTTGCTGAGATATCGCTTTGAGCCACAGCATCCAATGTAAGAAGTGCTGAGAGGTCCGCCTCATCCAATTGCCAATGATCACCCTGCATAACAGGTCCTGGCGGCAGGAGCTTGTAAAACACGGTCGGGCTGAGTTGGACATCAAGCAAATCAAGTTCATCACGCGTCAGCATTCCCTGCGGCGAATAGAGTCGATGCTGTTGATTTTGATACTGATCAACAACGAGTCTGCGTTCTTTGCGTAATTGATGCGATAGCTGGCCTTCACCAATGCTTACATTGGATTCCAAATTTTGATAATACCGAATCGCTCGGCATAACTGGGTAGCCCGCTGAAAGGAGAGCCGTTGCTCGTAGTTTTGCTTTCCATGAACTTTCACTCGTTGGTCCACAACGCCAAACCTTGCCGACTTGATTTTGACCACTCCCTGAACATCCACCGTTACATCGACTTGCTGATGTAGTGGTTCATCCCCAGGCTGAAGCAAATAGGTTTGAGCCTGAAGTACCTGTCCCGGTAATTGAATAAGAGCGCACGCCGAGAACAAACTGATCATGGAAGTGACCAGAAGCTTGCTGCGTAGGTGCCGGCGTGATTGCTTCTTAACCATTGAGTTTACGTATCGTTGTAATTGGCTAGCGGCCAAGTCGAGACTTTATCATGAGGCTCTGTTTGGATGGCATCATGATTGTTCCGAATTAAGCGCGCATGGGCGGTTGTCACCGGAATGTCATAAACGGACCGGTTAATCGGTAAATCGACGTATAAACAGCCCTTTGTTAAGGCAATTTAGCTCTGTAGCAGGGATATCGAGGTGTTTTCAGGATATTGGTAGGCTCACGGAATCCTGAGTTTTTCATAAAAACTGGTCTATATGTTCTCAAACCACTGTTTTTTCAGACTCATTTAGAAAAAAATCGAGTCATTGGCGAGTGAGAATTTGGTGCACCAAGCGTCGTTTAGATACGTACTTATAGGGAAAAGCTTGACAAGGCCTTTATAATAAAGCTGTCATCTCGTAGGTAGCAGATTGGACACTTTAGTTAGCCAAACTAAAGCAGCCTCAAAGCTACTACGGTTATCAGGGGCTCACCACACGAGACGGCAACATAAGATTCCTGATTTGCGTGACGACACTTTATAACTGTTTTTGGTAGCAAGCGACTGTTGAAGTCTTGGGAAGGACTTTCGATCGCCGCATTGCTCATCAGTCAAAGGGTGCGTTCACATGGAACAGCAACCAGGAGTCTGGCAGAGAAGGGAATAGCCATGAACTCATCTTACCGCAGTAGTGCGCTGCGCGAATTGCGAGATGCATTAGCATCTGTTAGCGATCGTGAAGTCATCTTGCTCTACGTCAATCGTACAGAAAAGCTGATATACGATATCCCCGGCGATCAGTCATTCTCATTTGGATACCTCTATAGTCGGATTACTGGCCAGAGTGAAACGCCGACCGGAGTGGACTCCAAGCTGAAGCTAGATAGCGACGTCATTCAGCACGATTTGCGACTTATTGTCGAAGATCTAACCGAAGGCATAAGTCTTACGGCAGACGAGATCATCGAGCCTGTCTATACGGTTCAGACTCTGAGTGCTCATTTGCAAGTGTCCTCCAAGACCATTTCACGTTGGCGAAACAACGGATTAGTAAGTCGCAAGATTATCATCCAAGGACGTAAGCGTGTCGCGTTCACTCGCACGAGCGTCGATACGTTTATTTCGAACAATCGAGAACGAGTCTCTCGTGGCGAGAAATTCAGTCAGCTCTCTGATTCGGAGAAGAGCGAGATTTTATTGCATGCTCGCCAACTTGCAGCCACTGGCGCTTGCCCCTCCGAAACAGCTCGGCAGGTGGCAGACCATTTTGCCAGGAGTATCGAAACCATCCGCTATACGCTCAAACGCCATGACACCGATCATCCTGAATCGGCGATCTTCCCTCGAGCTCGAGGGAAACTATCTGAAGAATCCAAGCGGAGTATCTTCCAGCGATTCAATGGTGGAACTAGCGTGGCGATGCTAGCAAGGCAATTCAATCGTACGGCATCAACAATTCATCGAGTCATCAACGAGATGCGCCGCGTTGCGATTATGGAGTTACCTTTAGATTTCATGCCTTCGGATGAATTCAGTCGGCGCGGAGCCGAAAGAAGAATCATGGCTCCGATTCCTGAACCGGAAACGACACCTCGCCGGACGCGAGCTCCCAAAGAGCTTCCATCGTATTTGTCATCGCTCTACGAAGTTCCATTGCTGACCAGAGCTCAGGAACAACATTTATTCCGCAAGTACAACTACACGAAGTACCGCGCTTCGAAGCTAAGAGTGATGTATGAGAAGACAGGCGATCATTCCTTAATGGACGAGATCGAATCGTGGTGGGAATCAGCTGTCGCATTGAAGCAGATGATTGTCAGGTCAAACCTGCGACTGGTTGTCTCGATTGCCAAACGGCACATGAAAGCGACGGAGGATTTCTTCACGCTTGTGAGTGATGGCAATATGTCCTTGATTCGTGCGGCGGAGAAATTCAATTATCTTTTAGGAAACAAATTCTCAACGTATGCCTCTTGGGCCATCATGAAAAACTTTGCTCGGACAATTCCCAACGAATTTCGTCATCGCGATCGATTCAGGACCAGTCTGGAAGAAGCCTTTGTTCTTCAGGATGATCCTCGAACGAGTCGCCAGCAATTGGAATTGGAAGACGAAAACCGCAAACTGGCGATCGGCAGTATCCTGACTCAATTGGATGACCGTGAGCAGAAGATTATCATCAGTCGCTTTGGTTTGGCCCCTGGCCGCGAGCCTCAGACACTCCAGCAGGTTGGTGAGGAGATTGGCGTGACCAAGGAACGGGTGCGACAAATTGAAGCCAAAGCGTTGAGAAAACTGCGTCGCGAAGCGACCGTGGAGCATATGGAGCTGATTGAAAATTAGATTCTCAAACGGACTCTTCTCAATCAGGCTCGCCCCACTTGACCTATAGTCTATCTATAGAAGGATGAAGCCACAGGCCATGGCGGTGCTACTGCGCTACCATGGCCTGCGGTCCTCTTGGTTAGTTGCTCGGCTGTTTAACTGTTGAATTGTTCGATTTTTCCTGTATTCTCCGCTTCACAGGTCCGATAGGCAGGTATATTTTGGTTCTATACCATTTATATAAACTGCTAACTCTGTGAAGTCTCATATTGCAGAAGTGGTTGTTTTCGGTATATTTACACGTTTTACCGGTTGGGGAATTCCCGTTTGGGGCCCCCAGGCAGGTAAACAGGTAGGCCACTGTAGCTCAATTGGCAGAGCAGCTGATTTGTAATCAGCAGGTTAAGGGTTCGATTCCCTTCGGTGGCTCTCGTAAAAAGCAGGTTTCGATCTATTAATGACTCTAGTAGTCTGATGGGTTTGAACTTAAATAGAACGATACCCGGTGGGTTTCCCGAGCGGTCAAAGGGGTCAGACTGTAAATCTGATGGCAGCGCCTTCGAAGGTTCGAATCCTTCACCCACCACTTAGAGGGTTTTCCTCGCAATAACTGGAATACAATTGACTGGCGGATTGGTGCGATTTTTAGAGCACTGATTGTCAGTCGATTTATTTTTGGATTCTTGCTGAAAAGCCTCTTATCAGT
>CALKCC010000001.1 GCA_938082855.1 uncultured Pirellulaceae bacterium | reverse complement strand
TCGCTTTGAAAAACTACTGACCTATGACCTGATATCTAATCATCACAAGGTTTTGATGATCTTCGCAAAGGCTTGTAGTGCATCGCCGAAATTGTACCGCCCAAGGCCAAAACGAACAAAATTGTCTTCAAAACCAAGGCATCGACCTGGCAATAGCACTATTCCAAAATTCTGCGCCAGATGATGACAGAATAAGGTTGCTGAATCGAAACCAACCTGTGTGAGATCAAGTTCTACAAACGCGACTGAACCAGCTTGTGGACGACGCCAGATAAATTGATCCTGGACCGAGTCAAAGAATGCCTCGCACAATTTAAGATTTTGCTCAATAATCGCTTTGCTGCGTGCAGCTAGCCTATCCCCGATAAGTAAAGCTTTCCGAGCTAAGAATTCGGTGGGCGTCGGGGCGCAGATGCTTGTATAGTGCTTCCAGTTTATTATCTCAGCACGAAGTTCTTTTTCACGGATAACCAACCAGCCGGAACGTAAACCAGGCAAACCGAACGTTTTAGACAAGCCATTAAGAACAATCGCTTTTTCATACACGTCTGACGCTGATGGAATGGTTGGCCCGAACTCCAGGCCTCGATAGATCTCGTCACAAAACAGCCATAGATTGTGCTTGCGCGACAATCGGACCAAACGTTCAAAGTCTGAGTTTGAAGGAACATACCCGGTCGGATTGTGGGGGAAGTTAACAACAATCATACGAGTTTGCTGACCAATAAGTGATTCCAAAGTCTCAAAATCTAATTCCCAACAACCTGATCGAGGTACAAGGTTCCAGGGGACAATAGTCCCGCACAGATGTCGGGGCAGATTATTGAGAGCATCGTAGGCGGGACGTAATGCAATCACCTCATCTCCTCGTTCCAGGATGGCCTGCATGGAAAGATAAATGCCTTCGACTGGGGAATTTAGGACAACGACTTCATCGCTACTTATATTGAGATACCTCTGAGAAATTTGAGAACGAAGCTGGGGATCTCCCTGTGACTCGGTATAACCGAGAGTGAGGTCGCCCAATTCTTCGAGCGTTGAGCCAGACATTTGTAACAATTGTGCGATGGAAATTGTTTCACAATCGGAAGAGGCTAGAAGAAACTCCGCTGAAAATTCATATTCGGCGAAAAACTGCTCCGTTAAGAATGGTTCTATTTTCATGATCACGAGACTCTAGGAAAGCCGGGACGTCGTACATCTTGGACGTTTGAGGTTAGTTGTTCAAATTCAAACCTGTAATAACCTGATTCTAATCAGGCTGAGGACTCCGGTTAGTTTATTTTTGAATGCAGCTACTCACGCCACAATGAACCGACGCGAACGTTCTAGATTAACGGCATACAGGAGATGCGTTTTTTACTGTTCAAGGTCGTCTAAACTTGTCTCAAGTATTCGGCTTTCAGAGAGCACAGCGACCTCTCGGCCCATAATTAGGCTAGCAATTAAGTGTGAAGATCCTTGATCACTTTGCTCGTCAGAGTGAAGAACACGAGCTTCGAATACTCTAGTTTTCCAGAGTAAAGAACTAATGGGACCGAAGTCCCACCAGCTCTAAGCGGAGAGAGCGGGATTTGAACCCGCGGATCAGTTTGACCTGATCACCAAATTAGCAATCTGGCGCTTTCGACCACTCAGCCATCTCTCCTGTAGAGATCAATATTATCCTGACCAGATATTTTGATCAATCGGCGAGACGGGATATTTTGTCTGAAAAAACAGTGTTTTCGAGTGTAATGACGGGTGCTAGCGGTTTACTGAAGCAAGGAGTCGTACTGAGTTTTGGCGGCAGTGTGAGAAGTTTTTCACGACTTGAGCAGCTAAAAATAGAGCAACTTTACAGCCAGTGATTTAGCGGCTCTCTCCACAGGAGGCATCCCATGGTTATACGAGTGGATTTCAAATTCCGTGCCCCTTCTTAATTCCAAATTAAAATCAGCGGTTCGTACCGTTATCACCGCCGAGGCTATCATCACAGCCAGCTCAATTGACCTACTAAAAGAAAAGCGGATGCTACCGAACTTTATTGTTGCTATAGTCTATGAGCGAAGCTAAATCTCTATAGGCGGACGATCCAGCTCACGTTCTACGAGTGCCAGGCCGTAGGTAAAAAGCGTCCTGGTTATTTAATCTGAATATTTATTAGTTGATCGCCACGGCGTGCAATGATCTTATCTTCAATTAGGATAATTGCATAGAGAACAGGCGCACCGAACGACCCTCGTTGTCCTTCGGTGGCACCGTCCTCCCATAATTTGATTTCGCCAAGGGAATTGAATTCATTACCTTCAGCGATTACTTGAAGCGTTCCATTCTTAAAGGGGAGGATTAACGCATTCCCCAACTTAACTGGCGTAGCCCACATACTTGAGACAAGCCGCTGGGAATACACGTCGTGCCCTTTATTAGCATCCACCACGAACAACACTCCCGAGCGGTTTACGAAATATGCTAAACCGTTCATTACTACCGGCGAACCAAAAGAAGACGTCGCTTTCTCACAACGCCAGAGGTAATCCGCCGACCACCGATCGCCTACTAAACCGACTTTGATGACACCATTGAAGGCTGCTGGATTTCCACCACCGCCTTCACCTCTACCTATCGTAGCCCCGATCAAAAACTCGCCGTCTCGCAAAGGCATTGGCGTAGGAACCGTATTTCCATCGATACCCGTAAAATCCCATAACCTTTTACCTGTCGATGGATCCAAACCAATAATGTGCCCGCTTCCACTCAACAATAAGTGCTGAGACTCGCCCACATTTAACAAACGAGGTGTTGCCCAGGATGTACCGCCAACCCCTGACGCTTTCCAGTTATCTTTTCCAGACTTCTTATTTACGCTGATGATGTAAGGGGATTCTTTTCTCTCAATCCATACAAACACTGATTCATCGTTATGTTCCAGCGAAGACGACAGGCCATGATTGGAATTCAGCTCGCCGAATTCGTCGAGCAGGTCTCGTCGCCACGTAACCTTTCCATCATGCGAGACAGAGACCAACAAACCACCTTCAAACAAAGATACGATACCGTGTGAGTCTACAACTGGCGTCGGAGCTGCTTTACTAACGTAATATGTGCTTTCCCGCGGTGCAGGATTCTTAAATGTCAAACTCCATTTCTTTTTGCCGCTCACCAAATCATGCGCTGCAACGATGCATTCCTCTTTATTATCGCCCCGAACTGCTGTGGTATATAACGTGTTACGCCAAACTACAGGACTAGACTGCCCGTATCCTTCGAGTTCAATTGACCACTTTTCCTCGAGTTGAACGGTCTGTTTAACTTCCATTGCTTTCGCGCTTGTATTCAAGCCACCATTCTGAAAACTAAACCATCCAGTTTCGGCAACTACTAACGACGACGAAAAGAGAACCACAAAAAGGCCAACTATGAAAGTGCCAAGTTGGCTCCGGGGCGAAATACTAAGGTATACGGTGCACATTTATTTAACTTTTATTCTTTTGAAAATAACGCCGTGTTAATTCACTGCAGCAATTTTCAATCCCTTCTCTATAACCAATTTCACTGTAAAAATTTTTCATTAGCATTATATCTGCAATGCATGTTATTGCATTAAGGTCAAGCTCATCCAGCACTCTTATAGCCTGGGTTTCCCGCTTTAGCTTTAATAATGCACGAGCCAATGCCAGGCGGTAGGGAGGTTTTGTCGGGGACAATTCCACTGCCCGCGCGAAAAAGGTAATCGCCTGAAAATGCCGTTCATTCTTGCAAGCCAGGGTTCCACCAGCAAACCAATAAAAAGAGGTATGCGGAAACCTTAGTCGCGCCTTTTGTTCCGCCTTTGCTAATAGCTCATATTCTCTGACATGAACAGCAATTCGAAGGAAGATATCAAGTGCCTCCTGAGGCAACGCATTAATATTATTACTGACATCACGGAGAATATTTAATGCTCCCTCTCGGTCACCAGTATGCAATAAGCATTTGGCAAACTTCACCGTTGCAAGAAGCCCTATACTTTCGTGTTTCTGCGCCAAGGCGAAGGCATCTCGGGCATCACGAAACTGCTCACACGAATAGAACCCGTTACCAAGCATAAAAGCTAATTCAAAAATAGCCTCCGGCCTCACTGTCCCCGCGGACAAAAGAAGCTTGGCCTCTGTAAAGCGTCCCCAATCAAGGAGTCTACGAATGTAATCTGACTGTTTCATGGAATTTGTACTTCTTTCTCGTATCTAAGCAGCTGGAATTAATTCGCAGTCCATCATGATTTTCATCAACCAACCTTTGATCCGTTCTTCATGCAATTCCGGCTCGTTATCCTCATCAAGTCCTACTCCGACAAAATGGCCATCATCATAAACAGCCAAAGACTCGTCAAAGGTGTATTCGTCGTTAGGCCAAACTCCAACTAGTTGTGGACTACCTAGCGGTTTTACTGCATCCCAAAGCATCCCCATAGCATCAAGGAAGTTGTAAGAGTAGCCAATCGCATCGCCCATCCCAAAGAAACCTACCTGCTTACCAGTTAAATCCAGGCCTTCCATTCGGGGAAGGAAATCATCCCAATCGTCCTGCATCTCACCTATGTTCCAAGTGGATACGCCCAACAACAAAATGTCATAAGCAAGTAAATCTGATGGTTCGGATTTACTAATATCAGCTGAATGAGAAACAAACTGCCCAAGCTGATCGCAAATCATCTCGGCAGCTAACTCGGTGTTACCTGTAGAAGAACCATAAAAAACACCTATTGTTTTCATCGATGTAATCTCCGTGGAAAAACAAATTACCTATTTATTGTGAAACCGAACATCATTTGCCAACAAGAAAACGGAGCCTATAATCACAAACCAAAAAACCACTAGTAAATGAAAAATTATGACCATCACTCCCCCTTGTTGATACTGAGTCTCATTACCAACACAGTACGACTATTAGGCAGTTATGGGAAGTGCTTTTCTTATAAAATCTGCATTTAATTGTTTTTTTCTAAATTCGAAGTGCCGGCCAGCTCTCGAGTTAGCGCAACACGACTAGCGACAAGAGTCGCCTTGGTAATTTTGCACAGGTCGTTACCCAGTCCTTGTTTAACACGTCAATTTGATACATAGGTCTCCTAAGGACTTCGTCATTGACATCACTACCACAGTGCCCATAGGCATGTTTTTCCCTATCTGTTTCGTTACCTCTCTCTCACATTCACCAAATTCTGAGATTCGGTTCAAACTTCCTTGGTGTACGACAGAATATATTAATAGCCGTAGTTCCACCTTGCGTTAATTGCTGTTGGCAACGTCCAGACGATCATGCCGATACAACACCCTGCAGCTTTGCTTATAATGTTTAGAACTAACATCTCGCCAGACTGTCGTCACATGAGGTAGACCATGCGTCTTCTTATAACTCTGTTTCTCATAGGATGGTCAGTCGATTGCTTCGCCAATCCCATTCGCGTCGCGGTGTTTGAAGGAGCAGGGGTAGGCAAGAGCCAAACACAATTAGTAAACTCTCTCTCCGACTCTAAGGACACTGCGGTCGCACTTAGGCGAATCACGACCGAGGAAATTCTGGATGGCGAACTTTCCTCCGTAGATGTGTTGATCCATCCTGGCGGCAGCGGCAGTAAGCAAGGTAATGATCTCGGCGAAGAAGGCCGAAAGAAGATAAGGGAATATGTCGAACAGGGAGGCGGGTTCCTGGGGGTCTGTGCAGGTGCTTATCTTGCCACCAATGACTATACATGGTCACTGAACCTGATCGATGCCAAAGTTCTGGACCGAAAACACTGGGCACGTGGAACCGGCATGGTCCAAGTCACTCTCTCACCATCAGGTCAAAAGCTATTTCGAGCGAAGGACTCTACGTTGGACATTTACTATGGGCAGGGCCCGCTACTTGTCCGACGTGAGTGGGATGACCCAAAAACTCCTAATTACGAAAGCCTCGCCATTTACGCATCGGAAATTGCGAAAAATGGAGCGCCAAGTGGCATTATGAAAGGCACTTCTGCCGCCGTTCGAGGCGATTACGGAAAAGGCAAAGTCTTCTGTTTTAGCGCTCATCCGGAACTGACCGATGGCCTACACCACTTAATTCCGACAGTAGTTAAATGGCTCGCCGAGGCTAAGACTAATTAATGCCAAAGGACACAAATCAGACAGACAATGAATATGTACAAATGATTCCAATAGTGAACTACCTTCGTTCTCTTCATCGTTGGGGTCATTATTGTAGAAAGTGCCGATCAATTCCGCCCTGTTTCTGGCGAATCCCCACTATTGGAGGAAGCTCATTCATACCGTAGATAATTAGGTTTTGTGGATCATGCAAATCGTCCTGGTATCCTTCGCGTGTAAGGAACGGGGAGATTCTATCGCAATGACACTCACCCATTCGCCATTTAGCCTTACGGAGTCATTCGCTACCAAGGCACCCCGCCGAACTCCGCGACCTTCCCGTCTTTCAAATAATTCGTTGAAGAGTTTCGGTAACGTTCGATCACCTTCAGACTGTCGCCTGTTGGTTATTCCCATGCGTCTTTCTTTTTGCTAAACTCCAAACTCGCAACAGCATTCAACGAATCGCTTTACTGCCATATTCGCTGGGCTGTCCCTACCAGATTTCCATCTAAGGGCTATCCAACTTTTGGGAGCAATCGCTTCGTCTAACTCACATTGAGGTGAATCAACTATGACAAATCCGGCGTCAATTCTCTCCGATAAACTCCACGAATACCCAGAACACGATGTAATCGACGGAAGCGGCGGAGCTGACTCAATTCTGGATGAATGCCTGAACGCCAATGGGGGCGTGTTGCAGCTAATTCATCGGTACGCCGGACGGACTTTCTGTACACCTGGGAGACGCCTGCGTCTTCACGAGGAATCCTACTACCCTGATTACATGAACGGAACAGGGCTCGATGAACTATGGATGGGCTGCACCGTACCGATCGTCACTGGCGTTATCGACTCACGTACACAGAAGGCTCCCTTTCGAGAAGGTGAATCTCACGTTTTGACTCCGAATGGACAAGTTATCTCCCTGCAGGATCTAATCGCCAGCAATCCCAACGCCGTGATGGGGGAAAAGGTTACGGAGTTTTCAAAGACATTATTTGGCGAGGCAACCTGGCCAATTGTTTCGAAAAAGTTCGACAACCTTAACCCTATTCCCGATCACCTCCACTGGACCAAATGGGAAGTCTACGACATCAACTCGTTTGACAACCCCGGCGTCAGTGCCTCACATTACCATACGACAGCGATGGGGCTATACTCATTTGTCACTAAAGATCAATTCCTTGCCTGCATGAAACGGTTCGGCCAGGGAGAGTACAACGGAATCCGGCACCTCGCACCGCACGTAATGATGCAACTTGATAACGGTTTTGTGATGCCGAACGGCGTTTTACATTCACCCACCGATCTTTGCACTCATGAACTCCACGTCACGATGGATGAACACTTTTTGGCCGAGGACCTCACACTGGACGGTCGCATTGGCGCTGCCGACGCTTTTTACGCTTGCCGGGAGGAAGACTATCCCAAAGACCGGCATGAAGACTGGGAGTACCTAGTCGAGAAGTTTGATTTTGCCGCGAATCAAGATCCGGATTTCGTCCAAAAGAATGCACGCCCAGCCATCGTTGCTGA
The DNA here is from genome assembly GCA_938082855.1 of uncultured Pirellulaceae bacterium. Lineage (GTDB taxonomy): Bacteria > Planctomycetota > Planctomycetia > Pirellulales > Pirellulaceae > UBA721. The sequence continues at coordinate 1,943 of CALKCC010000001.1, read as the reverse complement.
AGAGTTTACCGACAACGGCGTCAATGCAAAATGGATTGTCTATGGAGACTTCCTAGGCGATCAAAAATGTTCCATACTCCGACTCACCGTCGAACCAGGTGCCAAAACCAACTTCTGTCCGGAATGCCCGACTCTGTTCCACACCAATGGCGGGGCCGGTCGTGTTGGTAAGCTCGAGGTTAAATATCACCAAGACATGTTGCTCGGCCAAGTCTATCCGGAAATTGGATTTATAACTCAGGCGGCTCTGGAAGCCGGTGGTGTGGAGATTGAAAACACCGGGTCGGAACCACTCGTCCTGACTTTCGACTTCCCACAACAGGCGCATTCAAAAACACCGGGTACGTAACTTAACCGGCACCAAACTTAATTAGTTCCATAGAGATCGCCCTAAGGAAGGGAAAAGGACCTAACGTGGGATGCTACTGGTGCTCGTCGAGAAGTAAATTGGCAGCCCTGGATTGGGATGCGTTTAACCGCGTCCAGTCCCCGCTTACCGAATTACACTAACCTCGCTTTAGACAACAATATCCAGGTCTCGTTCTTTTCCAACAAAGTCGAGATCGAGGTTCAGGACGTGTAATTTGAATTCACTGTCGAGTGTTCCTTCACCTGTATCTGGTTTTTGACGTATCTCCACGCCCACTCCCATTCCAAGGCCGAACGAGAAGTTTCCCCGTGGCACCATAAATGCCTTAGTGACTTCGACTACTTGAGGTTGGTCCGTGTCAGCCGTAACGAACTCCGGCACGAATTCGACTTCACCGGTTACTTTCCGCTTGTCAATTTGCTTTGCTTTTTCCGTGAACTCGAAGAACACGAGATGGCACGAGTACTTCTCTAAGAACTGCTCACTCGCTAAAGGAGCTGCTTCGGCAATAACGCTTGCGTATAATCGATAAGTCCCTGGAAACGGACTGCGTACTTCCTGCCCAACAAGCGAGCCAGTACCTGGCAGGTCACCCATTGAACTTTTAAGGACCAAATGTTGATTCACTGGCAGTTTTCCAAGCATTCCTGCCTGTTGAATTTCTGCACTAAACGTTTTCGTATTAATGAACCGCCATCCCTTAGGACGTGATGGAGTGGTATGCGGCTGTAAGACCTGCCGCCCTTCAAACGAGGTTTGACGAATCATCATTTTTTCATCGAAGTCCGGAACACGGGCGACGTCACCGGTGCACTCACAGCGTTCAGAGGTCGCCGGCTGGTCACCAAGCAATGACAACAATGCAGGCTGTTTCGAAAAGGCAAGTTCCCTTCCGGCAGGATCTGTAAACGTGCCGAGGTAATCTAGGCCTGCAAGGTGGAAGATCGTCGAAGTCAAATGCCCTGGATCGACCTTGTCCGTCTTCGGGTAGGCTCCATGAGCATCGGAGCTTCCATAAACCTGACCACCACTGATACCGGCGCCTGCAAGCGTAGCACTAAAGACTGGCCCCCAGTGATCACGTCCGCCTTTAGAATTGATTTTTGGTGTGCGACCAAATTCGCCAATCGCCACGACGAGTGTTTCGTCGAGTAATCCACGCTGCTCAAGATCTTCTATCAATGCTGTGTAGCCAACATCAAATATTGGACATAAGACATCTTCAAGCCGATCCGCATTTTGTGCATGTGTATCCCAAAGTGGGTTGTCTGATGCGTTATCGCCAGGTTCACGCGGCCAGTTCACATGGACTAGTCGTACCCCTGATTCAATTAATCGACGGGCTAGCAGAACACACTGCCCCCACCGATTCCGTCCATATCTGTCACGAACGTGCTCCGGCTCTTCCTTAACATTAAACGCGTTCCGAGCTTTTCCCGAAGTCATTAACTCAAATGCCTGCTGTTGGTAAGTCGAAAGTGTATCGACCGCTTTGCTCGCATCAGCATTGCGTAAACGATCTTCCAACTTTTCCTGTAACGATCTACGCCCTTTCATTCGATCAAGCGTGATT